>CP031740.1:6235000-6535000 GCA_022701275.1 Microcoleus vaginatus PCC 9802
TCCCACCCAGAAAACGCGGAATTCTTAGCCGGAGGCATTTTGGTAGCCCGGACAATCGATCCGAATTGGCTGCCTTGGCTGAAGGTTGCTGCTGGGGTGATTGCGGAACAAGGAGGCCTGACATGCCACGGCGCCATTTTAGCTAGAGAATTGGGGATTCCCGCCGTTGTGGGAGTGGCAGGGGCCACTCGGGCGATCGCCTCGGGCGATTCGGTTTTGGTAGACGGCGATAGCGGAGAAGTTTTTGCCCTCGCCCAACACGATGCGATCGAGACAGGAGACAGCGGCCGACTTCGGGACACAGCAAAAAAGGCAGATACATACAGTACAGCAGCAAAAATGTCAATAGCCAAGCACCAATCTTCTACCTCCGATCGATCGTCCAATTCCGCGCCTAAATCTCGACAATCTGAGTCTACTCAATATGTTTGGGGTCCACCAACGGCGACTCAACTGCTAGTTAATGTCAGTCAAACAAGTTCGATTGACCGCCTCAAAAATCTGCCAATAGACGGCATCGGATTGCTGCGATCGGAATTAATGGCATTAGAAGCTTTGGACTGTCAAAACCCCAAAGTTTGGCTACAAGACGGCCGCCAATCGGAATTTGTCGATCGCATGGCGGATTGCCTCAGCTTATTTGCTGCTGCCGTTTCGCCGCGGCCAATATTTTATCGATCTCTCGATTTACGGGAGTCAGGCGCCCACGGCAGTTTCAGTTATACCTTTGAACCGGAATTATTTGATTGGGAACTCTGCGTACTTCAAAAAGTCTGCGAGTCAGGCCATACCAATGTTAATTTAATTTTGCCTTTCGTGCGCTCGGTTGAGGAGTTTATATACTGCCGACAGCGCTTAGAAACAGTTTGGAAAAACCGCTCAACCGAGTTTCAAATGTGGATTATGGCGGAAGTTCCTTCGGTGTTATTTTTATTGCCCGATTACGTAAAAGCCGGAGTTCAAGGAATTTCCATCGGCACTAACGATTTAACCCAATTGCTATTAGGAGTTCACCGCAACTCCGACCAGGTAGCAGGTGCTTTCAACGGGCGCGATCAAGCAGTGATGAGGGCGATCGAACAATTAATCAAACAGGCCCGGGCCGCCGGCATTCCTTGCTCAATCTGCGGCGACGCTCCCGCATTGTATCCCGAGACAGTGGAATCCTTCGTGCGGTGGGGAATTTCGTCTATTTCGGTCAATGTCGATGCTGCAGAACAAACTTCCAGGGCGATCGTCCGCGCCGAACAGCGCCTGCTGCTAGAAGCCGCTCGATCGATAATTAACAATTAACCACTTCCAGACTCACTTGACCCCAGAAATCCGGTTTCTACTCTAAATCATAGCTTTGGCAAGCAGCCACTTGCTCATAAATCGGATTTCTAGACAACCCGTGCGTCCAGGAATATTAACAACTACAGAAACCCGGTTTCTGAGTAGATATAGCAACCGCCCTGACGGTTAGGAAATTCTTAATTTCTCAAACCCTTGCTTTGATTCCTTTTATTGCTTCTTCCTTCTTCCCTCTTCCTTCTTCCTTCTTCCTTCTTCCTTCTTCCTTCTTCCTTCTTCCTTCTTCCTTCTTCCTTCTTCCTTCTTCCTTCTTCCTTCCGCTATCAAAAGCTCCGATTTTCAAGCTAGGATAGAAATATCACCAACTCTTGACCCGGAGGTACAAACCGTGAAATCAAAAATTATTGCAACCGCAGCAATACTTGCCGCCCTCGCCTTTCTGCATCCTCACCCAGCATTATCTCAACCTGCAACTGACGGTGGCAAAAAACCCGGATTCTGGCAACCTCAAGCGCAGGTTGACAATACTCGCAACATAACCCTCAGACTGTTAAATGAAACTGGATTAAACCTAGAATACGGTCAATCAGGTGCCAACTTGTCATCCTTGCCCGTCGGAACCAGCAAAAACATCATTGTTCGTATCAGCAATCGCACCGGCGACATTGCCAATATTCCGATTAATGCCACAGGAGGAAGCACAACTTTGAAATACGACTATAACGTTGACTCGCAGACAAACATTGTGACGATTCGCATCACCAGATCAGACCCCCGCACTCGGCAAGACCGATCAGTTTATATTGATGAAAAAGGGCGAGTTTACTCTTTCTAAGACTAACGCTCATCAACCCGGTTTCTCCTGATAAATTTTGCTTTTAGCAGCGAGGTATCGCCGAAGAAATCGGGTTTCTAGACTAGCGTGCATAAATTCTGTCTTTCTCAAAAAGTTATGAATCAAGTGCAGCCCACAAAGAATCGATGTTTTGGTGCAGCGGATTTGACATTGCATCCCCAAAATCAACTGCTGCTAGCAATTCGGCGCTAGTGGCGCACTGGTGCATCAGGTGGGTTTCGAGAGGATGTCAACCGCCGCATCGCAGACTAATATCCGTCGTTTCTCTTGATACCTGCGCCTCGATTTCCCTCTTCTTTCGGTTTAGCTTTGTTCACTCGCAAGGGGCGTCCCATCCACTCTGCGCCGTCTAATTCGGCAATTGCAGCGTCTTCTTGGGCATCCTCCATCATCTCAACAAATGCAAAACCGCGCATCCGACCGGTTTCCCTGTCGGTAGGCAAGACAACTCGCTTGACTGTGCCGTATTCTGCAAATACTGCTGTCAGGTCTTCTTCGGTGGCGCGGTAAGACAGATTTCCAATGTAGATAGTCATGTCGATCGAACTGAACTTGTTGTGCTATACATAATAACCTTTTAATTTAACTGTCAAGTGCTATCTAGCATACAACTGGCCAATCGACTCTGACTAAAAGGGTTTGCCGCACTGACCAACCCTTGGTACTGGCTGGAATAGTTAGCTTGATCAAAAGTCATGTCCTCACTCACCCGAAGAATGAGTGAGGACATGACTTTTGGGGTGGTGGGGAATCGCACCCGTCAACAATATTTGATTTTAATCAGATCAGTGATGGGTGGGCGACGAATCACCAAGCATCTTCGGAAACAAAGCGACTAACAAGGTATAATATATTAGGTTGCTCTGGACCACGAGCGTTGATATAGGGGTTCTCAACTTTCGTGAGGTACTTGGCAGTTAATTACCAATTCCCCACTTCTTCCATTCTTTAATCTAAAATTTAAATCTGTACCTCATTCACTGGAGAATTGCTATACACATCTAGACAGCCCTTTGAGGAAACCTACTTCACATCTCCCCAGCCCTTTCCTCAACCGAAAGAGGTCACCTTCAATCCTTGGACCAAATTTGGAATTGCAAATTGGAAATGAGGAATGGGACAAATTTTCTCTCGCTCTCCTTAATCCCCAGTTTAGGATATTACTTTTCTCAATTAAACTAAGGATGTGAGATTTAAAGCAGCTTTGTTAAGTGTTTGAGTGCCAATTCGACTTTGGGTAATACCGCTGGCTGTTTCCGTTGCTCCTTTATTCAGAACATTCATCGCATCTACCACTTGCTCAATAGCGATCGCCTGCTGTTTGGTATTGAGATAAATTTGCTGACTGCTGACAACAACACTGTTAATAGCATTAGCAACATTGCTAAAATTATCCGCCGTACCTTCAGTCAATTTCAGGCTATTATCTAAAGTTTTTTTGCCCTCATCTGTTACCATCACTGTCTTATTAATGGCATTCTTAATATCGTTTACTAAATCATTAATCTGAGCCGACGATTGTTTGCTTTCATCTGCGAGTCGGCGAATTTCCCTCGCCACCACCCCAAACCCCTTTCCTTGTTCTCCGCTGCGTACTGCTTCCACTGTAGCGTTAATTGCCAGCATATTAGTTTGATTAGCCAAATCGCTGACTAAATTGGTAATATTAGCAATCTGATTGGTTTGCTGGCTCAAATGTAAAACTTGCTCGGCGATAGCTCCGACTTTTTCCGTTAAACTCAACATTCCCTGCTGGGTTTTATGCACTACTTTACTGCCTTCTGCTGCCAGGTTTAAGACATTACTGGCATTCTCAAGGGCTGACTCGGCTTGCATAGCTGATTGCCTCGATGATGCGCCCAATTCATCCATTGTGGTAGTTGTTTGATTAACAGAAGCAGCTTGTTGTACAGCAATACGTTCCTGTTGCTCAATTGTCGCAGCGATCTCGGTAGAAGAACTGACAATCATATTAATAATACCTTTCAGCGCTTTATCTAAAGGTTTGGCGATCGCTATGCTTAAAGCTGTTCCTAAACTAATCGCTGTTAGCGGTCCAACTGTCATAGCCAATAATACAGCTCCTTGAGTATTCCTAATATCATTTTCTGCGGTTTTATAAGCGTCGTCTGCTTGCTTTCTGTTGGATGCAGCTACGGATAAGATGGCTTTTTCTGCCTTTATAAATTCAATCCGAATTACCTTAGATTGCTGACTAAGTTTATTCAAAAGGTTACTAGCTGTTTTGGCTCTTGCCATTTCTGGCGAATTACTTTTACCTTGATTAATTAGGTTTAGCTGCAAGCCCAAAGGATTCAAAATTCCCACTTTCTCAAATTCTTGATTAATTCGCAGGAGTTCTTGATCTTCCTGCTTCCACTTCTCCCAATACTTAAACATTTGTTGATATAGTGCGTTTTCATCTGCGGTACGTGGAGTGGCTTCGTATGCTTTAAACCCATCTTGAATCTGCTGCCAAGCCTTGTCCATTCTGTTTAAGGCATCTTGCCTTTCTGCTTGACTGAGTGCCGGATTAATTAGCGCTCTCTCGGATGACTCAATTTGGGTTTGTCCCTCGTTAATTTTCCATAATGCTTCAATACTCGGTAAATTATTTTTACCTATAGTATCTATGTGTTGACTGAGATTAGATGTTGAGTTCCCTCCTACCCAAGCAACTAAAAATACTAAAAGTCCCATAATCAGAAATGCGCCGATCAGTCTGGTTTGTAAATTCATTTTTCTCAACATACTATTTCTGCTTCCTTCTACTACAGTTATCCTCGCTGCCATCCTCCACATATCTTGTATATTATAGCTTTTCTCAGGTAGCTCAAGTACCTATTAGGATTTTACCTTTGAGATTTTACCTTTTAAAATTAGTAATTAATTGATCAGTAACTCCTGATCCTGAAAGTCGCTAGCGATTTTGGGTGACTACGCAGTTACGGTAGCTTTTTGGTTGTCATCATGCTGAATTCATTTTTATAAACCCCTTTAGTCTACAGCTTAAAACCTGGCTTTACACAAACCAAGCCTGGCCACGCCCATTAGAAAAAGTGGTAAGATTATAATTAAATTTGGAGTTCAGAGATATAGCCTTTGTGAGGCAGATGAAGTATCATATTGTTGACTTATTCATAACGGTAAAATATAAAATATAAGATAAATGAACTATAATTCGCTCAAGAGTCACAGCATCACCATAAGTGGAGGAGACGCCCCCTCAACTCACAGCACGTTTGTTTGCCAAGCATCGAAAACATCATACATTACTAGCAATGAAAGCTTATTATCTTGATTTTAGACAAGAAATTATCGATGTTTATCATTACGGAAGTAATCTCACAAAAATTCATACCTAACTGTTTTTTGGGAGTTCTCAGGTTTGTAAAAAAATTACTTAAACAGGCTCCTAAAACCACAAAAATTGTTAGGCGAGCTAATTTATGCGAGCATTCAAAATTAATACCGAACAAGTGATAATTTTAGAGCAGATTGAAAATAAAAATGATTCAAAGCTTGAATAAGTTCCTTTTTAACTATACAATAAAAGGTTCAATGGCGATAAATAAAACGAACAAACGTGTAAAAATATTTTTTACAAGCACTATATATAAGGCTCAATAAACTTCTAATATAAGTTAATTTAAGAAGTAAAATGATACAATTACATTTGAGGCTATTATGCTCCCTCACTACCCAAACTAGGGAAAAATGCTTTGGTCGTGAGGGAGAATGGTCATAGAAATAGGCAAAATAAGTAAAGAAAGTAATCACGAAAAAGGGCGAAAGTAATATACTTGTCGCCCCCTTCACCCGATTTATCACAAACCTAAGATTTTATGATCAAAACTTAAAAATGTTTTCCTTTTTATTAACCCAACCAATTATTAATAATTAGGAAAGGCGATAGAGTTTGCATTCCGTCAACTTTCTAAGCAAGATATTTGGAACTGGTTTACACACTGCTGTTATTGGACTTCATCTATCTGAGAAAGGCTATAGGGGAATCGAAAGTGTCTGTGCAGACTTTCTAGCGGGCACTGAGAAATTAAGTCTAGCCAAGTGTAGAAATCCCGTAAGGGAAAAACGCGAAAAGCCAAACTGTGAAGTTTGGAAGCCCACGCCATAACTGTAATCAGTTTGGCGTTGGGAGGATGTTACTGCTTTTCCTTAGTCGATCGAGATTGACTGAGGCCCGGTGCTTTTACCGTTGGTGGGTTCGGCTGGGGGAGTAGTGTAGGAAGTTGAACCAGCTTGCTCGTCGATCCAGCTTTTAACGGGATCTTCGTGAAGGTTGAGTCGAAGCAGGCCAGATAAAAATCCGCCCGCGAAGGCGATCGGCTGTTGGATCAATTCTTGGGCCATTGGGATGAGTTCGTCGAGGAACATTCAAGAGTCTCCTTTTGCTGCAGGGGTTCTACCTTAACTGTATCGTTTGTACTGCGATGCTGGCAGCGGGCTACAAAAAACCTTGTTCCCAGCGCTGAAGATGCCCGCTCGGGCAATTTTTCGGCTAATGACTTACAATGCTAATCACATTGCTGCAAAAATTTTATGTGCCGTTTGCTTGGCTACCTCGGGGAGCCGATTTTACTCGATGCTATTCTGTACAAGCCGGAACATTCCCTAATTGTGCAGAGTTACGAGCCCCGCGAAATGACTTCTGGCGTACTCAATGCTGACGGTTTTGGTCTTGGTTGGTATCACCCGCACCTAGATACTGACCCGTTCACCTATAAAAATGTACAGCCAATTTGGAGCGACGTTAACCTTCCGAGTATCAGTCGATACGTTGAATCTGGATGCGCGATCGGATATGTTCGCAGTGCAACTTCAGGACAAGCTGTAGATTTGAGCAACTGTCAGCCGTTTCAGAACGATCGCCTGCTGTTCGTACACAACGGCTTCGTGAAGAATTTTCGGCAAACTCTTTACAGACCAATTCGCGATCGACTCAGCGATACCATTTATCAATCAATTAACGGCACTACAGATTCAGAGCATATCTTCGGTTTGTTTGTCAATGAATTGACAGCCGCTAATATGACTCTAGAAGCTGCTTTGCAAAACACGCTGAAAACTGTGGCAGAGCTAGCCAACTTTCACCAAGTAGAATTTTCAGCTAATATCATTATCAGCGACGGACACCAGCTCGTTGCCTCTCGCTTTGCTGCCCAAAAAACCCCTCCTTCCCTCTATTGGCTGCGGGACGATTTAAATTTCCCGAATTCTGTCATCATTGCTTCTGAACCTTTATTTGCAGGCAATTGGCACGAGTGCCCAGTCCAGAGCATTATCAGTACCGGAGTAGAGCGTGATATCGAAATCTATCCAATCTTGTAGAGAGGCAATATATCGCGATTTGCAGCAGTGTCGGCGCGGCACTTTCAAGCTATTTGCAGACATCGATTATGATACTTTTTGCCGCCAAGCTCATCCTGATTTTAGTCCGGTTGGCTGGCACTTAGGTCACATTGCTTATACTGAGGATTTGTGGCTGTTGCAACGATGTGCTGGCTTGGAACCTGTCTTGCCTCAATATCACCAACTGTTTGCTGCTGATATTTTGCCGAAAAAACAACGGGTTTTTCTGCCGACGTTACCTGAAGTTGAATTATATCTGGACGCGGTGAGAAAAAAGGTGTTAGATTATTTGGAAGTAGCGCCGATAGAGGAGCAAGAACGTCTCTGGCGGTTTATTATTCAGCACGAAAGCCAGCACTGCGAAACAGTTGCTTTCGTGTTGCAAATGCAAAGGAAGAAGGAAGAAGGAAGAGGGAAGAAGGAAGAAGGAAGAAGGAAGAAGGAAGAAGGAAGATTAATTTCCAATTACCGATTACCAATTGCAGATTACCAATTACAAATTACGGATTCCCAGGCGATTGAAATTCCGGGCGGAGAATTTTACATGGGAAGCGATGCTGCTGAGGCTTTGGATAACGAGCGATCGCGCCACCTGTGTTATTTAGAAGCATACTCGATCGATCGCTATCCCGTCACTTGCCGTCAATACCGAGATTTCATGGAATCCGGCGGCTATCAAAACCCTGATTGGTGGTCAGCAGACGGCTGGAAATGGCTGCAAGGCGAAGCCGTCTCTCAACCGCTTTACTGGTCAGAAAATCCAGCTTTCAACAACCATCCAGTTTGCGGTGTCAGTTGGTACGAAGCCGAAGCTTACTGCAACTTTATCGGCAAGCGTTTGCCATCGGAAGCAGAATGGGAAAAAGCTGCGAGGTGGGATGCCACAAATCAAACATATCGCATCTATCCTTGGGGAGAAGAACCGCCAAACGGCAGCCTGTGCAATCACGGCAATAATATTGCCAATACCTCGCCAGTTGATGCCTTTCCCAAAGGAGCAAGTGCGATCGGCTGCTGCGATATGTTGGGCAATGTTTGGGAGTGGACTGCTTCAACCTTTGACGCCTATCCGGGATTTGAAAGTTATCCTTACAGGGGCTATTCTCAAGTTTATTTTGATGGAGAACACCGCGTTTTGAAAGGGGGGAGTTGGGCAACTTTTCCGCAGGCACTGCGATCGACCTTTCGGAATTGGTACTATCCGGGCGTGCGGCAAATTATTGCTGGTTTTCGCTGCGCTAAGTAGTTCGCCAGGTAATTATAACTACTAACAAATTTGTTCATATTAAGGAATTTAGTCATCCGATTTTCAGATTAACAAATTCCTTAATACTTGCATTACAAACCTTATTTGACGAACCTCAGATAACTGGCTGGAGAGGGAATTGGGGAAAAAAAATGTTGGCGAAATGCCCAACTTTTTTCCATGTAACAAGCTCAAAGAAAACAAGTTTGGTTAAGTATTCAATAATTTTTGTGGATAAATTTTAAGTTTTAATTGTGGATGCGATCGCCATCCGGTGAGACAAGACAGAACCGAGATCGGCATGAAAAATCTGACTTGAGCGCGATATTTGGCAACGCAACTGCGTGCTATACCCATATGTGCATCTAAAAATTACTTTATGAAATCCCCAAGACTGTCCGACACAACCAACTCAGCCTTAACGAAGGAAAACCGGCTGCACTTAGAGCGACTGGTGAGCGCTGCGGCACTGACACCCGCAGAAATCAATGCTGGCAGCGATGCAGTTAGCGGGTTGACTCAAACCCCTAAATCCCTGCCTCCAAAGTATTTCTACGACGATCGCGGCTCAAAGCTGTTTGAGTTGATTTGTCAGTTGCCGGAATACTACTTGACACGCACTGAGACGGCTATTTTGCAAGGGTGCGCGGGGGCGATCGCAAATTTAACGGGCCCCTGCGAAATCGTCGAACTCGGCAGTGGTAGTTCCACCAAAACTCGGATTCTCCTCGATGCTTACAGTCAACTGGAATATCCCCTGCACTATTTGCCGATCGACATCAGTCCTACTATCCTAGAAAGCAGCGCTTGTCAACTGTTGGCAGATTATCCGTCGCTCCAGATTCACGGACTTGTCAGCACATACGAATTAGCCTTAGCTAAAATTGCACCGTCGCCGTTGCCAACCCGAATGATTTGCTTTCTAGGCAGTACCCTCGGCAATCTCAACGCTCAAGAATGCGATTTGTTCTTCTCGCAAATTGTCGGTGCATTGCAGCCGGGAGAGTATTTTTTGCTGGGAATTGACTTGGACAAATCTAAGGATATTTTAGAGCCTGCATACGATGACAGTCAAGGAGTAACGGCGGCATTTAACTTGAATATGCTGCGGCATTTAAATCGAAAATTTGAGGGAAATTTTGATTTAGCACAGTTCGAGCATTGGGCTTTTTACAATCAAGAGGAATGTCAAATTGAAATGCACTTAAAAAGTAAAAAAACGCAAACAGTGCAGTTGCGTTCTCTCAATTTAACGGTTGAATTCGCAGCGGGAGAAACTATCCGCAGCGAAATATCGCGCAAGTTTAATCTCAATACTGTAAAAAAAGAACTTTCGCAGCGTGGTTTAATGCCTGTGCAGGTTTGGACAGATCCAAATCAGTGGTTTGGCTTGATGCTTTGCCAACTTTCTGATGTTAATAAATGAGTTCTTCACATATTACCCACAGTCAGGACACGGCAGTGTCGCGTCCCTACAAATTGGGCGATGGTTAAATCGGATTGGGGGAGGGCGTCGGGCCCTCGCCCGTGCTACTACGACGTTTTGGGGTAGGGACACGGCAGTGCCGTGTCCTCAATTTCTGTGTTGTTGAGGGTTCGGAATTCAGGGTATCCTCTTACCAATTACTAATTACCAATTAACAAATCGGCCGCTGTCCGGGTTTGACGGCATGAATGTACTCGCTGCCCGAGGTCGGCCATCCCCGCTTATAATAAGCTTCCTCCGGCTTCCCCCAGCCCAACTGCAACAAAATTTCTAGAAAATCCAACTTTTCCCACTTCGAGAGACTGGCCCACTCTGTGCGCTGGGCTATAGCCTCTACATCAACCGGCTCGATTGATCGAAAATCCTTCCCGTTGTTAATGCTTAAATACAAATCCATCCCGGCAGTTACCTGCTGCCAGAATTCCAACATAGCAATCTTAGCTGCCTTCAACGTAATCAAATCAACCGGTAGAGCTATTAATTCGTCATCTACTGCCGGATAGCGTAGAGTATTGCCTTTAACCGCGATTTCCCGCCAGACAATCCCAGAAACTTGATGTTCTCGCTGGTATTCGTGCACGGCAGCCTTAAAATTTTGATAAGCAGTGAACTTCTGAACTCCCTCAGATTTGAGAAAGCGGTCAATCACGGGGTTGCCTGTAGCAGGAGTTTCAGTCAAGTTGAGGCGCCGCCCATGCAAGCAGGCTTGGCGCTCTTCTTCGAGGATTTTAATGAGTTCCGCCGTGCTGTAGACCTTGGACATCTTTATTGAGGCAAAATCAAGATATTGGCTGATATTCGGCTGGTTTTCTCGACTAATCTTCGGTAAAGATAGTTTTGCTGTTCTAGGCAATATTCAGTTTTGCCGTTATTCTAACTTTTCTTGCTGCTTAATTCTAATTTGATAGTTTACAGGAATCGAGCCGCGAAATCCCGACAGCCTCTTAAAAAAAGCAGTTAAGAGGGTATCGAATCACGAACTAGAGTGGGAACTGCACCCCAGACGTACCTCGCGGGATTTTTCGCCAAAAACAAAGCCCCCTCCAAGGAGGGGGCAAAACTGATTTAGAGGTTTGGGAGTTTTATTTGAGGGGTCGATCGAACAACCCGAAAAAAAAGCAGCATTCGCACCTGCTGTCAACTACCAAAACTCAAATTTTCAGTCTCAAAGCTTAGTAGCGTCGTGAAGAGCGATCTTTGTCGCCCCAGCCGCCGCCGCCACCCGAGGGGCGTTTGTTGTCTTCGCGAGGTTTGGCTTTGTTGACTTTCAAGTCACGACCCATCCACTCAGCACCGTCTAGAGCTGCGATGGCTGCTGCTTCTTCTGCCTCGCTTGCCATTTCCACAAAAGCAAAACCTCGCATCCTGCCTGTTTCCCGGTCCATTGGCACTTGGACGCGGCTTACAGTACCGTACTCGGCAAATACTTCGTTGAGGTCGTCTGATGTTACCTCATATGAAAGATTACCCACGTAAATCGACATAAAATCTCCAGAATCATTAGGGTGCAGAGACTTAGATTCGGAGAGACGCTTGTAAATAAACACCAACAAACTACGCCACCGAATTTAATTCTTGGAAAACCACTATAACATGAAGCCAGCATAATCAGCAATTGGCTGTCATAATTTTCAATTTTGGGTGCCCTGGGCCAATCGCCAACAGAAAGTATTCCTGATAACTGACATCTTACACTCTTGGCGTCATCCGCTTGGTTTCTTGCAGCGCGATCGACCTGATATCTGAGATTTTTCGTCGCTGTTACCAGGTTGATTGGGTCTGATTGAGAACAGTGCCTGAGATTCCGTTATAACTGACATCTGGCACTGTTCTCCCTAGGCAAGCATCCTGCCCGTTCCACCAGAGATAAATGTTTTTAACCCAGGATTAATCTTCCGAGTCAATCTCCCCTCTTCCATCTCCCGTCTCTGGTCGCATCCGATTTAGCGCCCGAGAATGACGGTTCCCAAGTAATTATCAAAAGAGTTATTAGCCATATCTACGCGCATTTTATGCCTATATAGCAATCCTCGCATCATTTGTGAATTTCTTACTCCCGAGCGAGCGAGTTCGGGGAGGGTTGGGGTGGGGTAAAAATTTTACGACTCCTGCAATGATTGCTAGATAATCATAATTATTTCTATAATATTTCCCTTTTATTCATTTTTTAAGGCTTTGTGTAGTTTCTCTATTTGCTCTTTCTATAAGATGATTCTATGCTGTCATTTTTACACTAATTACATGAAATTTGTTTTCGATTATACCGTATTTAAATGCCTAACAGCTTATGTCCTTGGAAAGATGCGATCGCACTCTTGCCTCCCTAGCATTGTAAAAGTTGAAAGCCCACAGTCCACAAAGATTGTCTGGTACAGAGAGAAGCAAGCCTAGACAAACGAGCGTGAAGCAGTTACAGAGGATTTTAGATGGTTATAAACAGTTCGTTGACCCGGCCCTTGGCTGTCGTGACGGGTGCCTCTAACGGTATCGGCTATGAACTCGCCAAACAGTTTGCTCAAAACGGATTCGATCTCCTAGTCACCGCCACCGGAGCGAGCATCAATGAAGCGGCTCAAGCCTTTGAGGGGCTCGGTGCCCAAGTCGAGACAGTGCAGGCAGACCTCGCTACCTACGACGGTGTTGAGACGCTCTACAACCACATAAAAGCGACTAATCGGCCAGTGGAGGCGATCGCAATTAATGCAGGTGTCGGCGTCGGTGGCGACTTTGCCCGCGAGACAGACTTGAAGGACGAACTAAATCTGATTAACCTCAACGTTGTCTCGTCTGTGCATTTGGCTAAACGGGTAGTTAAGGATATGGTCGATCGCGGCCAGGGACGGATTCTATTCACTTCCTCCATTGCCGCCCTAATGCCGGGGCCATTCGAGGCAGTCTACGCAGCATCTAAAGCATTTATACACTCCTTCTCAGAAGGGCTGCGTAACGAGTTAAAGGACACAGGCGTCACTGTTACCGCCCTGATGCCAGGGCCGACGGATACTAACTTCTTCCATCGGGCGGGAATGGACGACACGAAGGTGGGCGCAGACAAGAAAGACGACGCGGCCGAAGTTGCCAAGCAGGGCTTCGAGGCGCTGATGGCCGGTAAGGACGACATTATCGCCGGTTCACTTAAGACAAAGATTCTGGCCAGCGTGAGCAAGGTTTTGCCTGATACCGTCAATGCCGAACTGCACAGTCAACTTACTAAACCGGAATCTGCTAACCAATAATTTCCGCCCGTCTTACTATTCTTATGTGCAGATTTAAAGAAAGTCAACATCGCAGATAATGGCAAGATTGCAGCCGATAAAAGCGTGTTTACTTCTCCCAGTAGTGACGATTTAGCACAGTTTTCTCAGGCGTTCATGGATGGCATTATGCAGCATCGGCATTAAATGCGAACTGAGGAATAAATGGTTATAGCCCAAGTAATGTAATAGAGAATATTTATGCAAATTCATCATCTCAATTGTGGCTGTATGTGTCCCATTGGAGGGGCGCTTTTCGATGGCTTCAGTCGCGGTCTGACGGCTCACCTCGTCTGCCACTGTCTGCTCGTTGAAACGAATCAGGGACTGGTTCTGATTGATACCGGCTTCGGATTGCGGGATATCCAGTCCCCTTACTCTCGGCTTAGCCCGTTTTTCGTCCATTTTAATAACATCCAGTTCGATCGCAAGTACACGGCCATCCATCAAATTGAACAGCTCGGATTTTCACCAAGCGATGTGCGCCATATTGTACTCACCCACCTCGATTTTGATCATGCCGGTGGTCTAGAGGATTTCCCTGAAGCCACGGTACACGTCATGCAGGCTGAAATCGATGCCGCAGAGGATCGGCACGGTTTCATCACAAAAAGGCGCTATCGTCCGGGGCAGTGGGATGAAGTCAAACGCTGGAAATACTATTCGGCGGGTGGCGAACCTTGGTTCGGTTTTGAAGCAGTCCGCGACCTCGACGGGTTGCCGCCGGAAATTTTGCTAATCCCGTTGGTAGGGCACACGCGCGGTCATGCTGGCATTGCCATTAATACACCCGATGGCTGGCTTCTGCACGCAGGCGATGCCTATTTCTACCGACACGAGATGGATGCCGCTAACCGGCGCTGCACGCCCGGTCTGCGCGCCTACCAATGGATGATGGAGGTCGATCGCAAGGCTCGGTTGCTCAATCAAGGCCGGCTGCACGCATTATCGGTGCAGCATAGTAAAGATGTGCGCCTGTTTTGCAGTCACGATGCTATTGAGTTAAAAGCCTTAGCTGGCGGGTCTAGGAACTCTTAAAACTAGAAATTTCATCATTACTATTGATTAGGCAAAGTAGGCAGTCGGGGAAGTTGCAGCCCGACTGCGCTCTGGATTTTGAGACATCTTAAATTCAAAACTCTTTAGTGCAGCGAAGCGGTGAGGGAGTCCTAGTAGTTTCTTGAAGAAGGCATTTATGAATATCAGCAGACGCAAGTTGTTAAAGGTAACTTCTGCTTCGGGTTTGGTTGCAGCAGGGCTGGCTGCTTCCGAAGGGTTTTTCAAACCCCTGTTAGCTCAAGATGAACCGACCCAAGTATACGGTGAAAGTGCAGTGGCCCAAGGTCAAACCCAAAGTGGCGAGATGAGTTACAGGACGCTGGGCCGCACAGGAGAGCGAGTGTCTGCAATTGGCTTGGATGGACGCTCATTTTAGAAGTTTTGAGCAACAAGTTCTGTCGGTGCTGGTGAAAAACCCAATAGGTGTATTGGGGATGAAATCTATGGGCGACCCCTACGTGCTTAGAAGCAATACAGTAAGTCCGATCGAATGTCTCCACTATGCGATGAATCTGCCTACTTCAGTCGTGATTACTGGCATTGATAGTATGCAACTCCTCGATCAAGCGTTTGAGGCCGCTCGCACGTTTAAGCCGATGGATCAAGCACAAGTTGCAGCAATGGTGAATCGCACTCGCGAGGCGGCAGCAAAAGGGCAATACGAACTATATAAAACTACCAACCAATTTGATAGTACCGCCATGAACCCATCGTGGCTAGGATAAGCCGTTTTGTATTATGCCTAAGCAAATTTACGATGAGGACGGACTTATTTATTTAGATAACCCACCAAGGCTAGAGGAGAGGTTGTCTCCGGTTCTCTTGGATTGTTTCTAGGGAGCAGAGAGAAGAGGGAAGTTTTTTTAGTTTTAAGTTAAATAGTTCAAGCTTTACCCCACCGAAGTATTACGAGGAACAAAGCAATTTCAAAAATCAAAACTATTTGTCAATTTCCCCTTACCACTTTCCTGACATCGCGCCTTTAAGCCTCAATTCTTCTCGACTGACTAGAGCTTCGTAGTAATCGGGTTTGATTTCGAGGGCGACTCCGTAAGAGCTAATAGCATCTTGAGTTCGCTGCAATTTTTGCAAAACGTCGCCCCGCTGCGCCCAAGCTTCCCAGTTGTCTGGCTTGAGTTGAATCACTTGGTCAAAAGCGACGAGTGCTTGGGAATAATTCTGCATTTCCCCTAGGATCAGACCTCGCTGTACCCAGCCTTGATAGTTATCCGGCCAGACAGTAATTGCTCGATCGTATGATGCTAGAGCTTGTTCGTACTGCTGCAATTTTGACAAAGCGTTGCCACGTTTCAACCAAGCTTCAAAATTGTCGGGCACGATTTTTAGTACGCGGTTGTAAGCTGCGACGGCTTCTTCGTAACGCTGCAATTTTTCCAGCGCTGCGCCTTGCTGCAACCCTACTTTTGATGTAATTTCTGCTTCCGAAGTCAGAGAGATTACTTTATCAAAACAGGCGATCGCTTCTTCGTACTGCTGTAATTTTTCCAGAGCTTCCCCTCGCAAGTTCCAAGCTTCTAGAAAATTACCTTCAATTTGTAGGGCATTACTGTAAGCGATAATTGCCTCTTTGTAGCGTTCCAATCCTGCCAGGGCGATGCCTCTACCCAGCCAAGCTTCGGGAAAATTCGGATTAATTTGAACTGCTTGGTCAAAAGCAGCGATCGCCCCTTCAAAATCTCTCGATTCTGACAGTGTTTGACCGCGCCCGATCCATGCTTCGGGATAAAAAGAATTAATTTTAATTGCCCGATCGAAACAAGCAATTGCCGCGTCTGCCCACTGGTGTTTGAGGGCCATTCCTTTATAAAACCAAGCTTCGCAGTCGTTCGGTTGCATTTGCAGTACGCGATCGTAAGCTGTCACGGCTTCTGCATATTTGTGCAATTTTGCGGAAGCAATGCCCCGATTGAACCAAGCCAGACTATTTTGTGGTTGCAGTTGAATGGCGCGATCGTAAGAAGTTACAGCTTCAGCGTAGCGTTCCGCTTTCATCAAAGCCAAACCTCGGTTCAGCCAAGCTTCCCAATTAGTCGGGACGAGTTTCAGCGCGCGCTCGAAAGCGGCCACGGCTTCAGGGTAGCGCTCCGCTTGAACCAACACGTTGCCTTGCCGATACCACATGGCGGGCAAATTCGGATGAAGTTGGGTTGCTTTTTTGTAACAGCTTGCGGCTGCCTCCCACTGCTGCAATTCCTCTAAAACTCGGCCTCGCTGATACCAAGCTTCGTGCTTTTCTGAATTGATTTGAATTGCGGTGTCGAAAGCCGCGATCGCTTCTGAGTGATTTTGCAAACTTAACAGCCCTGTGCCCCGCAGCATCCAAGCCCAGTATTCTTCGGGATTAATTGCTGTAGCTCGATCGGCGCAGGCTACGGTTTCTGCGTAGGAGTGCAGTTGCTTGTAAGCTTTGCCCAGATTCAGCCACGCCCGGGCCCAGTCCGGCTTAATTTGAACAGCTTTTCCGTAGCAAATGACTGCCGCTTCGTACCTTCCTGCGGCGTACAATCTATTGCCCCGATCGTAATCTGGAAATGCTGCAAAAATTCTTAAAATCGGCGGCAGCAGAGCTGGTTGGGGGTTTGAGGAGTTTTCTGTAGCCGAAGTCGAGAGGTCTGGCATACGCCTTTCACATAAAAAATTTAGTGGGATAACAAGCTTGCGGTCTTATATATTAACTTATGCTTTTCTTAATCTCGCTGCTGTTTGGAAACAAATTTAGCATATCAGGCTTGGTGCGACAAATCCTTTTTACTTAATTCGAGTAGGTATAAAATTATGCCCCGTTTCCACTTTCGGTACACCGCTGTAAAATACGGTCAGTCGATTTTCGATTTTCGATTGACTCCACCGATGAATCTGGGAGCTTGAACCAGAGTCTAAAATTTTGATCTCTCCACGACGAGTGTCGGAAACTTGTATCCGTTTTGGGCGGGCCCAGGACACAAGCACATAATGTCCTCATTCAGGTTTAAAACCAAATTTAAGATGCTAGAGTTGGACGCGCTTTTAGATTTCACGGACTGCGATCGGGGGTCGATCGACTCGCACCCGAATTATTGGTACGAAGGCCGTTGTCCTCAAAGTGGCGAGCTGCTGAGACTGCCGCGTACTCGAATGTCCGAGGATCTCGCTCGGGGTTTGATGCGGTACCTTGCTGCTGACGATTCCTACGATCGCGAAGGGAAGATGTACGGCATATTACTGGTGGAGATGCCTTCGGGGGAACAGGGGATACTCAAAGCATTTTCCGGGCTGCTGAACGGTTGCAGCATTGTTGAGGGCTGGGTGCCACCGATTCCGGGACGAGATCGAGTTGCTTTTGAAGAAGCCCGCACGTTAACTCAATTGGAGGCGATGAAACAGGAACTTATTGCACTGAATCAACTCCCGCAGCGACAAGAGTATGAAGCCTTATTTCGGGAGTTTGAAGTGCAAATGCAAGTTTTGAGCGATCGGCATCGCAATTGCAAGCAGCAGCGAGATGAAAAACGCCAGTTACTGTGTCAAACTCTCGCAGCAGAAACACTAGAAATTGCCCTGGAACAACTGAATCAAGAAAGCCGTTTGGAGAAAATTGAACGCAGGCAATTAAAACGGCAGCGGGATGAAACATTGCAGCCGCTAAAACAATTAATTGAAGCTGCGGAGCGGCGGATGCGGGCGCTGAAACAGCAGCGAAAAGAACTTTCCCGCGAACTTCAGACGCAAATGCACGCGGCTTACACTCTGATGAATTTTTTGGGCAAATCGCGATCGCTCTCCTCATTGATGCCAACTAATTCTATTCCGACTGGCACCGGCGACTGTTGTGCGCCAAAATTGCTCCACTACGCAGCAGTAAACAATCTGAAACCGCTGGCAATGGCTGAGTTTTGGTGGGGGCCGCCATCGGGGGATAAGATACAGGGAGAATTTTATGGTGCTTGTGGCGATCGGTGTCAGCCGTTAATGGGTTTTTTGCTGTCAGGATTGGCTCAAAATTCGACTGTTTCTAATGATGAGGATTTTACGGGCGGGCTAGAAGCCCAACCCTTACTCCCCACAAGCAATAATTTTTCTTGTGGAACGGGCATCTTGCCCGTTACCAAAATACATATTGTGGACGCAGAACCTCTAGATGTAGGGGCTGTTGAAGCCCGCCCTAAAAACCATAATATTTCTTGTGGAACGGGCATCTTGCCCGTTACGCAAATGCTACCGATTATTTATGAAGACAAATGGTTGATAGCGGTTAATAAACCCTCTGGCTTGCTGTCAGTTCCCGGTCGTTATTTGGAAAATCAAGATAGTGTTTTTAGTCGTTTGCGTAACTTGTTACCGGATAGTTTGGATTTGAATGCGGTGCATCGTTTAGATTGGGAAACATCGGGTATTTTGCTATTGGCGCGGGACAAAGAAACTAGCAGTCAACTCAGACAGCAATTTGAAACAAAGCAGGTTCACAAAGTTTATGAAGCGGTGCTTTCGGGTACTGTAAAAATTGAGGCGGGGACGATCGATCTCCCACTTTGGGGCGATCCAGAAAATCGCCCTTACCAGCAAGTCAATTGGGAGTGCGGAAAACCCAGCGTTACTCGCTTTCAGGTAATGGCGAGGAAGGGAAATTGCGATCGCGTCGAGTTTTTGCCGCTGACGGGACGCACGCATCAATTGAGGGTTCATGCAGCGGATGTTCGAGGGTTGGGGATACCGATTTTGGGCGATCGGCTTTACGGATGTCGGGCTGCTGCGAATCGGCTACACTTGCACGCGCGGGAACTTTCCTTTGAGCATCCGCAGTTGGGAGAAAGGCTATACCTAAAGGCAGAAACACCATTTTGAGCACAGGGCGGCAACGAGAGATAGTCTAGCAGTAAGAATTACATATAGAGGCAGCAAATATTTATTGTTGAGTAATCGGAGCAACCTGAATTCTGAGCAAATTTACAGGTTAGCAGCCAGCTTAAAAAAATCAGAATGCTTGAGACTTGCGTATTAGATGAAGCAAGAATATTTGGTTCTTCCGAACCTGTTATGCAAAATTAAATCAGATTTACCACAAAACAGGCAGAAAGGCTTTAGTAACAACTACCTAAAATGCTTAGTGGTCTTGACATCGGGCTTTTTTATAGTGTAGATTCGATGGAATAATTTCACTTGAGTTACAAATCAGCTACGCTCATGCCCTCTAATGCCGAACTTAAGCTAATGACTCAACTCCTTAATTTGCCAGGGATGAAGGTGAAGAATTATGAGTTTATAAAGCAATTGGGAGTTAGTCTTTATATCGAGAAGGAAGCGAAAGCAGTTCCCTGTCCCCACTGTGGAAAAACCACTAATAAACTTCACCAAAACCATCGATACGTGGTCAGAGATCTGCCCATAATGGAACAGCCAGTTTATTTACAGGTTAATCGCCGTCAAATGAGGTGTGCTGAGTGCAACCATAAGTGAGCGTGAGGACTTGAAGGCAATTCCCAAGAAACGAACTTATACCCAACGTTTTCGTCAAAAAATCCTGTCAGAAGTAGTGGAAGGAACCATTTCCAGAACGGCGAAAAGATACGGAGTTAGCGAGCAAGAAGTAGAAACGATGTTAAAAGATTTGGAGAACGAACTGCTCGAAAAAAAGCCTCAAGGGATTAAACGGCTGGGAATTGATGAAATTGCTGTAGTAAAGGGACAGAAAAATTATTATACTGTCTTTGTAGATCTGGACACAGGAAAGCTCATCGGACTCCTTAACAAACGAACGCAATCCGACATTTGCCAATACCTAAAAAGTTGGGGCCATGAGGCTTTAAGCCAAATTGAAGAAGTCAGTATAGACCTGTGGAAACCCTACAAAAAAGTGGCGGAAGAGTTAATGCCACAAGCATCCATAGTAGCAGATAGGTTTCATGTGATGAAGCAGGTTAATCAAGAACTAGACAAAGGGAGAAAGAATTGCAAAAAGGAGGTATGTAAGGAGAAAAATACTGCCAATAAACGTCGAAAAGAATCAGCCATCAACAAGAGTAAGTATGCCTTACTAAAAAACTTTGAAGACCTAAATGCTGAGCAGATTGAAAAAATAAAAGAGATTGAAATAGTTCTTCCCGATTTAGCTAAAAAATATCAACTAAAAGAAGAATTTAGAAAAATTTTTGAAAGTTCAGAAAATTGGAGTGAGGGAATTTTAAAATTGGCGGATTGGTTGAAAAAAGCCCTGAATCATTTTTCGCAAAGCTGCCAAACAATTCAAAGTTGGATTGGAGAAATTATTGCCTATTTTGACCGAAGAACAACCCAGGGAATGGTTGAAGGAGTAAACAATAAATTGAAGCTCATCAAACGGAAAGCTTATGGCTTCCGTAATTTCGATAATTTCAAGATTAGAAGCCAGCTCTCTATGATTATATTGGATTAATTTTACATAAAAGGTTCGGAAGAACCGAATATTTGCGGGAAATAGATGAAATTCCTATTACTCGAAGGCGCCTCAAAAGTGAGATAATCCCCTTGTGATTTTTGTACAACAATGTGTATTTATTTGTACTAACCAGAGGGGTATGCTAATCTTCCCTGGATATTTCTAGCCATTTAGATTAAGCGAGTCGCACGTTACTAAAAGCAGTATATACCAAGGTCATGAGAGAAGCGAGAAATTCCTAAAATCGGGAAACTTCAGCTTAGGTTGTCACCCATGAGTTGAGCAGGAAAACGAGCTACTTATTACTTATTACTTCTTTTATATGGCATTACTCGGAAATCTCTGCTTCAAAACAGGCATTACCGGACAAGGTTTTTGCTCCTGCAGATTCTCTGGTTTGTTCCAAGTAAAAGGCCCTTTCTTCTCCGCGGCCATCCACAGCAAGCTTTTTGCTCTGGTCATCGCCACATACAGCAGTCGAAACTCTTCTGCTGTTTTCAAATAACCTGCTTGTTCCCAGGCTTCGCCTAGATTTGGTAAAGGATATTTTTCGTGCAAACTTGCTCGAATTTGTGCTCTTGCTACCTCTGCTAAAGTGAAATCTCCTAAAAATCGGGTTTGTGGCAAAACTCGCAAATTTCCGGGGATGGTTTGTTCGTGCAGAAACGGCAAAAATACGCAATCCCAATCCAATCCTTTAGCTTTGTGCATGGTAATAATTGTTAGTTGACCTTTGCTGGTATAGCGTTCTTCTATTTTGTCGTCTGCATCCACAGGTTCAAATCTTTCGGAACTGACAATTTCGCTCAGTACATCCAAAATATTCCGCATTGAATTGTTGCCGGCTGTTTGGATTGCTACCCGTTCGGCTAATTTGTCGGCGGTGGCTAATTCTGTTTGGTCGTATTGCAGCGCTAAGGCTAAGAATGAAATGATTTGATAGGGTGGCAATTCCAAGCTAGCTTGCAGCAAACCGCAGCAAAAATAGCGACATTTGCGAACGGGGTCTGACTGCTGCGGGTCTAGCGGGCCTGGGTAAAGAAATTGCTCGGGGCTAGTCGCAAAAGCATTGTAGTCTTGTTTGGGGATCAGTTGCCGATCGCTCAAAATCTTTAAGGCTGCTTTTAGGTAGTCTGGAGAGTGCGGGCGATCGAGGAATTGCAGCAGTGTTAAGATTTCCCAAGGTACTTGAGAATGTCTGTCCCGCTCTCCCACATCCTCAATTTTAATCCCGTATTTCCGCAAATCAAAGCTTAATCCGTGTTTTTGAGGATTTTCCAGCACTTCTTTTATAAACTTACCTTGTTTGTTTTCCCGCACCAAAATAGCCATCGATTTCAGATTTTCTAACGGCAATTTGGCGCTATTTTCCCCCTCGCTCGCTTCTTCCCCTGCATCGATATCCTTGCCATCCCTGCCAAATTCAAAATCGGCTGGTAAAAATTCCTCTACTAACTCAATTACCCGCTTGCCAATTAACTCAATTGTATGGTAAATATCGCGGGGAGTATGTAATTCTAAGCCTCGACCAATGGGGGCAGGATTTGCATTTTGCTGCGGGTCATCGCTGGGTACTGGCTTAATAGTTTGGTCGCGAAAAGGCTGTTCGGTTCCCGCTAATTTTGAGCTATTTACCCATTGCAACATAAAGTTAGCTGCATTGATAATTACCTGGGTGCTACGGCCTGCGCCGTCCATGGTCGCTAACTTATTTTCTACTTCGCACCGATCGCAAAATTGGTTAAAATAAATCGGATCTGCGGGAGTGAAGGTAGAATTAATCGCTTGATTTGGATCGCCAACTCTGATAAAATTGGGAGGTGAGTTAGGATGTTCGGGATCGATCGCCAATGTTTCCAAAAGCCGAGTCTGCAAAGGTGTAGAATCCTGCGCTTCGTCCTCGAAAACAGCAAATACTTGCTTTTGCTCGATCGCCCTCGCCCTCGGATTGTCCAACACCCGCAAAGCGGCTAAAATCATTTCGTCGTAATCGATGTATTCCCGACTCCTCAACAAAGCCTGATATTTTTGATATAAACCCCCAGCTACTGCTAAAATTTCATAACCGTCCCCAGTATCAAGAGCGTTCATTTCTAACAACTGTTCGGGAAATAAACCAGAAGATTTCGCCTCGTGAATCACAGTTTTAGCTACCTGCGGCAAAATTTCTGTCCGCAAAACCGATTGTCGCCGCAGCCTCTCCGTTTCCTCTCCGTCGAATTGCTGTCCTTCCAGCAAAACTTGATATCGGCGGGGATTTTCGGCAATCCAAAGTTCTACACAGGTGCGAATTAATCGGTGACTTTGAGTAGGAGTAACTAAGGTTGAATTTTCTAAATTTAAACCAGACAAATCGGGATGGCGCATCGCAATATTCAAAGCTAAACCGTGCAAAGTGTGCACCGCAAAACCGCCTTGAGATAAAGACAATTCTGTCAATCTTTCCCGAATTTTAGCTTTAATATTAGCAGCAGCCGATCGCGTAAATGTCACGACAATTAACTGGCGGCGACTGTGAAGCCCGTTGCGGGCGATCGCAATTGCCGACGCAGCAGCCATTCCCGTAGACTTCCCGGCCCCTGGAACCGCCGAAACAGCAAGGGGGCCGCCTTGCCAATCCGCCATGTCCTGCTGCCCCGCACGCAAGCTTTCGCGAATTTTAAGGCAAGCTTGTTCTCGCAAAACGGCGGCAAACCCTGATTCTGAAAGCGTTGAGGCTACATCCGGGCGATCGATCTGGGTTGTCGATCGCATAAAATCAGTATCAAATTCATCTGTCATTCGATTTTAGATTTTAGATTTTAGATTTTAGATTAGAAAAATATTTGTGGGGTTCAGCCTTTTCAAACGGTATCAGAAACCGAGTTGCTTTAGTTGCGATCGCGTATGTCCAGATCCCGAACCGTCATTGCACCGGCATTGAGCGACCTGCATCTGCAGCTAAAAATCCCAAAGTATTCAACCTCTACCGTTTCCATTTCCGTATCGGCTAAACTAACACTATCTATTGAAGCTTAAATTGAAACCACCATAAAATTCAATACCAAAGCCTTTTTTAGAGGAGTCACCCAAATGAAAACTCACCTCAAAATCAATCCTCCCCCGCCCAAGCCAAACCCAAACCCAGCCAACAACAGCACAATTCGTTTTGCTGTGGCGGTATTCTTAACTTTATCTTCAGCCATTGCTTTGCCTAGCTGCGGAGGATCTCAATCGACCGGCAGCGCTCCAGGCGGCGCAGGTTCATCCAGCATCCCTGAAAACCAAGTTGCGGCATCGGCTCCACAATCGGCACCAGCACCCGAGCCAGCAGCCCAAAGGTCAAAAACTCCTGGTGCATCAAAAAAAGCAGCAGAAACTCCAGCAACCCGTCCCCAACTGATTAAAAAAGCCCAACTCAGTGTAGTTGTCAAATCTATTGACGCCAGCACTAAATCTGTTACTAATATTGTCGAAAAACAGCAAGGCGATATCTTGGGTTTCCAAAATCAAAAGCCGCCGGATTCGAGTGTCCGCCAAACCGCGTCGGTGGAGATTCGCGTGCCTCAAGAACGTTTAGAAACGACTTTAGAGGCTTTGGCAAAACTCGGAACTGTAGAGAACCGTGCTCTGACGGCTGAGGATGTGACCGATCAATTAGTAGACAACGAGGCTAGACTGCGGAACCTCCGCAAATCCGAGGAAATGGTGTTAAAAATTATGGAGCGATCGGGCTCTGTCGGCGATGTTCTCAAAGTTTCTCAAGAGTTGAGCAATATTCGGGAGTCGATCGAACGCATTGACGCTCAGTTAAAAAGTTTGCGAACTCAAGTAGCCTATTCGACTATTAGCTTAACTCTAGAAGCAGCAGTATCTGCTCAACAAACTCAGGAACCTTCTCTAGGTTTGCGGGTTCAGGAAACTTGGGGGAAAGCGACTCATTCTGTGGGCGAATTGACGCTCGGTTTGTTTGGTTTAGGTATTTGGCTGTTGGCTTACAGTCCTTATTTGCTGTTAATTGGGGCTGCGGTTTACGGCTTTAATCGATTTAAGAAACAGCATTCTGTTCCGCAAATTCAAGAACCGAAACCGCCTCAGTAGTCATTGGTTTTAAGAACTGGCTTTCCGGCCTGTTCCACAAAGAGTGAATTTTCTTGTGTGGAGTAGGGGCCGTTGCTCTTCTAGCCTGCCCCTCAAAGGCCGATCGACAATCATGACTCACTAATGACGAATGAGTAATGACTAATCATCAATTTGCCATCCATCTTTGGTATAGTCTTCATCCACAATCTTTTTCGGACGCATCACCAGAACAACTCGCCCCAAAATAGGAATATCCGGGGATTGTTCAAACCAGTACAATTCTAAATTGCCAGCGTTATCGGCGAGGAAATAACTGTCAGCATCCCACTGTCTTTGGGCTCGATCGGCAATAATCAAAACTTCTTCAACTTTGCCTTGCAGCGGTACCGGCAATCGATCGCTCATTCCCAAAACCGCTACCGGATCTTCAGCGTTCAAAATTACCTGCCATCCGGGAATCGCCACCCAAGCTCCCGCTCCCGAAAATTTTACCATTCGGAACGGCTCGATTTCCTCCGGTAAAGGCACTGCCAGCAAATCTCTCGTAGAGAGCGGCAATTTGCCCACAACCGGGACAACGCGGGGCAATTGTTCCTCGGTATCGAGTCGGTAGACGGGCAAGCGGGGCGCTTCCCGTCTCGCAACTACGGTAAAATCAACGAGCAACTGCTCGATTTGCGCCCTAGCGGTTTGGCTGCTAGCTAATTTTAAACCGCGAGCAATTAAGCGCGATCGCTCTTGCAAATCGCTTTTCTGTCTCGCCAATTGCCAGCATTGGTAAGCCATAGCATCGCCGGGAGTGTCTGTGAACCCTTGGGGGAGACTCCCGAAGTGCGAAAACTCTTTGATCGCTTTAGCAACTTGGCGAGCATCGTCAACATCCAAATTGTGGGTTAGCATCAAAGCGGCCGCCCCTGCCCGCTCTACTTGAGAGAGAATGCGAAACTCGTATAAGATATCACTACCTTTGCCCATGAAGTGCGATCGAACTTCGTCTGAAGCCCCAGCATTTACCATGCTGGTGTAGACTTGGGCTGCGACGCTCACTTGATTTTGCTGAATTGGCTCAAAACCAGTTTCTTCAAAAATCCTTTGAGAGTTGTAGCCAGCTTTTAGCAGTGCAGTGCAGGCCTGTCCCCACTCTACCCAAGTGCCTTCTTTTCGGCGGAGCGATCGAATTAACTTTTCGGCATCCACAGCAGTTGTGGAGGATGCAGATGCAGGAGGGGATGAATCTTGCGGTGTATCAGTCATAATTGAATCAAAAACTAGCGCTAAGTTATGTGTGGTTGGATACTGGCAAGGCTCGTGTCGCGGCAGAGCGATAGATTAATAGTAAGTGAGTTATGAGACTATTGTTACAGAATAGTTGCTCGCCTAAATTTACAAAGGGGAGTTTATCGTATTGTTATGGATAATGCCATTTCAGAGCTAGATCAAATTAAACGCCAGCTCATGACCCTACACAGACCGAAAAAGCCCAAAATGCTGGTAGTAGACGACGAACCAGACAATCTGGATTTACTCTACCGCACTTTTCGACGAGATTTTAACGTACTCAAAGCTGAGAGCGGAATTCGCGCCTTGGAAGTCCTGGGCATCGAAGGCGAGGTCGCCGTCATCATTTCCGACCAGCGGATGCCCGAAATGAAGGGGACGGAGTTTTTGAGCAAAACCGTGCCCCAGTTTCCGAATACGGTCAGAATTATCTTGACTGGTTTTACGGACATTGAAGACTTGGTGGATGCGATTAACTCAGGACAGGTTTACAAGTATATCACCAAGCCTTGGGACCCGAACGAACTGAAAATGGTGGTGCAAAAGGCGGCCGAGACTTATGAAATTCTCAAGCAGCGGACTGAGGAATTGGATCGCGCCCAAAATCAAATACAACTGTTAGCAACAATCATGCAAACGGCTGTGGATTATCCGAGTTTGGAAGCAAGTTTAGATCCAATTGCTACTGCTATAAGTGATAATTTTTTGGCGGACTCTTGCATTTTGCAACTGGTGGAAGAAAATGCTTTAATACCAGTCCAAGGCACTCACACCACGGGTTCGGCTGTGGAAAATTGGCTGGCAGATGACCCTCTGGTTCGAGAAGCAATTACCTCTCAAACTATTCAGGGTGCTGTGAATATTGGGATCGACACCGCCTTAGCGAGCCTGCCGCACTATCAGAAATCCGGCATTCAAGCTCACCTGACCATCCCGGTGATTCACAAAGGTCGATCAATCGCCCTGATTTCCATGCAGTGGAAGCAACCTTGTTCCCTGCGCCCCGACGAACTCACAACAGTTCACCTCGCCGCTCAAGAAGTTGCTTTGGTATTGACGAGTTTTCAGGGTCATTAGTCATCAGTCATCAGTCATCAGTCATTAGTCTTTAGTCATCAGTCGGCTCTCTGGAGTCGAAAATGATAGCAAACCAATGATTATAGACAAAAAATCACCAACGGCTAACAAAGAAAAAAGCATTAATGACTGGCGACAGCATGACATGAATGCACGGATTAATTATTTTTTCCGGCTGACAAATTACAAATTATCAATCACCAATGACAAATGACCAATGACTAATAACGCCGAAGAAATTAAAACTATATTTAATCGAATTGCACCAGTTTACAACCAATTGAACGACTGGTTGAGCTTTGGGCAACACCGGATTTGGAAACAAATGGCGGTGAAATGGAGCAGTGCTGGCCCCGGAAATACTTGTTTAGACTTGTGCTGCGGTAGCGGAGATCTAGCTTTGCTGCTGGCCAAACAAGCAGGGCCGACCGGTTGCGTATTTGGAGTAGATTTTTCCCCCGAACAATTGGCCGTGGCCGCCAGGCGCGATCGACCTTTTCTCACCCCTATAAGCCCCATTTCCTGGGTAGAAGCTGACGCCCTAGACTTGCCTTTTCCTGACAATTACTTCGACTGCGCCACAATGGGTTACGGCCTACGTAACGTGACTGACATCCCCCGCAGTCTTCAGGAATTGCACCGCGTGCTCAAACCCGGTGCCAAAGCAGCTATTCTCGACCTCCACCGCCCCAGCAATTCCCTAATGCGGAGCTTTCAGCAGTTTTATCTAGACAGTCTCGTAGTGCCCATTGCTCAGCAATTTGGCATGACTCAAGAATATGCTTACATTAATCCTAGTTTAGAAAAATTCCCGATCGGCCAGGAGCAAGTCGCGATCGCCAATAAAGCCGGATTTGCCGCGGCCACCCACTACCCGATTGCCGGAGCTATGATGGGAGTATTGGTACTGGGCAAAGCAATTTAAAATTAAAAATGCTTGCAGTCTATATCAGCTATCTAACTATAAGGCGCACCGCTCCCTGTGCACCTTACCCTATTTTTAATCCTTTATGAATGCGTCTGAAATTTGGCTGTTGTTGGCCCCACCTGTAGTGGGAGGTATTATTGGCTATTTCACTAACGATATAGCTATCCAAATGCTGTTCCGCCCCTATCGAGCTATTTACATCAAAGGGCGGAAGTTGCCTTTCACTCCAGGCTTGATCCCCCGCAACCAAGAGCGTTTAGCAAAGCGAATTTCCGACACAATTATGGGTTCGCTGCTGACGCCACAGGAACTGCAAAACTTAGCTCGCCGCCTCCTGCAAACCGAGCGGATGCAGTCGGTCATTCTCTGGTTGTTGCAGTTGGCGCTGGATCAGGTAAAAGCAGACGCCGAACAAAAAACCGCTAAAATTCTCGCTAACATTTTGCGAGATTTGCTGGGGGAATCTGTGCCGCGAATTCTCAAAGTTTTGGCGCGCCGGGAAGATTTTTTAGAAGTTCAGCTTAATCAAATTTTTGATCAAGTTTTGCTGGAGATTCAGCTAACTGAAGCTCAGGCGGCTCAGCTTGCTGAGTGGTTGTTGCAGGTAGTAATACCCCCGGAAGTGCTGCGGCAGGCTTTAATTGACTTTTTGACGGATCGCAATATTTCGATCATCGATGAAGGGTTTCGAGAAAAAACCAGCGGCACTTATTGGGTAGTAGCAAATTTGTTTGGTTTGCGGAACACTTTAACTCGGCTGCGGACTTTTTGTCTGGATGACAGAGAAGCTACAAATCAGCGCTTAGCAGAGTTAACTATTTCTTTGGGGATTCGCGGGCGAATTCAGGAATGGCTGCAAAATTTGTCGATGCAAAATTTACCGGTTTCGACTGTGAGACAGTTGCGAAAAACTATGCGCGACAGCGTTCGCAGCTACGTTCAAGAGCGGGGTACAGACGTACTTGAGGGGTTGAGTAAATCTATAGACTGGGAAAATATTTCGCGGTTGCTTCTCAATCGATTGCAGACTTCAGCGGTGATGAGCGCTTCCCTGGAAATTGTTAGCAAAGAACTTGCTTTGGTTTTAGAACGCTATCTAGAGCGGGATTTAGAAAATATTGTAGCTCAGGCTATCCCGATTTTGAATATTGACCAGGTGATTGTCGATCGAGTCAAAGGTACTTCTCCTGAAGAGTTGGAGTTAGCAATTCAGGGAATTGTCAAAAGCGAGTTGCAGGGAATTGTAAATTTAGGAGGCATTTTGGGGGTTTTGGTCGGCTGTTTGCAGACAGTTGTGCTTTGGATTCAGCGGTGATTTATTTCGGCAGTTGTGAGATATTTGTTGTAGTCTAATATTCGCTTGACTTGCGCCCCACTACCAAAAACCTGGTTTTTCGACCGTATTAGCCACCTCAGACAGAGGATTTTTGGTAGAAACCGGCTTTTTGTGGCCCAATCCTAATTTACTTATTTCCTAAATCTATGCCAGCCCCCAATTCAAACGATCGCACAAACATCCCAAAAAACCCGCGCAACCTCAGCCGCCAACAATACGAGCGTTTGACCGCAGAAATGGCCACTCCCTACCGGCCTCTGCGACAGTTTGTTTACCTAGCTTGTGGCGCTTCGGGCTTTATCGGCGGCTTGATTTTCCTCGCTAAAATTGCCTCGGGCCGGGAAATTGGTTCTGCTTTGCCTAATTTTGCCCTCCAAGTCGGAGTTGTCGCCCTGATGGTGTTCCTGTTTCGCTGGGAGCAGCGCGCCGAGGGCCGAGCCCCGAAGTCGAAGTAACAAAAATTTACAAATCGAGACAAAAATCTATCTCAGGCAAGGAAAAGTTAGAAATATAAAGAAATTATTATGAAATCCTGGTTTGCCAGCGATCCCTGTAATTATAATAATGTGGCTTCAATTGGGGTCAGCAAATTTAAAGGCCCTAATAATAAACCGCTTGTAATTCGTTCAAATGGGGTCAGCTTTCATAAAGACCCTAAATATATAAAATAAATGTAAGCCCAGCGCCAGCCTTCACTGATAGAAGAGCTGGCGTTCGGCATTTTGTTAGGATCGGGAGATTGGGAGAGAGAATCAGTAGGGTGCACACCCCGCACAGAGAGGCCCGTACAAGCGCCCTGAACCGAGTTTTGTGCCTAGCATCCGATATAGGTAATACCAGTTCCCCAAAATCAAGCAACTGTAGGCGCATATTCCAAACCCTAATAATCCTCAGTCATTCGCAAATCTAAAATCTAAAATGGTATCAGTGTTGGGGCGATCGAATAATTTGGTATTTCCCGAAGACCTTAGCCTGTGCAGTAACTAATCAGATGTGTCAAAGTCGAAGTAGAAAAAGATGTTGGGAGATTTTACTATGGGTCGATCATTTTTCAAAGGGCGGTGGACATTATTTTTGGCAGCAGGCGCGGGAATTGTATTTTACAGCAATGCTGCGGCGGCGGCCGAAAAGGTAGTGCTCAAATACAGTGCGATCCGAATGACTTTACCTGTCAGCGAATTAGAAATTTTTGCAGAAACTGGGCAAATGTCGCCCGCGTTAGAAATGCTGCTGGGAAAGGCAAACAAAGACCCGGAAGCGGTTCGCAGCAGTCTGACGAGACCGGTGAAAGTGAGTCAAAGCTTTTTGGATCGGACGCTTAACAGTAAGCTTGGGGAAATAATTCTTGATGAAGTGGGTCAGGTAATTCGCACTCCTTCTGGGAAGGCAAATCGAGAAGCTTTGCGCGAGGCCTTGGTGCTGTCTGCAACTAATGATAACGAGATTACGCTGCTGGAAGCGATGAAGAATTATCCGAATTCAGAAGTTTATGTTGAGGGCGATCGCTTAGTTGAAGCTTACGGTCAACTGGTAGCTTTGTCAGAACAATTGGGCGGCGTTTCAGAACGGCTGCAAGACATTTTGAACAAGATTCGCCTGCCTAGACTGTAGCGGATTTTGGCAAGGAGGGTTGATTGCTTGGAGCGATCGCAGAATGTTGCTGAATCTGCATCAATTACAGGGGAGTCACATTTATTTGTGCAAAATTTGTTGAATTTTAACACCAGTTTAAAAAAAGAATCTAACAGCAGGCCAGCTCCAAACCTGACGGGAATCAGTCATTCCCAATTTTAAAATCTAAAATCATATAACTTAGCTGTAAAATCTATCTCGGGATAGATGTTCGACAGTTTACAAAAACTTTATAGGGAGTAGCCTTTTTTTAGTCAGGAAAGTATTTGAAGCAAAAAATGCGGGCAAGAGCTTGCATTAATTAAAACTTGCACTCGCTCGACTCTATTTACTGGGTAACACTAGCAACATGAACAACAATCCTATTCGTTCAAAAGACCGTTTCTTGGTTTTCGGCGCTCCGGCGATCGAAGATGCTGAAATTCAAGAAGTGGTGTCAACCATGAAAACAGTTTGCTTGGGTACAGGCCCGAAAGTCAGGAATTTTGAAAATGACTTCAAAGCTTACAAGGGTTCCCAGTAGGCGATTGCAGTCCATTCCTGTACCGCAACGCTGCGCTTGAGCCTCCTCCCTGCTTCGTTACAACCGGGGGATGAAGTCATTACTCTCCGATGACTTTTTGTGCCACAGTTAATGCGATTATTCACGCAGGCGCACTACCCATACTGGCGGATGTAGATGCGGTGGCCATGAATATTGACCAGGCTCAAGTCGAAGCTAAAATAACTTCCATAACTAAAGCATTTTGCCGATTCACTTCGCAGGTCGTCCCTGCGATATGGATGCGCTTTGCGAGATTGCTCGCCGTCACAACTTATTGAAGAGTGTGCTCATGCGTTTGTAATCAGGTTGATGTGGACGGTTTCATGTACTGCCACTCTAGAACTGTTAATTTTATTTTGCTTCAGCCTTATGATCAAGAGTTTCGGCAACAGGCACGTCAATAGATAGCGGCCGCAGTCGCTTTCTCTAGGGGGTTTCAGGCTAATTTTCTCTTGAATTGTCTGAGAGTGTGTGGCCAGTAGGCTGCGGAAATTAATCCACACTCCGTAAGCACAAATACTGCCCCCTGCAATTTGATGCCCGAAGTTCCGATCAACACTCACTCTCGACACTAACTGTCGGCACTCACGCAGCATATTGGAGGGGATGCCAGCAGAATTGGGCTGTAAAATTCACAAACCGTGACAATATTTGGTTTTAGGCTACTCAATAAGCCAAAGTTTCTAAAGTTTCCCGCAGATAGGAACGAACCTGCTGATCGATGGTGGCATTTTGCTGCTGACGCTCAAAATTGAGTTCTAGCTGCCAGCGTTGAAATCCTGAACTTGCGCCGATCGCGGATTTGAGACTGCCCCAGATTTCAGAATCTTTGCACAGCTCGATCCCCTCTGCGGCTTGAGGTTCTTCTGCGAGCGGTAGATAATTCGCCATATTGTTATACCTCTGTTTTAATCCCTTGTAAGGATTGAAAGCTGACCTTGACACTCTCTATTATAGATTCTTCTCTCCAGATAGCCAATATAAAATATCCACACTCTGGGATTAAAAATTCAATATTAAGACTATTAATAATCTCTATCCGAAGAGGGGCCTTACCTATTTTTTTCAAAGCATACATCTGTACAACTTAAAGTAGCTTAAACTACAATTGTCCCCCTCTTAATTTTTAATTTCACTTTTTTTCGATCGACTGTTCAGGTAGAGATGTAACGCCGTTGGTATCAACAGGTTTTGGGTTGACAATACTATCGACTGACGAATTCCCTATGCCGGATGCTGGCCCAATTGACTCTACGGGTGCAGACACAGCGGCAGTTGTCTCGGCTGCAAAAGCCGGCAAAAGTCGATCGACTTGCCAAGGCGCGATCGTAAAATCCTGCCGAATTTTTTCTAAAACATGAGGCTTTGTCGCTGCAAATTCTGATTCTGGCGTCAGCAAAACCGCCATGACACTAGCAGACACCTGCAAAAACAAATTGCTAGCTAAAAAAGCAGAAGCTGCCAACAACAATCCAGCCCACCGCCAGGAAGGAGGAAAGGGAGCCACCGAAGCCGCGAGGGGAGCCAATCGGTAGAGTTGCCACAAAATTACTGCCAGCAAAACAGCGACAAAAAGAGCGATTCCTTGATTTAACTTTGTTTTAAACCGAGTCAGAATCTGCTGCTGCACAGAAGTTAAATTCTGCGGTTTTACCGCCACAACTAGAATACTAAAAATGTAAAAAGGGCGGAACCACTGCATCCACAGCACAGGAACAATACCTGCTACAGCCACTAAAAATATTTCTAACCAGACAGGGAGCAGGGGAGAACCCACTGCGAGTCCCAGCAAGCACAGTCCCAGGAATATCGGCAGTGTAGCCGCCCCAGAAAGGTGAATCCACAAAAAAGGATCTGACCAAAAAGAACGCACTTTAAATAATTATGAGTTATGAGTTATGAGTTTTGAAATTTGAGAGTCTGGGACGCACTTTTGACCCAGAAACCCGGTGCGAAGAGTACATTTCTAGCGGTCAAACCGAGCATTTTGGTAGGAAACTCGGTTGATTTGCGTAAGTCTTATTTTAGTTTTAAATTTTGAATTTTCAGCAACAGCCAAAACTATTAGGACGTTGTTAATTACTAACATCTTTGCTTTTATTGCTTCTTCCTTCTCTCGCGACGATAACTAAAACCTTCTTCCTTCGGCTATAAGTTAACAACCAAAGTTGCGAGTGATGAGTTTGGGAGTATTGAGTGAAGAGAAGAGTTGCGAGCGATCGGCAATTTGGTTGCCTTCACTCAAAACTTCTCTTCCAACTCAACACTCACAACTCAAAACTATTGAGAGAGAGTCCGGCGCTTAGTAACCATCCGGTAGGCTTCAATCATATCGCCATCCGCCCAGTCGCTAAAGCCGCTCAAGGAAATGCCGCATTCAAAGCCAGCATTGACTTCCTTGGCATCTTCCTTCATCCGTTTTAGGGAGTCGAGGACACCTTCGTAAACGACATTGTTGCCCCGGCGCACCCGCACCTTACAGTTACGGATGACTTTGCCAGAGAGTACCATACATCCAGCTACAGCTCCGCGACCGATCGCGAAGACAGCGCGCACTTCGACTTGACCCAAAGGTTCTTCCACCAGTTCGGGTTCCAGCAGACCTTCCATCGCCCCTTGAATGTCATCCAAGAGGTTGTAGATGATGCTGTATTCCCGCACGTCTACGCCCGCTTGGTCGGCCGCGAGGCGAGCGTCGGTAGCGAGAGTAGTATTGAACCCGATAATTACAGCATTACTGGCTGCAGCGAGGTCAATATCCGTTTCTGTAATTTCCCCAGGAGCAGATAGCAGCAGTCGGAGTTGAACTTCTTTTTGAGGAAGTTGAGTCAGAGCGCCGACAATTGCTTCGAGGGAGCCTTGGACATCTGCTTTCAAGATCAAGTTGAGTTCTTTGAGAACGCCTTCCTTAGCTTGTTGAGAGAAGCCGCTGAGGCTGATCCGGCCGCCTTGCAGCAGGCGGGAATCTCGTTGGGAGGTAGCTCTTCCAGTGGCGATCGCCGCAGCTTCTTTTTCGTTTGCGAAGACATCAAACTCGTCTCCGGCGCGAGGAACTTCCCGCAGCCCCAGCACTTCCACCGCGAAGGATGGAGTTGCTTGCTCTACGCGTTCGCCCCGGTCATCGATCATTGCGCGCACCTTGCCCAAAGCCGAGCCTGCGACCACAATATCGCCCACTCGCAGAGTGCCGTTCTGCACCAGCAGAGTTGCCACAGGTCCCCTTGCCTTGTCGAGGTGAGCTTCAATCACAGTACCCTTAGCTGGTCGGTGCGGGTTGGCGTTGAGGTCTTCCATTTCCGCCACTGTCAGAATCATTTCCAACAGCGTATCCAGGTTTTCGCCTCGGATCGCGCTGACTGGAACCATCGTGATATCGCCGCCCCAGTCATCTGCGACCAAGCCGTACTCAGTAAGCTCTTGCTTCACCCGTTCCGGCTGAGCACCCTCCTTGTCAACTTTATTGATAGCCACAACAATTGGCACTTTCGCCGCTTTCGCGTGGCTGATCGCTTCAATTGTCTGGGGTCGCACGCCGTCGTCCGCCGCCACCACCAAGATGGCGATGTCCGTAACCCGTGTTCCCCGAGCCCGCATCGCTGTAAAGGCTTCGTGACCGGGCGTATCCAAAAATACGACCTGCTGGCTCTTGCCTTCGTGTACCACATCCACGTGGTAAGCACCGATGTGCTGGGTAATGCCCCCAGCTTCTCCCTGAGCCACCTTGGTTTTGCGGATCGAGTCGAGCAAGGTAGTTTTACCGTGATCCACGTGTCCCATAATCGTTACGACTGGGGGACGGCGTTCGAGGTATTCCAAATCCGCTGCATCCAGCATCTCGATCACTTTGATAGCTGGGGCTACTTTTTCTGGGGTTTCCACCTCTACGCCCATTTCTTCGGCTACCATCCGCACCGCTGGAATGTCCAGGGTTTCGGTAATATTTACCGCAATTCCTTTAGAGAAAAGCCGCTTAATAATTTCGGTTTCGGGAACAGCCAGAGTAATTGCTAGTTCTTGAACGGTCATCGGCCTGCTCAGCAGCAGCTTTTCTGGACGTTCTACCTTAGCTTCGGCTGTTTTGCCCCGGTTGCCCCGTCCCCCGCTGGAACCTGAAGAAGAACTTTTATCGTGAGAAGGGCCTGGTCTCTTATTTTTTCCGCTGCTTCCGGGTGCGCCCGGAGTTGGTGTTGACTTGGGTGCTGCTTGTCCTTTCGCTTTAGCTGGGCGGGCTAGGGACAGGCTGACCGTGACTGGTGCTGGCAGATCCAACCCGTTTTCTAAGTCATCGTCATCCTCGTCTATCGGTTTTAGGCGAGAACGTTTTGCCTTAACTGCCTTGGCAGCTTTGGCAGCATCTGAGTTTTCGTCATCATCTTCTTCCCAAATGACCGATGTCTTTTTGGCAGGACGAGGGAGGGAGGGCCTTTCGAGGAGAGTAATCCCCAGCAACGGCGTATTATCTTCTTCATTGTCATCAGTGTCGTCCCCTGCGGCTCCGGTGTCACCGCCCCGGCTACGCAGCCCGGTAGCTGACGTTGCGGGGGCAAGGCTCCGGCGCGGGCCACCCGGCTGGGGTCGATCGGCAAGTGGAGTTTTGACTGGACCACCAGCGCCTTCCCGGCGCGGTCTTTGTGCGTCGCGAGATTCGGTAGCAGCTCCCGGTGCAGGTCTGCTGGGGCGGCTCGGTTTAGCCGGCGCTTCCAGAGTTTCTGACTGTTCTGATTGCTCTTGCTCGGTTTTTGCAAGTTTGAGTACCGGCTTGTTCCCCAGATTTTGTGGGGTACGGCTAGCCGACTCTGATGCCCCTCTGACTGGCGGCGACGTGAGTTTGGCCGACGGCGCAGGGGGGGCGATCGGCGGTTGCTTGGTGCGTTCGGGAGCCTTTTCCGACGGCGGTTGAGGTGCTGTAGGTGCCTGAGCCTGGGCGGTTGTTTCCGGGGCGATCGCACCTACAGTTTCGGAAACTGTTTCGGAAACTGTTTCTGACACTGTTTCTGACGGAGCAGCCGGGACAGCGACATTTGGCTTCGACAGTACAGGTCGATTGATATTCGGTTTAGCTGGAGGCTGGAGTTGTTGAGCTGCAGGCGACTTGGGAGGAGTTGCCACGGTTGCCGCAGGCTGGTCTTTGTTCTCCTCGTTGCCTGCAGGCTGGGAGTTTGCACCAGCCGGGCGTACTTTTGGACTGCGTATTTCTAAAATTTGCTGCTTTTTTTGTTGGTCGTTAGGGTGAGGGCCAGATTCTCTAGATGGCGCTGCTGCTCTTTCAGGTGGAGCTGGCTTGCCGGGGGAAGAGTGGCTACTGGCTACGTATTTTTCCGCCGTTTTGCGAATGCGCTCTGCTTCGGATTCTGTAATTGTGCTGCTGTGGCTCTTGACTGAAATATTGAGCCGCTCGCATACTGCCAAGATGTCTTTATTATCCAAATTTAGTTCCCGTGATAATTCGTAAATTCTTACTTTGCCGTTGTTCATCCACTCTGCCCTCTTTTGTGCCAACCAGTTTTTACATTGTGATTTTTTGTTCTAATGACGACATCATTCGCTGTGATTGATTCAGTGTCAGGAATCGGGGTTTTGGTACTCGCTCAGCAATTTTATCTAAAAGATGCAACTCGCTGAAGTCTGCGGTTGAAGAATTCTCAAGTCTGTTTGGGAACTTGGAACTCCGAAGTCTGAGTTTTGGCAAAACCCACTCTCTCAAGCTTCCAAGTTGGCCTTTCCACCTTGAGGATACCTCTGCTAGTACCCTACCCTTATCTAATCTGACACAAATCTTTCCAGACTGGTGGGCAGATCGGATTGGGGTTTTATAGCTGGCGCTACCGGTAATTACTGGTAGGGCTGCCAAGAGGGTTTATACAGTCGATACCGAACTATTGTCGGTTTTTCGTCCGGCCCGGCCAGAGTAAGATGTACAGTCAGATGTGGCTAAACGCTGCCAAAGTGTTTGGTACAGTTCGTCAGACACAGGCGCTTTGAGCGATCGCCCAAGTCGATTTTTTTTCTGAGCTGCTTTGAGGCATTCTGCTTCCCGACAAAGGTAAGCAGAACGGCCCATGCCACGATCTAATTGTACCTGATGAGAAGGATAGAGCCTGACTACTCGCCAAAAAGCTTCCTTAGGAGCTATTTTTCGACAACTTGCACAGCACCGGTAGTTCGGTTTCATTTCTTGTGAGAGGGGGAGTAGGGGGAGAGGGGGGAGTAGGGGACAAGTCCTCCTGGTCTCCCGAAGAGAGAAAATCTTATGACAAGGAGTCAGAAGACAGAATTCAGAATTCAAAATACGCCATGTCCCAAGTCAGGGGTAAGGGTCACGGAAAAAATTTTTTGTGATCCACGATTAAAATCGCGGGCTTTCAACCTCGATTCTTCATCCTGTCGCACAGAACCCATTCTGGATTCTGGGTTCTGAATTCTGAATTCTTCTTCGGTAAATGTCACAGTTTTTAGACTGCGGCTTCGGTTTCCTCCGTGGCGGCTGCCTCCTCTTCGTCAAATTCTGCGGTTTCCTCGTCGCCGTCGTAGTCGCCCGCTTCGTCTGCATCGTAGTCGCCTGCTAGTTCTTCGAGCCTAGTTGCTTCTGCTGCCAATTTGCTATCTTCGGCGGCGCGATCGTACTTAGCAATATCTTTGATATCGATTTTCCAACCGGTTAGGCGGGCTGCGAGACGGACGTTCTGACCTTCTTTGCCAATGGCAAGACTAAGTTGGTCTTCAGCGACCAAAATGTGAGCTCTCCTGCCTTCTGGAGCAACTAAACGCACTTCATCTACTCTAGCGGGACTCAGAGCGTTAGCAATATAAGTTGCTGGGTCTGGAGACCAGCGGATCACGTCGATTTTTTCGCCGCGCAATTCGTTGACTACTACCTGAATCCGCGATCCCCGCGCTCCGATGCAGGCTCCTACAGGGTCTACGTCGCGATCGAGAGTATCAACTGCTATTTTAGTCCGGGGGCCGACGTGCCGGGATGGCGGATTTGCCTCCCTGGCTACGGCGACAATTCTCACCACCCCGTCTTCTATTTCTGGTACTTCATTAGCAAACAGGTAAACCACCAAACCTGCGTCGGCTCTAGAAACAAGTAACTGTGGCCCTCTAGTAGAGCCTTCGCCTACTTTTTTGAGATAAACCTTGAATGTAGCGTTGGCCCGATAATTGTCGTTGGGCAACTGTTCGCGCTTAGGGAGTTCGGCATCTACTTCTGGCTGACCGAAGCTGCTGGTGACTGCTAAAATCACCGACTGCCTCTCAAACCTGAGAACTCTTGCTTGAAGAACAGTTTCTTCTAAATCTTTAAACTCTTCTTGAATCATTTTGCGCTGTTGGTCGCGCAGTTTTTGAGCGAGAACTTGTTTGGTCTGGATCGCGGCCATGCGACCAAATTCTTTTTGATTTGGTGTTACGTCTACGAGCACGATGCTGCCAGGCTGAGCTTCCGTGGCTACTTCTTGCACTTCCGAAAGTGAGATTTCGTGATCGGGATTGATGACTTCTTCGACAATAGTTTTGTTGGCTAAAACGCGGAAACCTTCTTGTTCTGCGTCGAGTTCTACATCAAAGTTGTCGAAGTATTCTTCGCTGAAGTGATCGAGTTTTTGGGTACGGCGGTAGCGTTCGTATCCTTTGAGCAGGGCTTCTCGCAAGGCTGCTTGGACGGCGTGTTTGGGTAAATTGCGTTCTTTGCTAATACCTTCGACCATTTCTTTTAGTCCGGGCAGGGGAACCATTGACATATAAAACACTCCTTTTTTGCTGTGGTAATAAGTAACTGGTAATCGGTAATTGGTACTGGAAAATTTTCAAGCAGGAGTGATGAGTTACTGGATAGGATTAGGGGAACTCGGTGCCGTAACAATTTATTTGTTATTCCTATTCAACCCGCTGCTACAGATATGATTGTTAAAAATTAACTCGCAGCCAAGCGTTTTCAGCTTGCTGCGAGGCAATCTCAAAACTCAAAACTCAAAACTCAAAACTCAAAACTCAAAATTTCCCTTTACATCTTTTTTCCTTCGTCTAGTTCAACTTTGACAATCTGAGGGCGGGGAATTTTAACCTGTCGCCCTTTTTGATTGAGATAAACCGCTGTTTCATCCCGGCCCAGGAGTAGTCCTTTCCACTCTTTGATTCGCGAGTCCGGTTCGGTGGTTGTGGCTGTCACGGGGAAACCTTTAAAGGTAATGAATTCTCGATCGCTGCTGAGCAATCGGGATATTCCGGGACTGGAAATCTCTAGCACGTAGGCATCGGGTATGATGTCGGCTGCCTCTAACTCAGCATCGAGGGCTGTGCTCATGCGCTCGCAGTCGGCTAAACCAGTGTCTTGTTGGAGGTTGCGGATGTCTACCCGCAAGACGGGAGGATTTTGGTTGGTGTGAAACACTGCTCCCACTACTTCCAATCCCAGTGTTTCCGCAACGGGGGTAGCTAAGTCTATGATTTGTGGGATTAGGGGATGAGTCATATCGAATACTTAAGTTAAAACTCCTAAACTCGGACACGGGCAAGGAAAAATTTGGTGTTGAGATTGCTTGGCTTTGAGGTGGTTTGATTAGGTGGCTGCGACTTTCGTCTTCAACTTTGGGACTTACCCAACATCCCAGCAGGGGATCTCAAGCGGGGGGTACCCCTACTAAATCAGTCCTCAACTTGCAAGTCAGACGCCCTGAGCTCTTTTCCTGCGACTAATGCAACAAAAAAAGTGGGCTTGACCCACTCCTAGGTAAAACAATTTCTTCCAAGAAGTTTGAGGACTTCTTCTGATCGAAGGGAGGCCTCAGTTCTCAGTTTAGCTCGATCGCCCGCCCGGTGACAAACCGAATCGGCATCGGCGGACTGTCCGAGGGCAGAAGGGGAGAGCTGACAGGGGAAATAAGGACGACTTCATCACCGTTTTGGAGTGGGGTGGGGCGAGGGCAAATTCCTGGTTGCTACCGAAGCCGATGGGTCGCCCCTAGAACCGTTGGCGATTGGCACTCAGGCGTTCTAGGACTTGCGATACGGGAGTTTCTTTGGGAAATTCTAATTTCAGTTCGGACAAGCCCTCTGCTTCTTGATAGGGGGTGAAGAGCTTGACAGTGATGGTGATCGGTAGATTAGACATGGGCGATCGCAAGATTAACGGTATATTGACCAAACAGCCAAACTAAGATTCACCCTAAAAAATTCCCATTACTAATGCTGAATGGGAAGCTCAATTACAAACTCTACCCCCCATTCTGGCGAGGAAATGCAGGTCAGCTTACCACCATGTTTTCGTTCTACGATCTCACGGCTAATAGACAAACCTAAACCTGTCCCTTTACCTACTGATTTAGTAGTAAACATCGGCGTGAATAAATGCTGCATTACTTCCTGAGTTATGCCAACCCCATTATCAGCAATCCGAATCACCACTCTGTCATCCTGAAGCATTTCAGTGCAAATCCGAATCTGTGGAGTGTCATTGCCCTGTTTCTTTTCCCCGCACAGCGGACAACTGATCGTAGACTCTTCTAAAGCATCAATTCCATTCGCCAATATATTCATAAATACCTGATTAAGTTGCCCCGGATAACACTCTACTAGCGGCAATTACCCATACTCTTTAATCACTGCAATTCCTGGAAAACTTCCTTTAGGTTTCAGTCGATGCCCTAAAATTAATAAGGTACTATCTAGCCCCTCGTGAATATTCACTGGCGTTAGTGCCGATGTGTCCAAGCGAGAAAAATTACGCAGTGACATAGAAAGATTGTAAAGTCGCTCTGTTCCGACCGCCATTGAATCAAGAATTTTGGGCAAATCTTCAACAATAAAATCTAACTCAATCTCCTGGGACTTATCCTCAAATTCTGATGTCGAAGTAACCTTGTGCTGGTAAAGCCGAGTCATCCCGATCAAATCGGCAATATATTCCTTGGCAATAGGGATATTATTGGAGATAAAACTAACTGGATTGTTAATTTCGTGAGCCACCCCAGCTACAAGTTGACCAAGGCAAGCCATCTTTTCACTTTGAACGATTTGCACTTGAGCTTTTTTAAGATTATCCAAAGCTTGAGAAAGCTCAGCCGTTCGTTCTTCCACCCGTTTTTCTAACTCCTGCGCGAGCTGATGTAAGGCTGCTTCTGCTGCGAGCCTGTCTTCTATTTCCCGCTTCAGCATTAGGTTTTGCTCTGCGAGAACTTTAGTCAAAGAACGCAATTTTAAATGGAGGTTGACGCGAGCTAACACCTCCTTTTGTTCAAAGGGCTTAGTAATGTAATCCACCGCCCCTAGATTAAAGCCTTTGACCTTATCTCCTATGTCAGAAAGAGCGGTCATAAAAATTATGGAAATTTCGTTCGTCAACGGACTTGCCTTCAACCGATGACAGGTTTCAAACCCGTCAATTCCTGGCATCATCACATCTAACAGAATCAAATCAGGCTGACTATATTCAGCTTGTTCTATGGCAGTTTCGCCATCAGTTGCTACCAATATCTCCCATCCTGAACCAGCTAAAGCTTCAGAAAGCACGTCCAGATTGCTAGGATTGTCATCGACGATTAAGATGCTACTTGTTTCCATATTTGCTGCCTTCATTCTTTTTCTATTCTGTGAGAGGTAATAAACTCTTTGATTTTTTTGACCTGATAGCCTTGGGCTAACTGGCGCAGCTCAACAGCAAAGGGCACAAATTGCTGATCCAACTTCTCTAGGTGCTCACTGCGCTTCACAATTCCTTTCACGTTGCCTCTCATGGCCAGTTCAAATAAAAGTTCAATTTCTGCGGGCGGGGGAGCCACTACAGAGGTCGATTCAGAAAGTGATTGAGCATCTGATGAAAAAGGAAGAGTGCTGATTTTTTCATGCTTTAGTTCCTCATATATCCATTCAAGTTTTAAATACTTGTGCAATATCTCAAATAGCTCTTCTGCCTGCACTGGCTTACCGACAAAATCGTTGGCTCCCCCCTCCAAACTTTTATGTTGATCGGTAGCAAATACACTGGCAGATGAAGCAATGATTGCCACGTCTTTATAGTGTGACAAATTTCGGATACGGCGCATCATCTCAAAGCCATCTAACACTGGCATCACCAAGTCAGTGATAATCAGATCAAACTTAAACTCTTCTACTTTTTCTAAACCTTCTTGACCGTTTTTAGCTTCGGTTACTTCAAAGCCGAGGGGTTCCAGGAGATTGACAATGACCGAGAGGTTTTCCCATTTGTCATCCACAACCAAAACTTTCTGCTTTCTACCTTGGTAGCCAACCAGCTTTCTTTCCTTGGCAATCGTGGCTGTATTTGCCCAGTCTGCCGCTTCCTGTAAATCCAAATCTAGCCAAAAAACACTGCCTGTTCCTGACTGACTTTTTACTTGAATGGTACTACCCATCATTTCAACAATTTTCTGGCTAATTGTTAAACCGAGTCCAGTTCCTTCCGCCTGACGCTTGCTGTCTCCTACCTGTTCAAAAGGCAAAAATATTTTTTTTAATTGTTCGGGTGTCATACCAACGCCAGTATCTTCAATTTGAAACCTAATTTTGTGAGTTGGTGAGGCTGGCTTTTGCTCATTGGTTTGTACCTTTTCACCTGTCCCCTTTTCCAGATGTTCTATCTTAAAAGTCACTCGTCCTGAGTCGGTAAACTTAATTGCATTGCTCAGTAAGTTAATTAGTACCTGTCGCAAGCGTTTCTCGTCAGCGTAGATGCCAACAGGAATTTCCCAACTGGGTTGATAAACAAAAGCAATTCCTTTTTGTTCGGCTCGGATGCGGCAAATTTCCGCGACTCCCTGCAAAAAGGAAGGAAAATGGAAATCTTTCGCGTACAGTTCCAATTTCTGAGCTTCAATTTTAGCGAGGTCTAAGATGTCATTAATCAGGGTTAAGAGGTGGGAACCACACTGGTGAATAATACTGATGCCTTGGATATCTTTCGGAGCCATCGTTTTTGAGCGTTCTAGGATTTGAGCGTATCCTAAAATTCCATTGAGTGGCGTTCTCAATTCGTGACTCATATTCGCTAAAAATTCACTTTTAGCTTGGTTGGCAGTATCAGCGATTTGTTTGGCTTCCGTCAGTTCAGCGGTGCGTTCTTCTACTCGGATTTCTAGCTCGGAATTGGTCTTGGCTAGCGCCTCAAAGGATTCGCGCAACTGTTGTGCCATAAGGTTGAAAGACTGACCCAAAACTTCTAGTTCTTCTATGCCTTTTACCTGCACCTTTTCCTTTAAGTCGCCACTGGCGATCGCTCTAGAAGCTGCGCTCAAACGGAGAATCGGGCTGGTAATCCAGCGTGCGGTTAAGATTCCCAAAACGGTAGCCAGCGCCAAGGCTCCCAAACACAACAAAATGGTAGTCTGGGTATTGGCGTTAATTTGATCCATGAAATCGCTTTCAGGAACTACGACGACGATCAGCCAGTCCAATCCTCCGCTATCCTGAAAGGGCATAACTTGGAGGAATTGTCGCTCGCCGGCGATCGTAAAATCTATTTGCTGAGATTTGCTAATTTTAGTGAGGTTGCCAAAGCGTTCTTTTAAATGCGCTGTTGTCAGCCGAATTAAATCGTCTGTGCTATCTAAAGCATTCAGGCGATCGAGTTTACCATTGTTGGTGATAAATGCTTCTTTGAGAGTTGAACTGCCTACTAGGAGTCCAGAACGTTCCATAATGAATGTCTGTCCCGATCGACCGATTTTTAAGCTTTGCAGAAAGTCACTGAGGAAAGAGATTAAAAAATTAGCAACGAATACTCCGCGCAGTTCGCCACTTTCGTCATAAACTGGATGTCCCGCAGGGAGGGAGAGCGTTTTCTGACCTGTAAGCGGAAAAATTTCGCTCCATGTGGGCTTGCCTAAGCGTACACTGTCTTTATACCAAGAACGGTTGAGTATATTGTTGCTAGGAGAAATTTTTAAGAGCTTTGTTTGATTGCCTTTGCTATCCGAGTCATAAATATGAAGTTCAGTACGACTATCCTTATCTACTCTTTTAAAAAATATTTTGCCATTCTCTTGGCGTTCAATGGCAATGAACTCTCCACTTGTAGTAGCAAAACCCATATTGGGCAGAGAAGGAAATGCTTGAATTTGCTCCCAAAAATAGCGCTCCATACTCTCCAATTCGTCTGGGTTTAAGTATCCTAGGCGAAGGGCATTGGCATTCAGTTGATTGACGCGAGGGGCTGTATCTAGGTATGTGTTGAGCTGCTGCTGGATGCGGGCCGTAATTTCACTCCGCAACTGGCTGGCAACTTCGTTGACTGCTTTTTGCCCGTTGCGTAAGGATAGCCAGCCTGTCAGGCCGACGGCAGCAAATATTTGCAGAACGAATGGCAATACTAAAATCAGGCGCAGGGACACCTTTTTTTGAGAACGGTTTGACAGGAAAGTGGTTGGAGAGGTCTGTGACATTGATTCGTGTTACTCCTGGGGTAACCAGTTGGCTGAAAAATCTCAGTAGATTTAGTGAAATGAGGCTGAGGAAATATATATTGAAAAGCAATCTATAATAGTTAGTGAAAAGTTTGAGACAGTAACTTGCTTAAACAAGCATCGCTACTTACGTGTTTTCTCTGAGATCGTTATAATAAAAGCTAACTAAAGATACTGACGCATCTTATTTTTCTTTAGCATTTGTAAATATTTTTAGCCTTTAGGAAACCAGTTAGCAATGATATCTAATAGACTACCTGGTTTACAGCTATTTGTAGTAGTTTTTAACTTTACTTTACAGATTGACTCTAAAAAGTAGGGTTTCATCTGAGTTACATATAAATTGATATAATATCCGTCTCAAAAAATTGACCTTGCTCGCTAAAAACATGAAACGCCAAGCCGCTGAGAACCCTAACGGCGGTCTAACTCACTACCGCGCTGAAGATTTGATGCACAACTCTGCAGATGACTCTCGTAGAGAATGCTGATCGCACATGAAACTTTACAATTCCAGCAAGTTTCATTTGCAGGAGTTACAGCAGGGTAATTGCTAATTGCTAATTGGGGAAGAAAAAAATAAGTAGAGCGGTGGAGCAGAGGGGATTAGGACACAGAAGAGGGTTAGGGCTATTCTTTTAATTCTGGGAAACTATCTCAGCTTAATAGTGAATTTGGTATTAGAGGTAAACACATGGCTGCCAAGGATTTAAAGCTTTTTCAAATCCGAGAGGCTAGGGTTTGTCATCAGTTAATGTAAAGGAAGGTAAAGAAGAGATACAGCCGACTAGAAGGATTCGATCGGCAGGACAAGCGGCCGTTATGCCCTACGGGATTAACAGTGGGAAAGGATCAAAGATTTATTGCGCGGACGTGAAGGTTATGTGGGTCGGACAGTCTGCCTACAATCGGTTGTTGGTGGAAGCGGTGTTGTACCGCTACCGAGCGGGCATCCCGTGGCGAGACTTGCCCGAACGGTTTGGGGACTTCCGAGTCATGACACGCCCTAACGCGGGGCTATCCGTTGCAGTTCTTTGGCTTGTTCTAAAATTTTCTCGAAGTCTTCTTCGCTCAACCGCTGAATGTAGTTGATTTTGAACTCTTCTAGGAAGTCGCACAGCAGCAGTTGTATTTCTTGCCAGGTGTGCTGCTGTTGCAGTTCGGTTCCTAAAGCTTGCCCGAAATGTTGGACTAGCTGGCTTGAGAGTTTGATGCCTATGGGGTCTTCGCTGGCGATTTTGAAGGCTTCGTAGGCATCTTGGGGGCCGAGAGTGACTAATTTTGACAGTTCTGCAACTAATTGCTCTGCTAGCTGTTCGGGCAGGTTTCCCAGCCCGGGTACTTGCTTCCATCCTTGATAGAGGGGGGATTGTTTGAGGAAGCTTTCAATAGTGTACCGGAGGAGGGCTTCTAGGTCTGGCTGGAGTTGGGGGAGGACTTTGTAGACGGTTATTTGCACGAGATGGGTGGCGATCGCTTCTATTTCATTGATATTGTTGATGTCTAGATAGCGCTGTTTTTTAGATTGAAATAGTTGACGAGCTAGTTCGCCTGTGGTAATTGATTGTTGCATCTGGTTGATGAGTTGAATTACTACTACTTCGGTCAATTCTTGGGCGAAGTTGGCGACGAAACCTCGGCTGATTTGGCTGCGTATGGGTTGGAGATCCGGCATTTTTGCTTGGTGGATGCGAATTGTGACGGGTAATATTCGCAACAGGCGCCAGAATGGGAGCAGCAGGAAGATGTCATACCATCGCCAGAGCATGGCTGCTCGCCAAGTGACGCTGCGGTGGCGGCGGCTGATCGAGTAGGTACGGGCTAGAAATTCGATCGCGAATATGGCAATAAATGGCAGGTCGATTTGCCAAAAGTTATCGATGAATTCGCCGTTTTCTCCAATCTCGCGGTAATAGTTGGTGGTGATTAATGGCTTGATTTTGGCGTCAAACCACTTGATTTCTTTTTGCCAGCCTTGTTTGTTTAAATAGTCTTGGCTCCAGAATCTTTGGAATGATTGTTTAGCGGAGTCTTGCGGATTCGGGACGCGATCGCGCATCCGGTCTTTTATTTTTTCTAGGGTGCCACTTTTTGAGGCTACTCGAAAGGGATCTTCGTCGATCATTTTCGCGCTCAGGTTGTTTATTTCCTGCAGTTTTGCTGCTACTTGGGGAGAGGGCAACCCTGTTTTCACTACTTGAATTTTTAATTCTTCTAAGGTTTTCAGATATTGCTGGGTGTCTCGGTGGGGTTTAATTCCTTTAAATGGGTCGTATACTTGAGTTAGAACTGGCACTTGCCGAAAGTAGAAATCTCGACCGGGGACGTAAGTTATGTCAAATAATACTAGGCTTAAATTTCCTAGGGCGACCAGTGCCATGAACCGCTCGAACCAGGGTACTTTTGGTGATTTTCTGCGGGAGTTTGGAGTGGAAGAGGGCTGTAGTTTTGGTGTCACTGGCGATTCCTAATTAAGTAGACCGATCGAATTAGATGTAACTGGTAATAGCTGAAAAAACGAAACAGGGAAAACTGGCTAAGTGGCTGGTCTGGCTCGGATTGCGATCGAGGAAGCTAGTATTGATTTTAACGTGCGTTTGTTGGGCATTTTTGGATTGTTAATTATGCCTGGTTAAGTTAAAAATTATACGGGTAAAATATTAAAGTAGATCGAACTTGACGGAACCTGTGGCTCCCGTTAGTGTGCTTCTCTCTGGCAATAAAATTATATCTCAGGCGGAATCCTCAGTTTTTTTGACGTTGCAGAACTCACGGGGCTGGTAATAAATTACTATTTCTGTTTGATCTACGGGCTATTTGACCGCTAAATCAAATGTATTGCACGGATCGGAGTCTCAGGTTAGATGTGGACTTCGAGTTTGAGGTCAAACCCTTAAGAGAGTTATACTTGCTCAGGGGCAGTCTGGCGAGAGCGCCCCCTCTGATCGCGAGGGTGGCGGCCGCCTCCGTAAGGTTCGAGGTTTCGCCTCTACAAAAACCAGCTCGCGATCGGACTCTTGAATAATATAAAACCCTGAGTATAATTTTGTTCGCATTTTTTTAATATATGACATACTGCCTTAATCTCGATTGCCCAAGAGACAAGCGTCAGAACCCACCAGGCACAAAGTATTGTCTTCATTGTGGTTCAAAGCTGCTGCTAAAAGACCTTTATGCAGCCACTGAACCGCTGCGCGATGGGGGATTTGGCAGGACTTTCCGAGCTGTTAATCATGGAAAATTTGAGGAATTGTGTGTGATTAAACAGTTGTCACCCCCTCAAGAGTTTCAGCGGAAGCCCGGTCATTTTAAAAAATATGTTCGGCTGTTTGAACAAGAGGCCAGGCGGTTATACGAACTGAAGCACCCGCAAATTCCTCAGTTAATTTCTTATTTTGAGGAAGATGGACGCTTGTATTTAGTGCAAGAGTTTATTGATGGCTATAATTTAAAGGATGAGTTAGAAAAGTACGGTGCTTATAGCGAAATTAAAACTTGCGAACTGCTGTTAGATTTGTTGCCTTTATTGAAGTTTGTTCACGACAGAAATGTAATTCACCGCGATATTAAGCCGGAGAATGTGATCCGCCGATCTCGCGATCGTAAGTTAGTGCTAATAGATTTTGGGGTTTCTAAACAGGTAGTAGCTGCTGCTCCGACCAAAACAGGAACTAAGTTGGGAACTCCCGGCTACGCGGCTCTAGAACAGCGTCACGGTAGGGCTGTTCCTGCTAGCGACCTTTATAGTTTGGGGGTGACTTGCATTCGCTTGCTGACTTCTGTTATGCCTTACCTGGATATCTATGGGGACATTCACGATGACCTTTACGATCCGCTTGAAGGCCGGTGGCTTTGGAGGGAGGCTTTGCCAAAAGGAACACAAATTAGCCAGGATTTAGGTCAGGTTTTAGATAAGTTGATTCAGGAATATGTTAAAGATCGCTACAAATCGGCTGTAGAAGTTTTGGATGCTTTAAAACCTGCGGTTGTTGTTGTCCCAGTGGTCGAAAAGTCGCAGCAGGCAACTGTCATTAGTCCTTCGGTGCCGACTCAACCCGTGACTGATTCTCCGCTAGTTGCCGTGAATTTAGAGTCCGAAAAAGGTATTGATTATTCTCACTTGGCAAGGCTGCTGGCTGCTAAAAATTGGCGGGGTGCTGATGAGGAAACCTCTGCGAAAATGCTGGAGGTGATGCAGCAAAATTCACGGGGTTATTTGAGCGAGGAAGATATTAGGAAGTTTCCCGCTAAGGATTTGCAGACTATCGATCAACTTTGGGTGCGGCACAGTCACCGCAGATTCGGTTTTTCTGTGCAAAAGGGTTTGTGGGTAAAGTCGGGGGGAAAGGCTGGTGTTTATGATGCTACAGTTTGGGAGAAGTTTGGCGATCGAGTCGGCTGGCGGGTTAACAGCCAGTGGGTATACTATTCGGAGCTGAATTTTACTTCTAAGGCAAAGCCTGGACATTTGCCGGGGGGGACTGTTTTTGGGTGGGAAGGCGGGGTTTTGTGCGGTGTTTTGGGTTTGGGTGGGATCTGGTTTCTGCTGTCGCGGCGGGATTTGTAGAAGGAAGCTAGAAGGTAGAAGGCAAAATTTATTAGTCAGGCTGCACCCCAAGCGCACTCGAAGTGTTAGTCATGAAATAGTTTTGAGTTACGAATTAAAGAATTAACAAGTTTTTAGTTTAATCATTGGTCATCTAGGAATTAGGTATAAAGAAAGCGGAAAATAAGATATAATCACAAACTATTTTTTTTGTGCTATGTTCTTAGACAAGGGCAAGTTTACAAAGTCAAAAGCCAGTCCTCGGCCCTGCCAAAGGATGGGGACTGGCTTTGGCTCCAATTTACCAAGGAGATATATATTATGTTGCAAGAAAAACGTCTCAAGCCGTGGACTATAGTTCGCTCGCTTCCAAATGTGGAAAAGGTGGTTGTGGGTGAGTTTCGCAGTTGGTCTGATGCAGACGGTCACTTGAAAATTCTCAAGCGGATGGTGCCGGCTGATCGATTGACTGTTGTGTTCGATCCGGTAGTTCAATCGTAATGTCGCTGCTAAATTGATAGCGTGCGATCGCTCTTTGAGCTAAGCGGTCGCCTATTTTTTTATATACTGCTTTTTTACATAAAAAATGCGACCGCTAAAAAGGATCTCGCAACTTGAATCTTTGTCCTTAACTGCGGCGAATTTCAGTAATTTGGTCGGCAACATCCAAAATTCTTTGGGGCATGGATGGCCCGGTAAAAATCATATCCAAATGATGCGGCTTGTTGTCAATCAATGCCACCACTTCGGCTTCGGGAATCAAGCCCAAATTAACCGCTAAACTCAATTCATCGAGAATAACTAAGGAATAACGACCTTCGCGCACTGCATTTTGAACATACTGCCACAATTGTTCGATCGCTCGCGTCTCCAGCTCATCTAAATCGGCATTCTCAATGCAGCGTGACAAATCGCAGCGCACCCAATCTAAATTTTGCCCCAGCCGCACCGGATGCTGATGCCCTTGATTAATTCCCCCTTTGAGGAACTGCACCGCTAGCACGGGAGCTCCCTGTCCTGCAATTCGGAGGGCCTGAGCCATGACACTGGTAAAAAAGCAGCGGTGCGGGCCTGTAAAGACTTGCACAAGCCCTTGAACTGTGTAGGGCAAGCTGTGGTTTAAATTTAGTTTAGGGGTTTGTAACTGAGCAACCATAGGGCAATATTTAATCAGCAACTAAGTCTTGAGTGCAGCTCCGACCTTGGCGTGGCTGAAGCCTGCTTGACAATATATAGTGTACGGGGCCGAGTGCACATCGGATCGAACACTAGATATACAAGTTGTCAAAAGCTAGCTGCAGTGGCATTCGCAGTCATTTGTTCAATTTTTGAACTCAATTAGCAGTTACGCAGAAACGGGGTTTTTTACCAAAATACGGCGCGAAGCTTGACATTTATACAGTTATAGGGTAAAAAACCCAGGTGATGAGAGTCTCGCTGCGTCCAGGGCTTTTAAGAAAAGGTACGCACATCGCGTAAAATTTGAATGTCGCGGCACTAGGAGCAGGGACTGTGAGAGTGGTGATTCTGGGAGGGCCAGGAGCGGGAAAGGGAACTCAGGCTGAACTACTGTGCAGCAATTTGAGCCTTCCTTTGCTGGCTGTGGGGGACATTCTACGGGAGGCGATCGCAGAAGACACAGATTTAGGCAAGCGGGCGGTGTCTTATGTCGAAAGAGGGGAATTAGTTCCCGATGCAACTATGATTGAATTCTTTCGCCGCCGGCTGCTGCTGTGGGATGTCTTTAATGGCTGGGTATTGGAGGGCTATCCGCGAACGGCTTTTCAAGCTGAGGAGTTGGATTTTTTATTAGAGGAGTTGGCACAGGAGCTAGATTGGGCTGTTTGGCTGAAAGTGCCGATCGAGGTTTTGCTGAGCAGGTCGATCAAGCGCGATCGATCGGATGACCACCCTGAAATTTTACAGCGTCGCCTCGATTTGTTCCACGAACGCACTATTCCTCTTTTAGAGTATTACGAATACCGCAACAAACTGTTAACTGTGGATGGCGATCAATCCCCAGAACAAGTCCAGCAGGATATTCTCACATTGATCGAGGCTAAAGGTCAATACTCATAGCATTTTAGATTTTACATTTTAGATTGAATGACTGCATATTTAACGACTCCAAAAAGACCGGAAAATTAATACTCAATTTTCAATTTTTAATTCCAAATTACCCAGTACCAATTACCTAAATATTATGTCTTTCCAGCGTCCAGATGGCAGACAACCAAATCAACTTCGTCCGATTAGTTTCGATAGACAGTTTACCAAATTTGCTAGCGGTTCCGTACTCGCAAAAAGTGGCGATACTCAGGTACTTTGCAGCGTTACAATCAAGCCGGGAGTGCCGAGATTTCTGGAGAATACCGGACAAGGTTGGCTAACAGCGGAATACCGAATGTTGCCTGGTTCTACGCCGCAGCGGCAAGAGCGGGAATTTATGAAATTATCGGGACGGACTCAAGAGATTCAGCGGTTGATTGGGCGCAGTTTACGATCGTGCTTGGATATGCAACTATTGGGGGAACGCACCATACTTGTGGATGCGGATGTTTTGCAAGCGGATGCGGGGACTCGCACAACTTCAATTACTGGCGGGTTTGTGGCTGTGGCTGATGCTTTAAACAAGTTGGTACAAAAAGGTGATTTAGAGCGATCGCCGATTATTCGTCAAGTGGCGGCCGTGTCTGTGGGGCTTTTGGAAGGCGAGCCATTTTTAGATTTGAATTATCTTGAAGATGTGGCGGCTGAAATTGATTGTAATGTGGTAATGAATGGAGATTTGAACATCATCGAAATTCAGGGAACTGCGGAAGCAGGAAGTTTCAGCCGCAGTCAGTTAAATCAAATTTTGGATGTGGCAGAAACTGGAATTCAGGAATTGTTGGAGGTTCAGCGGCAAGCTTTAGTCAGCAGTCATTAGTCATTAGTCAGCAGTCAGTTTTATGTACTCGATCGGGCAGATGAATAAAATATAAGCCTGTCCGTGAATCAGAGGTTAGCTAAGTAGAACGTTAGTTTGGTCTAGAAGAGTATTAGTAATGACTAAAATCGATTTCAAAGACATTCGCACTCACAAAGGTAGTCAACATGAAGGATTTGAAGAACTATGCTGTCAACTTGCATCATTTGAGGAAGTACCAAAAGACTCTATTTTTCGTCGCAAATCGGGTGCTGGAGGAGATGCTGGTGTTGAATGTTACTGGCGATTACCTAATGGAAATGAGAAGGCTTGGCAAACAAAATATTTTCCTGATAAATTGGGAGATAGCCAATGGGTACAAATTGATAAATCCGTTAAAGCGGCCTTGGATAAACATCCAAATTTAATTGAATATATAGTCTGTTTGCCCATTAACCGTACTGAAGGACGCAAGGACGGAGAAAAATCCCAAATGGATCGCTGGGATGAGCGTGTTCAAACATGGGAAGGATGGGCTGAAGAACGTGATATGAAAGTTCAGTTTGTTTATTGGGGAGAATCAGAAATTCTTGAAAGGCTTTCTCGCCCACAACCTCAGTATGCAGGTCGTGCCTATTTTTGGTTTAATAAACAAGAACTAACTAATGAATGGATGATTCAGCGTTTTCAAGAAGTTAGAGAAAATGCTGGGGCACGCTACACACCAGAAATTCATGTTGATTTACCAGAAGCTCAAATATTTGAAGGACTTGGTAGAACCGATCTTTTCTTTGACCGCATTGACAGCTTATACAGTCAGCTTTGTCGAAAGTTGAAAGATGCCAAGCCATCAGAAGACTTACAGGATAAAGTTCCTAATGTAGCTAACTCTTTAAACGATCTGAGTAAAGATGTCAACTTACTCATCACTGCCTTAAAAAAAGCATCTGATAGACAGGCCTTGTCGCCAATTGATTTTGATTCAATTGCTTGTTTGTCAAAGAAACTTTGGCAATATGATAGTTACACACAAATTCGGCAAGTGAATCCATCTCATAACGAACAGCAAGGAGAAAAAATAGAAAATAGAGACATTAATCGTTCACTTGAAGAGTTATTAAAATCAGTTCGTTATAAAATTTCAAAAATAGAAGAAATAGGAGGAGAAATTTACCATTTTGCTACCAGTGATATTACTGCTGCGTGTAATCAAGCCGCACTTCTACTTACGGGTGAAGCTGGAACAGGTAAAACTCATCTCTTCTGTGATATAGCTAAACATCGTCTAGATAACTCACTTCCGACCATAATTTTATTGGGTCAGCACTTTTGTCAAGGCGACCCTTGGATTCATATAATGCAGAGATTGCACCTTTCTTGTCACAATCGTGACGAGTTTTTAGGCGCATTAGATGCTGCTGCACAAGCTGGTGGTAGTCATGCAATGATTTTGATTGATGCTCTTAATGAGAGTGATGATAAAGGTTTATGGAAAAAGGAGCTAGCAGGTATATTAGCTGTTTTGCATAACTATCCACGCATTACTATTGCAGTAAGCTGTCGTACTTCATACGAGAAAGCAACAATACCAGAAAACCTGGTTGCAGAAGAAAAGTTAGTCAAAGTTGAACATCATGGATTTGCAAACCATGAATATATTGCTACAAAAACGTTTTTCAATCATTATGGTATTGAACAGCCTAACGTTCCTTTGTTAGTTCCAGAGTTTTCTAATCCACTTTTCTTGAAAACACTTTGTAAAGGAATTAAAAATCGTCATTTAACACGAATACCTAAAGGAATTAAAGGAATTAGTGCTGTTTTAAATCTATTTATAGATTCAATCAACGAGGTTTTATGTGAACGAATCGATTATGATGATAAAACCAATTTAGTAAGACAATCAGTAGAAGCTTTAGCCCGTCGGATGGCAGAAAAGGAACAGCCTTGGATAGATAGAGAAGAAGCCAAAAATATTGTTAATTCTGTCTTGCCTAATAATAATTTTTCACAGAGCTTATTTTATAATCTGCGTGCTGAGGGATTACTTTCAGAAGATTTAATTTATCGTCCCTCAGAAGACGAATATGAAGAACAAAATCAAAGGGTTAATATTATTAAATTTCCCTATGAAAAATTTAGCGATCATTTAATAGTCCGTTATTTGCTGAAAAACCACCTAGATAAAGATAATCCAACTACATCCTTTGATGAAAATAAACCGCTAGGCCGGTTAGTAGCAGCTAGATGGAATACACAGAGTATAAGTGGTTTACTGGAAGCTTTATTTATTCAAATTCCTGAACTACTTGGAAAAGAAGTAATGGAATTAACATCCATGCCATTATTGTGGTTTGAACGTCAATTTTTACAAAGTCTTATTTGGCGTAATCCAACTAAAATAACCCAAAAAACTAAAGATTATATTGATGAAATATTCCAAGAAGAAGGAAAGGAAGAAAAAGTTTATAATGTACTACTGACAGTAGCTACCGATCCTGAACATCCTTTAAATGCAAAATCTCTTCATCGTCATCTCATAAATCTGAGAATGCCAGAGCGCGATGAAATTTGGTCTATTTATTTATTCGATCAGTATGAACAAAAAGGGGCAGTAGATCGTTTACTTGAATGGGCATGGGAAGCCGAAAAAGACCATATCTCAGATGAATCCATCGAACTTTGTGCAATTGCTTTGACATGGTTTTTAACAACATCTCATCGTTTTCTTCGCGATCGTGCAACAAAAGCTCTTGTTTCAATGCTACATCCAAGACCTCAAGTTTTAGTCAAAGTTATCGAGCAGTTTTTAGAAGTTGATGATATTTATGTATTAGAACGTCTCTATGCTGTTGCTTATGGAGTCGCAATGGTTAGCAATGATGCTGACAAAATAGGAGAACTTGCCAACAAAATCTATGAATGGGTATTTAAAGAAGGTACACCACCAGTACATATACTTTTGCGTGATTATGCTCGTGGTGTTATTGAAGTAGCTAATCATCTGGGTACTTTATCAGACAAGGTAGATATTGATAAAACTAAAACTCATCCCCCTTATAAAAGTGATTGGAATCTCGATCTACCAACAGAAGAAGAATTAAAACTATATATTGAATTAATAAAGCTTGATTTTGACATCAATCTACCTCTATTACTATTACTTTTATTATTTAAGTCATGGGAGTCAAATTCTTTAATTATATGTAAGTTAAGAATTGTGTCAAAAAACAGTAAATTTAAGAGTTTTAAAGACGATCCTAAATGGAGCCTCGATCGTCTATACACATCAGTTATGGACTGTTTTATGGGAGGCGATTTTTCTCAGTATGTTATAGAATATCGTACTCGTTACTGGTCTTCCTGTATATTAGGCGAGCCAAAAGAACCCACTAAAAAAGAGAGATATGAGCAATTTATAGACTCTCTTACAACTATACAGAAACAAGCATGGGAAGAATATAAAACAATATCCGAGGATGTAGATTTGTATAAACAACTAGAGCCTGAAAGTCGTATAGAATATTTTGAAGAAGAGTTTACAGACGAAGAATTAAAGGAAGCTATTACATCTGGGAAAGAATCTTTTTTGAGCATTATTGACCAGGAAAAAACAGAATTTTTTGAAAAGTATGTTGTACCATTTTTAGAAAATCCAAGAGAAGATGAATGTCGGTTCGATACTTCTATTGCAAAACGCTGGATTGTTAAGCGAGTTCTTGAATTAGGATGGACAATTGATAAGTTCGGTTGGTTTGATAGGCGTTGTAGTAGTCATGGTCGTGCTGCGGATAAACCAGAACGAATTGGTAAGAAATACCAATGGATTGCCCTTCATGAATTTCTTGGTTGCATGGCAGATAATTTAGAGTTTACAGTTTCTTCTTGCTTGGATGAAGCATCTGAATCATCTGTTTATGAAGGAACTTGGCAGATTGGAATCCGAGATATCGATCCATCCTTTTTGTTAAAACAAATTCCTGAATCTCAACAAAATAATCAAAAAACTTGGTTAAAACCTATCGACTATATATTTGACGAAGTTGATAAACAAGGACAGATAGACTGGATAAAGCAACAAGATGACTGTCCCGAGCCATGTCAACTCATTGAATTAACTAATCCTAATGATGAAACAGTTTGGTTAACTCTAGAAGGTCATTATGGTTGGGAAGAAAAAGAACCTTTAGAAGAAGAAAAATATCAAACTTCTCAACGACAAATGTGGTATCAGATCCGAAGCTATATTGTGCGTTGTGAAAATATGGAAGAAACCTACAAATGGTTAAAAAATAAGAACTTTGAAGGGAGATGGATGCCAGAATCTGGAGAAATTTCTGATATATTTATTGGCGAATTTTCTTGGGGTTTACCTTATCATAAATGGATTGAAGCTAATTCTTGGGTTTCTCACATAAATAGTACAGACGGAGATTTACCTTATCCAGTCGTTGTAACAACAACAGGATATTCTTTTAGTAGTAGTTTTGATTGTTCAACAGATGAAACAATATCTGCTTTAATTCCTTCCGCTTGGCTAATGAAGAATATGGAATTGAGATGGTCAGGAGAATATCTGAAGTTTAGGAATTCAAACAATGAAGTTGTGGCATTTAATCCTTTAAATCAACTGTCTCCAGCAAACTTTTTAATCTCCAAATATCAACTGGTTAACTTTCTAAGGGAAAATAATTTAGATATTATTTGGACAGTATTAGGAGAACGTCAATTGATTGGTGGAAATCATAATGAATGGCCTGGACGCCTAGAAATTTATGGTGTGTATCGGCTAAAAAATGGTGTAATAGATGCAGAAAAGCTTAATACTTGGCATAGAAAACCCGATTTGCTTCTCAAAAGCTCGACTATTTGACTATCGCCCTTTCATCTATCCGCCTCCATCGTGGCACGGGCGTCCCGCCTGTGCGATGGTATCGTTTCAAAAAAGAGCGTGAAGCGTAGCTATCCCGTAGGGAATCGCCCTCCTTTATTTTCCTGACTGAATTTGGCTCCTCACCCACTGCCTAAACCCTCGCATCATCGATGTTTCACCCACATTTTCTTGCATTTCCAAAAATCTGATAATCTCAGATGGCGACAAAAAAGGAAAGTGGGGAGAAACCTCGCGCTCTACATATTCCAATACGGTTCAGATAAGACACTCAGGGAGACAAAACCCTGTGAAAAACAGAGACTGCGATTTCTTCCCTATGCGCTCGCAATGACAAAAAAACATTAACTGAACGGTATTGATTGATATCCAACCAATAACAAATGACAAATCACTAATCACCAATCACCAAGGACTCCCAATCATCACAAAAGCCGACCAATAATAAGGATGCGACAACTTTAAATCCGCAAACCCTTGCAGCGAAGTCGGCAACTCCACCCCCTCACCCCGACTCGAACCCCGCAATCGGCCACCCTCCAAACGCACATCCCCCCGCAACATCGCAATTTGCGCTTGTCGCAGCGCCGCCCCCTTAATTCGCGCCGTCTTCAACTGCTGGTAAAACTCACTCATCAATCCCAAAGTACCTTCATCACTCACGTACCACAAACTCCCCAAAGCCGTTTGCACCCCCGCTTGCAGCGCCAAACCCCCGAAACCCAACTCCGCCTGTGCATCTCCCACCGCAGTCCGACAAGCACTTAAAACTAACATATTCACCTGCGGATCATTCAATCTCAAATCCCGCAATTGATCCAGTCGCAGCCGACTATTCCAAAACTGAATAAAAGAATTATTCGGTGCTCCAGGTCGAAATTCGCCGTGAGTAGCTAAGTGAATAACCCCAAAAGGTCGGCTTTGATGCTGTCGCTTCAAATTATCCACAGTGAAATCCTCATTCAGAAAACTAACTCCCGGCCACTCTCTGGAAATAGCGGCTATTTCAGTAGGAACTGCAGGCAAAGGATTCAACTCTGAAAATTCCGAAGCACCCATTGCTAAAACTTGAGAATTTCTGAGATCGACGTAGCGAGTATCTGTTAAATTAATGCTGGGCATCAGGCTGAGATTGTACTTTTCCACCAAAAATTGCTGTCCGTCGTGCAAAGCAGCAAAGGGCATACCTCTCAAACCTCGATCGACAACAAAGGAAATAGTATCCGTTTGGCAGTTTTTCAAACTGTCCTCTAAAGGCGCAATCATCCACTTATAAAGCTGTTGGGAAGATGGTAGATAACTCGTAGTAGCCCGCACCCCCGGTTTGGTAATCTCATCCCTGAACTGAGTGACCACTTTCAGCAGTTCTTGTCGGTTCGCTGACGGCACACTTTTGTGAACCACTTCACCGCAAGAATTTATTAGCATTAAATTTAATTCTTCCGGCTGCGAGAACAGATAAATTAAGCTGGGTTTCGTGCCCGTTTCTGCGCCCACCGATGCTAACTTTTTTTGAATTTCCTCTGGGGATACCAACTCGTCGCTGATGTTGATGCCGAAATATTCCCGGAATTCTTGGCTGAAAGATTTGTCCAGCAGAGACAAAGCTTCCGATATTTTCCCGGCCTCCAAGTTCTTGCCGATGTCGCCGCGAAATGCTGACTGAATAACGGAATCTCTGATATTTGAATTGATGAAATTTCTCAGTTCTCTGGGAGATTGCATTCTTTCGGGCAGCATCCTTTCTCCGGGTTTTCCTATATCTCGCGATATTCTGTTTTGGTTCTCTCGCTGTTCGCGACTAAAGGGTTGGTTGGGCTCGGGGAAAAGCGATCGCGCTCTATCGAATGCCGGTCTATCCCTTGGTAATGTTGGCGGCGATTTTGGATTATTGAAATCAGAGGGAGTAGGAGGAGTAGGAGGAGTAGGAGGAGTAGGAGGAGTAGGAGGAGTAGGAGGAGTAGGAGGAGTAGGAGGAGTAGGAGGAGTAGGAGGAGTAGGAGGAGTAGGAGGAGTAGGAGGAGTAGGAGGAGTAGGAGGAGTAGGAGGAGTAGGAGGAGTAGGTTGGTTGGTAGTGACGATCGCACTATTGCCTTGAGTGTAAGAATTGATGAAAGATCGGCCCTGAGTAATCGTACCCACAGGATTACTGGCGATCGCCCCAGCAGTACCGTTAGTCGTCGCATCTCCCACCGCAAAAGGTATCGGCGGATTGACATCGCCGCCGCCGTGGCGGATCGTAACTGTACCCGGTTGAGTGCCACCAAGAGTCGAGACGCTAAGAGGAGTGCCGTTTTGGTCAAAAGTACCCGTCACTCGAACTAAACCCGGAGTTGTGAGCTCAACATTACCGCCCGGAGCATTGATCGATGCAACACTGATATCATTTTGAGCGTTAAGATTTACTGTAGAAGTGCGATCAACACTAACAACAGGATTAACATTTATTCGCCCAATTGCGATTTGGTTCCCCGCTAAAATTCCGACACTTTCGGCAGCACTTATATTACCAGTGCTGACTGTTCCCGTGCTGCTAGTGACATCAACTGCCACTCCCTGCAAGTCTCGTGAATTTACATCGAGCGGCGCGGTTAAATTGACATTTCCTGTTGTAGCGTCCGTATTGCCAATATTAATACTTCCCGTATTGCTAGTTACATTAACTCTAACTCCCCCCAAATCTCGGGAATTTACATTGCCAGAACTTGTCAAATTGACATTTCCTGTTGTGGCGTCGATATTGCCAATATTAATACTTCCCGCATTGCTGTTTATATTAACTCCAACTCCCCGCACATCTCGGGAATTTACATTGAGCAGCGCTGTTAAATTGACAGTATTTTCTGTTGCTGTAGCGGTGTCAATATTAATACTTCCCGTATTGCTATTTATATTAACTCCAACTCCCCGCACATCCCCGGAATTTACATTCCCCGAACCAATTATATTAATATTCCCAAGAGATGTAGTATTACCGATCGCAATATTTCCCTGAGCGCTATTGACTTCAACGTCTCCACCTTGCAAACTCCCTGCATTTAAATCGCTGGATGCTCTCAAATTAATAGTGCCACTGCCAGCGTTAATCGATGCAACATTCATATTAATTTGTGCATCCAAATTTACTGTAGGAATGAGGGAATTAACTGGATTTGTGACCACAGAATTAACACTTATTCCCCCTGTGTTGATTTCCTGTCCCGCTCGAATTCTGACATCTCCAGAAGTAGCGATCGCACTCGTATTAACACTCCCATTGCTGCTCCTAGCATTGACAGTCGCAGCGGTGAGATTACCTACTGTTAAGTCCCTAAAAGCTGTCAAATTGATATTCTCAGTTGCTGTAATATTGACAGGTGTAGTATTAGGCACAATGATATTGGCATCAGTCAAAACTCCCAATGCCCCGGAGTTACTGGTAATCTCAACATTAGATCCCTGCAAAGTCCCAAAATTCACATTGCCAAAAGCTCTGAGTTCGATCGCCCCGGAAGTCCCAGTATCGATCGATCCTGTGACGATATTACCCCGAACAGTATTCAGACTAATACTGCCGTTGATATCAGCACGAGAAATGTCACTTGTCAATATAATATTGTCATTAGCTTGAATATTAATTGTAGAACTAGACGTTAATCTGCCCCCAACTAGCACTCCGGCTTCCCTGCTTTCGATATTAATTTGACCGCCATTAATATCTCTAGTGGCGATACTTCCCGGCGCTGAAAAAATTACAGGCCCGCCTGCCGAAATATTTTCAACAAAAATCAAATTGCTAGATAAAAGTGGATTTGTAAATAATAGTGAATCATCTCCTAAACTGTCTGTAGTAAAATTAGGAAAATTTGCCAAATCTTGCACTCCAGCCCGCAGAATCAAGGCCGGACTGCTGGTTAAAATAGCAACATCTGGATCGTCGGGATTCCCATTTTCCCTACCCAATGCACTATCGGGACCGGTAATTGTAATATCCTCGGCAACAATGCTCCCCTTCGCCTCGACTTTCAGCGAAACACCAGTATAATCTCCAAAGAAAACATCTCCTTCCGAACTGATAATCGGGTCAAATAAACTGACAAAGTTTCCCGGCATTCCCGACAAATTGCGAATCGAAAAATTGCCACCAGAAACAAAGTGGGAATCCCCCGAAATAACGCCGTTGCTAACCAAACTCAAATTGCCGCCGCTTTGGAATTGCGGGGGAAGAGATAAGCCGCCGATCGCATTTTGAGTGAGAATATCAATAGTGCGATCGCCCTGAATGTATAAATTCCCCCCAGCCTGCGCCAAAAAAGGATTTTGGGCGCTGTCCCTGACCCGCACCGCATCCCCACCCAGCAAAGTCAAATCCCCCGTAGTTTGCAGCCTAGCGCCTGCTAACGTGAGATTTTCCGCAGCCCATAAATTCGCGCTTCCGGCATTCAACTGCGGCAGCCCAGACACATTAGCAGCAATCGCCACATCCCCAGAATTCACCTGCAAACCAGAACCCACAAGCCGCACAGAACCGTCATCAGCAACCGCAACACCCGCCGCCTGATTTTGACCCGTACCTGTCAGCAACTGCGGCAAAGAAACAGGATTCAAGGTCTGTTGAGAATTGCCAAAATTCCCGCCAGTTGCTATTTCCAAACTCAACAAATGCCCTGGTTGACTAATGCGGAGAACCTGAGCTCCCGCAACAGCAGCAACAGTAATTTGTCCGCCTGGGGCCGACAACTGCCCCGTACTAACAACCGTACCGCCAAGCAAAGCCAAATTTTGCCCCGGAGTCACAACTAAATTGCCAGCATTAACAATACTGCCCGGTACACCCGCACCAAAATAAAAAGCATTTGGCGTACCCACCAGGGCGCTAAAATTATTTGTACCCGCAGCATTAAACCAATTTGAACCAAAACCGACACCAGTTGCAGTAGTTGCAGTAAAAGCCGCCGGCACATTCAAACTCGCGTTGGGGCCAAACATAATCCCCGCAGGATTAATTAGAAAAAGATTAGAATTGCCGCCCGTGACAGTAATTAAACCGTTAATTAGCGAAGCGTCCCCGCCCGCAATTCGAGCTAATATATTCTGAATAGCCGAATTAGTCAGAAAATTAGCAATTTGACCTTCATTCAAGCCAAACTGCCCAAAACTGTGAAAAAGATTCGCGCCGTCTCCAGACAAACTGCCGCCGTTGATATCATAGCGGTTGCCGCTGGGGGTGACAACAGTACCCGTACCGTCAGCAGCAGGGACTATGGGCTGTGCTTGCGCGAAAGTATTAAAAATTAACAAAGAAAAGGGACAAATAAATAGCCCGACCTTTTTAATCTTTAAGTTGGCATTTTTCATAGCACCAAGTAAAACTATCTCAATTGCCTTAATTATCGCACTTGCAAACAAGTTACCTCTAAATAACAAATTAACTCGCTGATGACAACTCCCAAAATCAAAAGCCTCTACACAGACGGCGCTTGTTCCGGCAACCCAGGCCCAGGTGGCTGGGGTGCAGTAGTTTGCTTCGCCGACGGCAACTGTCACGAACTCGGGGGTGGAGACCCCCAAACTACTAACAACCGCATGGAAATGCAGGCGGCCGTCGCTGCGCTGGAATTTTTTGCCAATTCCGGTCAAACCGAACCAGTCACTGTTTACACCGACAGCGAATACGTTAAAAACGGCATCACCAAATGGATTCAAGGCTGGAAAAATAAAGGCTGGAAAACCTCAACCGGCAAAGATGTTGTCAACCAAGACCTCTGGCACCTGCTAGACAAGCTGAATTCCCGGCAAATCAAGTGGGAACACGTCCGTGGCCACTCCGGCGACTTCTACAACGACAGATGCGATGAAATCGCCCGCAGCTTCTCCCACAATCTCACTCCCGAACTGCAACAGCAGAAACCAACTGCAGGTGAGACTCAGGCGGGCACTTTTGTCAGCGCGGCCACACCGCCTCTAGGTTCGGAAAACACAATTGTTTCGGAAGGAACGGACACAACTGGTAACAAAACGATAGAATCCTATGTCATAACTTCTGACCTTCCGATCTCCAACTCTACCATGATGGACTCAACTGCCGATACCCTGGAGAACTTGCCCCGCGAGGTGAGGGTTCAGGACCTCCGCAATCTGATCGAAACGTTGCACATCGCCGACGAGGTTGCGACGAAAGGCTACTTGATTACCAGTTCTGAACTGGCTGATTTGATGGATGTAAATGCCAGCGCTGTCACCAGTCGGGGAGACAACTGGGTTTGGCGAAATTGGGTAGTTTCGCGGGTGCGGCGCGAAGGCAACCAAATTCTCTGGCAATTAGAGAGAATCGACCACGTTAGTACAACTGATTAGTGGTTAGTCATGAGTTATTAGTTGATTAATAACTGATGGCTAATGACTGTCTCAAAGCAAGATTTGGCAAAATTCCGTAGGGACACAACTAATGTTGTGTCCTTTTAGTCATCAGTTTAGTACACAGACTACTTAACATCAGTCCCAGTTACAAGAAAGAATCCAACTGTCTGTAAGCCCGTACTCCAAACCCTCATAAAATCAATGATTTTGCATTTAAAATCTCAAATCGAAAATCTAAAATAGCATGAGTATCAGCTTGCGAACAGTCACTGCTACCAGGTATGTCACTCCCTTGCGCGAGGGCGGGTCGCTGCCGGCGATCGTCGAAGCAGATGATGATGGTATGTACGTGCTCAAATTTCGCGGTGCGGGCCAGGGAGCCAAATCTCTGATCGCCGAGGTAGTGGCGGGAGAGATTGCTCGCGCCTCCGGGCTCCCAATCCCCGAACTCGTCTTTGTTGAACTCGATCCCGAACTGGCTCGCACTGAGCCTGACCCGGAAATTCAAGATTTGATCCGAGCAAGTGCTGGCCTCAACCTCGCCCTCGACTATCTCCCGGGCTCGATCACATTTGACCCGATAGCGGGGAAGTCCGATGCGGATCTGGCCTCAGAAATCGTCTGGTTCGATGCTTTTGTAACCAACATCGATCGCACGTCGCGCAATGCAAATATGCTGGTATGGCACCGCCGGCTTTGGCTGATCGATCACGGTGCGGCCCTCTACTTCCACCACACCTGGAAAGATTATCTCTCGCGCAGCCGCGATCGTTTCCCCCCAATCAAAGACCACGTTCTGCTGCGTTTTGCCAGTACGTTGGAAGCGGCAAATTCAAAGATGACTCAAAGGCTAACGCCGGACATCATTCGCAACATTGTTAAACTAATTCCTGATACTTGGCTGGTGGGAGATTCTCCTTTCAGCGATAGCAACCAACATCGGGATGCTTATATCGAGTACCTGCTAAATCGGTTAGAATCACCACATATTTTTTTGGAGGAGGCGATTAGTGCCCGATCGATTTCTGTATGATTACGCCATTATCCGCGTCGTTCCCAAAGTTGAGCGCGAGGAGTTTATCAACGTCGGGGCGATCGTTTCCTGCGGTACGAAAAAATTCCTCGAAGCCCGTATCGAGATAGATGAACAGCGCTTGATGGCGATCGACTCAACGTTGGATCTGGAAATGATTCGCAATCACCTAGCAGTCATTCCCATCATTTGTGCAGGCGGCAAGGAATCTGGCGCGATCGGTCAACTTCCCCACAGAGAGCGCTTTCACTGGCTCGTAGCACCCCGCAGTACGATCGTTCAGACATCGCGGGTACACACTGGTTTTTGCCAGAATCTACCGGGTGCGATCGAACACTTGCTCGATACAATGGTGCGATCGTCTTGCCGAAAACCATCTGTAAACGCTCGGTTGCTAGCGGCGGGAATTGACACTCACGAGATGCGATCGCACTCTAGTTAGCGTCAGCTTGTCGGTTAGATGTTGCTTTGAGCTTGGTGAGTTCCGAAAACAGCCAGAATCGAAGCATCCTCAAGCTGTTTTAGCTAAAAATGAGAACGCCAGAGCAAAATTCCTGACTGGTAATATCAAATCTGTTCGCATCGCAATTCTTCATATCTCTCTTCTGTTCATCTGCGTGAATCAGCGTCAATTCCTTGTCATCTGCGGTTAATACCTTCTCTTTTTTTAACCGCAGATGAGGGCAGATTAACACAGATTAACGCAGATGAATTCTATCCATTCCGGTTGCACCGTCGGTGATTGTTGACTGTTGGCTGGATTTGACGCCCGACGATGTTACAGGATTTGATCTAACTTTTCTAAAGTCTTAGCAGCAGTTTCGCAAGGCAGAAAGATGATGCAAATTGAACCGACAAATATGACTTTCCCTCTCTGGGGTTTAACAATTTTCATCCTGTGGACGATCGCGGTTGTTATGCTCCTGCTAGGAGTGAGGATTCGGCATCTATCTGCGGGCGGATCTGTAAAAGATTTCAGCACACAAAACGACGACAGCTTGCTTTGGCGACTATTTCGAGTACAATCCAACTTGATAGAAAACCTGCCTTTGTATTTGGGAGTTGTTTTCCTTCTAACCGTTAGGGGTGTTTCAGGAACAGCAGTAGATTTGCTGATTGTTGTGTACATTCTATTTCGGCTTGTACATTCAGCGATTCACATTGCTGGCCTCGAGCCCAAGTTTCGGTTCTTCAGCTTAGTAATTCAGTTAAGCTGCTTGGTCGTCTTAACTATTATGGCAGTTTTCTAGTTGAGAAATTACGCGGCACATATATAGTAGGATGCGTCAGGGGCAAACCTTAATTGTTTTTTACACAGCGTAAGTCAGACGCACCTTACAAGTCGATCGCCCCTGTGACATTAATGCCTGTGATTTGGCTAAATTATCGAAGTTTATGAACCGAATATCTCGTCGTGCGATCGCTCTTATTTTAATTGTATTAGGCTGTATTATTTCTGTTTTAGTTCAGCCACCGCAATCAGCCTTAACCGTGCCACCTCCAGTGCAAGAATCTCCACGACGGGGAGGAGATGTTGCTGAGACAATGAATTTTGGACGGCACTTTCAAGAACTAGGAGTGGAAGGCTCGATCGCAATTTACGATTTGAATAGCGCTCGGCTTTATCAACACAACCAGCAACGTAACGCGACAGCTTTTTTACCCGCATCTACATTTAAAATTCTCAACTCTCTGATTTCCTTAGAAACAGGGGTAATTTCAGATGAGATTGCCATTCTAACTTGGGATGGAACTCAAAGGCAAATTCCCGCATGGAATCGAGACTTGAATATGAGAGAAGCCATGAAACTTTCCGCCGTTTGGTTTTACCAAGTTCTCGCCCGCCGAGTCGGACACGAGCCAATGCAAAAATGGGTAGCTAAAGTCGGTTATGGGAACCAAAAAATCGGTAACAAAGACGATATTGACAAATTCTGGTTAGAGGGAGAACTGCGAATCACACCCAACGAGCAAATTCAATTTCTCCGCCGTCTCTACAAAAACGACTTACCCTTCTCGGAGCGATCGCTGTCTCTGGTCAAAGACATCATAATTGTTGAACAAACTCCCGATTACACAATTAGAGCCAAAACAGGCTGGGCAAATTTTGGAGAAGAAACAAAGCCTCAAATTGGCTGGTATGTAGGTTATTTAGAAAAGGATAAAAATGTTTACTTTTTTGCTACAAACATTGACATCCGCAACAAAAATGACGGAGCGGCAAGAATAGAGTTAACGCGCCGTTGCTTCAAGGATCTTGCGCTGCTGTAAGTGCGTTATTTGTTCTCTTATATTGGCAAAAACGCCAGCGGATCGGCTAACGGTGACAGCCAAAACACCCATTTATTCGATGCCTGAGTTCGCTCGTAGGAAGCCGAGTCTTGTACATCTTTTAGGACTTACGAAAAAAAACCGATTTCTCCCAAAAATTGTGGACTTATCCCTGAGATTTTGACGCAGAAACCTGTTTTTTTGCCCCGCGTGCGTAATATCAAATCCGTTGGTATCGGAATTATTGATCTCTCTTTTTCTTCCTCAGCTCCCTCTGTGGTCTCTGTGGTTTAATCATTCCGAAACAACCGTAAACTATATAAGTCCTATCTTTTAAAGAACTAGATAAAAAGTACCGCAGTAGCAACAGTTTAGAATCGCCGTCGCTTCAGCACGGGGAGAGGTCTACTATAATTAAGGAAGACCCACAAACCCTGAATCAACAATGAAAAACAAGAGCTCGATCGCCTTAATGAACTGGCTGCAACCCAAACCAGAAACCGTTTTGCTCTGCGACTCAAGTGCAGCAGCTTCTGAGATGGCATTCATGCTCAACGGTGAGTGGGATGGGTGCAATAGTTTGGTGCTCCCTAAATGCGACAAGGTAGCAATTGAAGCAGCCGCTAGTTTGCTGGAGACATCGTGGTGCTACCAAAATACTTGCGAACCCGTTTTAATTCGGCTGGAAGTTGACGAATTTCTGCGCCGTTATGCGATTGGAGACAGGTTTTTTATTAATGCTAACTTGCGATGCGCGCAATTGAGCGAACTTTGCTTGGAAAACATTGATTTGAGTTATGCTAAATTGAATTTGGCTAACCTCAACAGCACTAATTTAAGCAAAGCCAACTTAATGGCAACACAGATGCAATCCGCAAATTTGAGTGGCAGCAATTTGAGTGGATCGCAACTGGTGAGGGCGAATTTATCAGGAGCAAACTTATCTGATGCTAATCTCAGGGGTGCGGATCTGAGTTATGCAGATTTAAGCAATGTTTGTTTAACAGGTGCTGACTTAAGAGGTGCAAATTTAGCTAGAACAGACTTAAGAAAAACAAGCTTAGATGGGGCGATAGTTGAGTAATACCAAATCCCGCTTAAATACTTTCTCTCACACGCCGTAGGTAAATCCTGTAAACATTTATCTGCGTCCATCCGCGTACATCCACCACCATCTGCCGTTAAAATTCCCAAGTAATCTGTACTCATGGCAAAGATCCGACTTTTCCGACTTTACGATCCGACTTTTCCGACTTATAAAGGCAGAGGCCGGAAGCAATGATAGAGATAGGGAAAGTCAACCCACAATGTCTAGATTGTAAAGATATCGTAAACCTGGATGTTGTGTTGCGAAATGTAAAATAAAAATATGCTAGAAAAGATATGTCTTTAGTATGATACATTTAGTTTGCATCTAAGTTCTACAAACGCATTCCAACGCGAGGTCAGTGAAAGCCCACTTGATATCAGGATTACCGCGTTCAGGATCTACCTTACTAGCAGCCCTCCTGCGACAAAACCCCCGGTTTCACGCCGCCATGACTAGCCCCGTCGGGGGTTTAGTGGAGAGAATGTTGGAAGCCATGAGCGAAGATAATGAATTTTCGGTGTTTATTTCCCCAGAACAAAAACGGGCGCTGATTCTCAGCATTTTTTCTGCTTATTATCACCCGCAAGCTGAAAAAGAAGTGATATTCGACACCAATCGCCTTTGGTGTAGCAAATTGCCATTAATTCTGGAACTATTTCCTGAAGCTAAAGTAATCTGCTGTGTCAGAAATATCGCCTGGATTATGGACAGCATTGAGCTACTGATTCGGCGCAACGCCTTTGAGGTTTCCCGGTTATTTAATAATCCAGCAGAACGGGCTACAGTTTATAGTCGCACAGAGGCATTAAGTCAAGGTTCGCGTTTAGTTGGTTATGCTTATAATGCTCTTAAAGAAGCGTTTTATAGCGAACAGAGTGCATCTCTTTTACTGGTAGATTACGATTTATTAACCATAAAGCCGGCTAAAACCATGTCGCTGATTTATCAATTTCTTGGCGAAGAGCCTTTTGAGCATGATTTCGAGAATGTTCAATATCAAGAGCCAGAATTTGATAATAAGCTGAAAACACAAGGGTTACATCAAGTGCGTGCTCAAGTCGAGTTTAAACCGAGAAAAACAATTTTACCCCCCGACTTGTTTGAGCGATTTGATGGCTTATCTTTTTGGACAGATTCAACAAATAGTCGTGCTAGTGCGATTGTAGCGAAAACTCAATAAACCGCAAAACTTTAGCCTCTAGATCCCCCCTAACCCCCCTTAAAAAGGGGAAGAGCGTTCAATGTCCCCTTTTTAAGGGGGATGCGAGGGGGATCGAAACTTAAATGTAAACCATAGATATCAAGGATTTCAGTAATTATGAACTCATCAACCGCCAACAAGCAAATTATTTTCGTTGACTCTTCTGTACAGAATTATCAAAACTTGATAGAGGGCGCAGATGCTAACGCCAAAATAGTCATTTTAGATGACAAGCGTAGTGGCATTGAACAAATTACCCAAGCACTGGCTAGTGAAAGTGGCATTGAAGCTGTTCATGTAGTTTCTCACGGCAACCAAGGCAGTTTAAAACTCGGTGCAGACGTACTCAATGGGAATGACCTCGAAAATTTTAACACTCAGCTAAAACAGTGGGAAAATGCTCTGACAGAAAACGGAGATATCCTACTTTATGGATGCGATGTAGCCGCCGGAGAAACTGGCAATAATTTTGTCAAGCGATTGAGTGAACTCACAGGTGCAGATGTCGCAGCCTCTAACGACTTAACAGGAAATGCAGTTAAAGGCGGCGACTGGGATTTAGAAATAGTAACGGGCCAGATTGAATCCGCCGTGCCGTTTAATCGGCAGGCAATGGAAGATTATGACTATACACTGGCGACTTTTAATGTCACGGTGGGAACTGATGATGGCACCGGCACTGTAGCAGGCACATTGAGCAAAGCAATTTTAGATGCGAATGTCGCTGCCGGAGATGACACCATTACCCTCGCCACAAATCTCACTGTTACAGGGGTAATGAAGACCCTAGTTAACAGCAACATTGATTTTATTGGCAATAACTTTATTGTCAATGGCGGTAATGCTTTTCGTCCCTTCTTCGTCAAGTCGGGAACCGTGAATTTCTCCAACATGACTGTCACTAACGGAAGGGCGCAGGCGGGAGCGGGTGGCGATGGCGGTGGCGGCGCTGGTATGGGTGGCGGTTTATTCATCTACGATGGCACTGTCAGAATCAATAACGTCACTTTTAGCAACAACCAGGCGCAGGGGGGAGCGGGTGGCGACTATTTTAATGGCGGCGCTGGCGGTGGCGGGATGTTTGGCGCTGGCAACCGTGGAGGTGGTGGTCTTTTTGGCCGTAGCACAAGTAACACTGGCGGCTACGGCGGTAATGGCAACTACGGAGGTGGGATAGGATCTTTCGGCGGCGGCGGCAATTTTCCCCAGAGCCCGGGGGGTTTTGGCGGCGGTGGTGGTGGCTACTACAACAGTTCCCCAAACGGTGGCGCTGGAGGGTTCGGCGGCGGTGGCGGCTACGGCGCGAACGGCGGTCCGGGTGGCTACGGTGGCGGTGGCGGAGACTGGAGCTTTGGCAACACTGGACCGGGGGGCACTTTCGGCGGCAACAGTAACGGCGGTCAAGGTGGGGGCGGCGCTGGTATGGGGGGTGCCATCTTCATTCGCCAGGGCTCTTTAGCCCTCAACAACGCCAGATTCAGCAGCAACACCGCCACCGGCGGCATCGGTGTTTACGGTGGCAACCCCGGTCAAGGCAAAGGTGGGGCAATTTTTGCCATGCGTTCTCTCACCAACACCAATGGCAACAACCAGGGAATGCCAACTGCGCTACCTACTGTCACCTCATTTGGATTAGTAGGAGCAACTTTCACCAGCAACACCGCAGCCAACCAAGCTGGCACTCCCGCTACCTTCGCCAACGGTATCGGCAATAACCAAGACAATAACGATGTTTACGGTACGATTTTAGGCAACCCCGTCAACCTCTCAGTTACTCCCACCATCGGCACCGAAGTGGGAACAACCAGCATCATCGTCACCGCTACTGCGGCCGCACCTGTAGTCGGCAACCAAACCGTTGATGTTGCTCTTTCCGGTACGGCACTTCCTGCTGACTTCACAGGCATAATTCCCACTCTTATTACCATTCCCAGCGGTCAAACCATAGGTACATTTACCGTCAATATTAATGATGATGCCTTAATAGAAGGAAGCGAAACCGGCACTTTCACAATTTCCAATCCTTCTGCTGGCTTGACATTGGGAACTACTACTACTGGTAACGCCACAATTACCGACAACGACTTCCCCACAGTCAACCTCTTAGTTACTCCCACCACTGGCGCCGAAACCGGAACCACAGCAATTACCGTCACCGCCACAGCATCTCAAGCAGTTGTCGGCAATCAAACCGTTGATGTTGCTCTTTCCGGTACGGCACTTCCTGCTGACTTCACAGGCGGCATAATTCCCACTCTTATTACCATTCCCAGCGGTCAAACCACAGGTACATTTACCGTCAATATTGATGATGATGCCTTAATTGAAGGAAGCGAAACAGGCACTTTCACAATTTCCAATCCTTCTGCTGGCTTGACATTGGGAACTACTACTACTGGTAACGCAACAATTACAGACAACGACTTCCCCACAGTCGACCTCTCAGTTACTCCCACCACTGGCACCGAAACCGGAACCACAGCAATTACCGTCACCGCTACAGCATCTCAAGCAGTTGTCGGCGATCAAACCGTTAATGTTGCTCTTTCCGGTACGGCACTTCCTGCTGACTTCACAGGCGGCATAATTCCCACTCTTATTACCATTCCCAGCGGTCAAACCACAGGTACATTTACCGTCAATATTGATGATGATGCCTTAATTGAAGGAAGCGAAACAGGCACTTTCACAATTTCCAATCCTTCTGCTGGCTTGACATTGGGAACTACTACTACTGGTAACGCAACAATTACCGACAACGACTTCCCCACAGTCGACCTCTCAGTTACTCCCACCACTGGCACCGAAACCGGAACCACAGCAATTACCGTCACCGCTACAGCATCTCAAGCAGTTGTCGGCGATCAAACCGTTAATGTTGCTCTTTCCGGTACGGCACTTCCTGCTGACTTCACAGGTGGCATAATTCCCACTCTTATTACCATTCCCAGCGGTCAAACCACAGGTACATTTACCGTCAATATTGATGATGATGCCTTAATTGAAGGAAGCGAAACAAGCACTTTCACAATTTCCAATCCTTCTGCTGGCTTGACATTGGGAACTACTACTACTGGTAACGCAACAATTACCGACAACGACTTCCCCACAGTCAACCTCTCAGTTACTCCCACCACCGGCACCGAAGCCGGAACAACCAGCATCACCGTCACTGCTACAGCCGCCGCACCTGTAGTCGGCAACCAAACCGTCAACCTCGCCTTAACTGGAGTTGCCACGCCTGCTGATTTCACCGGCACAATTCCCACCCAAATAACCATCGCCGATGGCGCCACCAGCGGTTCTGTCACCTTCACCATTACCGACGACCAAATCGCCGAAATTGATGAAACTGCCAACCTCACCATTAGCAATCCATCAGCAGGCCTTCAATTAGGAACCACCACCACAGGTAGTTTCACCATCACCGACAACGACACCGCTGGCTTTCAAATCCTCCCGATTAGCGGCAATACCAGCGAATTCGCAGGTCAAGCTACGTTTGACATCCGCTTAACCAGCCAACCCACCGCCGATGTCATCCTTGGCTTAACCAGCACCAACACAGCAGAAGGCACCGTTTTACCCGCTAACCTCACCTTTAATTCCACCAATTGGAACGCTTACCAAACCGCCACAATCACCGGTGTAGACGATGTGGTGGCTGACGGTGATATTGCCTACCAAATTATCACCGCTGTCGATACCACCACCGCCGACACGAACTATAGCAATCTCAACCCACCAGATGTCAATGTCACCAACACAGACAACGACTCTCCAGGCGTTACCGTCACTCAATCTGCTGGCAGTACCGAAGTAACAGAAGGGGGAATTACCGATTCTTATACCCTACAATTGAACACCCTCCCCACCAGCAATGTTGACGTTACCGTGACAGCGGATACTCAAGCAGAAGTTAGCCTAGATGGAACGAATTTTGCTGCCACGCAAATTCTAACCTTCACAAATGTTAATGGCCAAACTCCTCAAATTGTCACCGTTCGTGCTGTTGATGACACCCTACCGGAAAACAACCATACAGGTGCAATAACCCACGCTATTACCAACAGTACAGATCCCAATTATCCAACAACATTGGCGATTGGACCTGTGAATGCACAGATTACCGATAACGATATTACTTACAGCGTCGTCGGCAGTACCGCCACAGTGACTGAGGGAAATAGCGGTACTCAAGTGGTAAGTTTCACCGTTACCCGCACCGGAGAAACGAACCAAAGTAGCAGCATTGATTTTAGTTTTGGGGGAACAGCAACCACTGGCGTCGATTACAATAACGCCATTGTTACCGGAACCGGAGTTACCGCCACTGGCAGTACGGTTAGTTTTGCTGCCAATGCTACCATAGCAACAATCGCGGTGGCCATTGTCGGCGATCGAATTACCGAACCTAACGAAACCCTAGCACTCACTCTGAGCAACGCGACTGCCCCAGGAACTGCTAATATTATTGGTTCTCCAATAACCACCACGATTCAAGACGATGATATTGCGGGAATTTCTATCACTCCTACCAGCGGATTAACAACCACAGAAGCGGGGGGAACGGCTACTTTTACGGTAGTTCTAGATACTCAGCCTACAGCAGATGTGACGATTGGGACGACTTCGGATAATACGGCAGAAGGTACTGTAGATAAACCGAGTTTAACTTTCACGAATGCTAACTGGAATACTCCCCAAACCGTCACAGTTACCGGAATAGATGAGAGTGTAGTAGATGGGAATGTTGCTTACAATATTGTCACTGCTGCTGCTACCAGTACCGATACTAATTACAGTGGTGTTGATGCGGATGATGTCGCAGTCACTAATACTGACAATGACAGCAAAGGCATCACCGTCACTCCTACCAGCGGTTTAACAACCACAGAAGCAGGGGGAACAGCTACTTTTACGGTAGTTCTAGATAGCCAGCCTACAGCAGATGTGACGATTGGGACGACTTCGGATAATACGGCTGAAGGTACTGTAGATAAACCGAGTTTAACCTTCACGAATGCTAACTGGAATACTCCCCAAACCGTCACAGTTACAGGAATAGATGACTTAGTAGAAGATGGGAATGTTGCTTACAACATTGTCACTGCTGCGGCTACCAGTACCGATACTAATTACAGCGGTGTTAATGCGGATGATGTCGCAGTTACTAATACTGACAACGACAGCAAAGGCATCACCGTCACTCCCATCACTGGTTTAACAACTACTGAAGCGGGGGGAACAGCTACTTTTACGGTAGTTCTAGATAGCCAGCCTACAGCAGATGTGACTATTGGGACGACTTCAAATAATACGGCTGAAGGTACTGTAGATAAACCCAGTTTAACTTTCACGAATGCTAACTGGAATACTCCCCAAACCGTCACAGTCACCGGAATAGATGACTTAGTAGTAGATGGGAATGTTGCTTACAACATTGTCACTGCTGCTGCTACCAGTACCGATACTAATTACAACGGTGTTAATGCGGATGATGTCGCAGTTACTAATACTGACAATGACAGCAAAGGCATCACCGTCACTCCTACCAGCGGTTTAACAACCACAGAAGCAGGGGGAACAGCTACTTTTACGGTAGTTCTCAATAGCCAGCCTACAGCAGATGTGACGATTGGGACGACTTCGGATAATACGGCTGAAGGTACTGTAGATAAACCGAGTTTAACTTTCACGAATGCTAACTGGAATACTCCCCAAACCGTCACAGTTACCGGAGTAGATGAATTAGTAGTAGATGGGAATGTTGCTTACAACATTGTCACTGCTGCTGCTACCAGTACCGATACTAATTACAGTGGTGTTAATGCGGATGATGTCGCAGTTACTAATACTGACAACGACACCGCACCAACACCCGCGCCCACACCAACACCCACACCCGCACCAATCGTTCGGGAAACACCAAGACCAACACCAACACCCGCACCATTCCCTGGGGAAACACCAACACCAACACCCACACCCGCACCATTCCCTGGGGAAACACCAACACCAACACCCACACCCGCACCAATCCCTGGGGAAACACCAACACCCACACCAACACCCGCGCCAATCCCTGCGGAAACACCAACACCCGCACCAATCCCTGGGGAAACACCAACACCAACACCCACACCCGCACCAATCCCTGGGGAAACACCAACACCCACACCCACACCCGCACCAATCTCTGCACCAACCCCTGGACTAACCCCTGCACCAACCCCTGCACCAACCCCTGCAGAAACACCGACGCCAACACCATCGGTAACACCAACACCAACAACCAACAACATCCCTAACGATGACTGCATCTGCGATGACATTGCCTATCCCAATTTAAACCAACCTAACTCGGTTGAAAACACCATACTTGGTGTATCGGGAATTCAAATAGGCACTGCCCAAAACGAGGAATTTCTCGGCACTAACAACGGCAATATATTCGATGCCAAATCCGGGAATGACAACTTATATGGTGGTGCCAGCAACGACATCTTTAATGGTAATCAAGGCAATGATTTCATCAGCGGAGGCAAAGGTGATGACATCCTATTTGGAGATGAAGGAAACGACATCGTACTTGGTGAGTTGGGCAATGATTTAATCTTTGGAGGCAAAGCCAATGACTCCATAAATGGCCGCGAAGGTAATGACATCATTCTTGGTGATAAAGATGATGATTTCATCGATGGTGGCAAGGAGAATGACGTTTTATATGGAGGCAAAGGTAACGACATAATTCTTGGTAGTCAAGGTGATGACTCCCTGTTTGGACAGTTAGGTTCAGATACTATCTGCGGGGGTGTAGGTAATGATTTCATCAGCGGTAACGAACAAGCCGATATCCTGGGAGGATGTGAAGGAAATGATACTCTTTATGGAGGGGAAGATAATGATACTCTCCTAGGGGGAAAAGGCTCTGATATCCTTTACGGAGACTTGGGTAATGATAGTTTGATTGGCGGTAGCGGCAACGATATTTTTGCCTTAAAAGCTGGTCAAGGATTTGACATAATCGCTGATTTTACAGTCGGTCAAGATTTGATTGGATTAACCGGAGGTTTGAGTTTTGGTCAGTTAGCAATCACTCAAAATACTCAGGGAACTCTCATCAAAAATGTCTTGACAGGAGAGGAGCTAGGTGTCATGATTGGAGTGAGTGCCAATGCGATTACATCTGCTAATTTCCTGCTGATTTAGGAAAGGAAGAAAAGTGCGAGATCCCATTCGATCCAAAAGAGATCTCGCAATTCTACCAATTTTAAAAGGTCTTGCTACAACGATCGATATTACTCTCACACCCCGTGGGTAAATCCTGTAAACATTTATCCGCGTCCATAGCGCGTACATCCGCCACCATCTGCGGTTAAAGTTCCAAAGTAATTAACTGAGCAATTTCATCCGTTTGAAAACCCAACGCCATCGGCTTTTGCACTGCCGGAATCACCTGCACATCATAAAGTTCCGTAACAATCCCTTCAAACCGCAACCAGTGAACGATCGCCCCAGTAGTCAAATCGATCGCCATCATACCACATCGAGGCTCAGCATCCTTTGCTACCAATAACTCATCCAATTCTAAACCGCTAAAAGTATTGTCACCACCCCTCGGTTTCGAGAGTCCAACAATTGCCCAATTTTGCCAAAAAGCTAGTCCTCGGACATATCCCGGACAAAACGCAATTGCCTCAAATTTCCCTGTCTCTAAATCCACATATCCTAATTCTCCCCGCCCCGAATTCAGCAACCACAATTTGTCTTGATACCAGCGGGGTGAGTGCGGCATTGACAATCCTGTGACGATGATATCATTAGATTCAATATCAATAACTATACCGCCATTTTTTCTGCGATCGCGCCAGCCATCCACCACATCCGACTGACTCGACGCTGTGACATATTTCGCCTCCCCAGCTACCATTGCCAAACCGTTGAGGTGACAGCGGTCTTCGTTGATGTATTGTGAGATAAATTGCGGTTTCCATAAAGGTTTACAACTGTGGCGATCGCTCAATGTAGCGATACAATTAAACAAAGTGCTAATAAAAATGATTTGATTATTTTTATCGACAGCGATATCGTGAATGTCGATATCACCTGTGGTGTGGGCGATGCGAGGGATGTAAAGGCGATCGTAACCTTGATGTTGTCCTCCCTCCGCTAGCACATTATCTAATTGCCAGAGTTGATATTTGGAACTTAAATAAATGCGTTCCGGCGTACAGAAAAGCCCCATTGCGCGATCGAATATTCGCCAAAAAGCCGAGATTCTGTTCGTTTCTGGCACAGCACCAATTAACATTAACCTGCTGGTTTGATAGGTAGTGCAAGCGAGGCTGATTTGTTGAGAAGTTAACCAAGATGGCAAATCGCGATCGCCAAAAATCTCGTGTTCTTGGGATGTATTCAAAATTGCGCGATCGTTATTCATAACTTTTGTCTCCTCAATATAAAGTTTCCTTAAAGGTGGTTACATACCCGGATGGCTCTGGTACACTAATCCTATATAATGTATCCGGTAATCTACCATGAACAAGCAAATTATTTTCGTAGATGACTCAGTTCAAGATTACCAAAGCCTTATTCAAAACATAGATCGCGCTCAAGTTTTCATTTTAAAGGAAAATTTGAGCGCGATCGAACAAATTACTAACGCTTTAAATAATCAAAAAAATATTTCAGCCCTACACATCCTTTCACACGGCAGCCCAGGCAGCGTCAACCTCGGCACAGAAGAACTCAATGAGAACAATCTAGAAAATTGCAGCCAACAGCTCAAACAGTGGGGAAAAGCCCTCACCCAAAACGCCGACATTCTCTTATATGGATGCGAAGTAGCCAAAGGAGAAGCCGGTCACAACTTCCTCAAGCGACTCAGTGAAATCACTGATGCCAACATCGCCGCCTCAGCCACCCCCACCGGCAGCGCTGAATTAGGAGGAGACTGGAACCTAGAAGTACAAATCGGGGATATTTCCACCCCAGTACCATTTAACGCCAACACCCTCAAAACTTACAGCGGCGTGCTCGGCTTCGCCCCCAAAGTTGACTTCCCTACTGGCAGTAGCCCCTTTTTTCTCAGCATCGGCGACTTCAACGGCGACGGCCGCCCAGACTTAGCTGTGGCGAACATAGGCAGCAACACCGCCTCCATCCTGCTCAACACCACCGCCACCAACGCCACCACCCCCACCTTCGCCACCCAAGTCACCTTCGCTACTGGCACTGGCCCCTACTCCGTCAGCATCGGCGACATCAACGGCGACGGCCGCCCCGACTTAGCTGTGGCGAACATAGACAGCAACACCGCCTCCATCCTGCTCAACACCACCCCCACCGGAGCCGCCACCCCCACTTTTGCCACCCAAGTTACCTTCCCTACTGGCACTAGCCCCAGATCAGTCAGCATCGGCGACTTCAACGGCGACGGCCGCCCCGACTTAGCTGTGGCGAACACTGACAGCAACACCGCCTCCATCCTGCTCAACACCACCCCCACCAACGCCACCACCCCCACTTTTGGCACCCAAGTTACCTTCCCTACTGGCGCTGGCGGTTACCCCAGATCAGTCAGCATCGGCGACATCAACGGCGACGGGAAACCCGATTTGGCTACGGCGAACAACGGCAGCGACACCGCCTCCATCCTGCTCAACACCACCCCCACCAACGCCACCACCCCCACTTTTGCTACCCAAGTCACCTTCCCTACTGGCAGTTTCCCCGTCGCCGTCAGCATCGGCGACTTCAACGGCGACGGCCGCCCCGACTTAGCTGTGGCGAACAGTGACAGCAACACCGCCTCCATCCTGCTCAACACCACCCCCACCAACGCCACCACCCCCACTTTTGCCACCCAAGTTACCTTCCCTACTGGCACTAACCCCAGAGAGGTCAGCATCGGCGACATCAACGGCGACGGCAAACCAGACTTAGCTGTGGCGAACAGCTTCAGCAACACCGCCTCCATCCTGCTCAATACCACCCCCACCAACGCCACCACCCCCACCTTCGCCACCGGTGTCACCTTCGCTACTGGCGATGGCCCCTACTCCGTCAGCATCGGCGACATCAACGGCGACGGGAAACCAGACTTAGCTGTGGCGAACTACTACAGCTACAACGCCTCCATCCTGCTCAACACCACCCCCAAAGTCAGCATCGCCGCAGGTACTACTCCCACCGAAACCGGCCCCACCACTGGCACATTTAATATCACCCTTGATACTGCCGCGCCCGCTGGTGGCATAGTCGTCAACTTCAACACCACCGACAGTACCGCCGCTACTCCTGGTCACTACTCCTTAACGGCGGGTACGAATATCACGGCTGTTACTGCTAATACTTTCACCATTGCCGCTGGTGCAACTACCGCTGTCCTCAATGCCGTCCCCATTGATGATGCTATTATCAACCCAGGGGAAACAGTCAAAGTCAACGTCACTGCTGATACCAACAATTTTAACTACTTTCTCGATCCAGTTGCCGCCAATACTACTGCTACACTAACAATTACCGACAACGACTTCCCCACAGTCAACCTCTCAGTTTCCCCAGTCACAAGTACAGAAACCGGAAGTCCAGTTATTACTGTCACCGCCACAGCATCTCAAGCAGTTGTCGGAGATCAAACTGTAAATGTGGCTCTGTCTGGAACTGCCACTGCTGCCGACTTCACTGGTACAATTCCCACTCTTATTACCATTCCTGCTGGTCAAACTACAGGTTCCTTTACCGTTAATGTTAATGATGATACCTTGGTAGAAGGGAGTGAAACAGGTACTTTCACAATCTCGACTCCTTCTAGCGGTATCACACTGGGAAATACGACAACAGGTAACGTTGCAATTACCGACAACGACTTCCCCACAGTCAACCTCTCAGTTTCCCCAGTCACAAGTACAGAAACCGGAAGTCCAGTTATCACCGTCACCGCCACAGCATCCAGCGCAGTTGTCGGAGATCAAACTGTAAATGTGGCTCTGTCTGGAACTGCCACTGCTGCTGACTTTAACGGCACAATTCCCACTAACATTACCATTCTTAACGGTCAAACCACAGGTTCCTTTACGGTTAATGTTAATGATGATGCACTAATCGAAGGAAGTGAAACAGGGACTTTCACTATTTCTACTCCTTCTAGTGGTGTTACACTGGGAACTACTTTATCGGGTGACGTTGCGATTACCGATAACGATTTCCCCACAGTTAACCTCTCCGTTTCTCCCACCACCGGCACCGAAGCCGGAACAACCAGCATCACCGTCACTGCTACAGCCGCCGCACCTGTAGTCGGCAACCAAACCGTCAACCTCGCCTTAACTGGAGTTGCCACGCCTGCTGATTTCACCGGCACAATTCCCACCCAAATAACCATCGCCGATGGCGCCACCAGCGGTTCTGTCACCTTCACCATTACCGACGACCAAATCGCCGAAATTGATGAAACTGCCAACCTCACCATTAGCAATCCATCAGCAGGCCTTCAATTAGGAACCACCACCACAGGTAGTTTCACCATCACCGACAACGACACCGCTGGCTTTCAAATCCTCCCGATTAGCGGCAATACCAGCGAATTCGCAGGTCAAGCTACGTTTGACATCCGCTTAACCAGCCAACCCACCGCCGATGTCATCCTTGGCTTAACCAGCACCAACACAGCAGAAGGCACCGTTTTACCCGCTAACCTCACCTTTAATTCCACCAATTGGAACGCTTACCAAACCGCCACAATCACCGGTGTAGACGATGTGGTGGCTGACGGTGATATTGCCTACCAAATTATCACCGCTGTCGATACCACCACCGCCGACACGAACTATAGCAATCTCAACCCACCAGATGTCAATGTCACCAACACAGACAACGACTCTCCAGGCGTTACCGTCACTCAATCTGCTGGCAGTACCGAAGTAACAGAAGGGGGAATTACCGATTCTTATACCCTACAATTGAACACCCTCCCCACCAGCAATGTTGACGTTACCGTGACAGCGGATACTCAAGCAGAAGTTAGCCTAGATGGAACGAATTTTGCTGCCACGCAAATTCTAACCTTCACAAATGTTAATGGCCAAACTCCTCAAATTGTCACCGTTCGTGCTGTTGATGACACCCTACCGGAAAACAACCATACAGGTGCAATAACCCACGCTATTACCAACAGTACAGATCCCAATTATCCAACAACATTGGCGATTGGACCTGTGAATGCACAGATTACCGATAACGATATTACTTACAGCGTCGTCGGCAGTACCGCCACAGTGACTGAGGGAAATAGCGGTACTCAAGTGGTAAGTTTCACCGTTACCCGCACCGGAGAAACGAACCAAAGTAGCAGCATTGATTTTAGTTTTGGGGGAACAGCAACCACTGGCGTCGATTACAATAACGCCATTGTTACCGGAACCGGAGTTACCGCCACTGGCAGTACGGTTAGTTTTGCTGCCAATGCTACCATAGCAACAATCGCGGTGGCCATTGTCGGCGATCGAATTACCGAACCTAACGAAACCCTAGCACTCACTCTGAGCAACGCGACTGCCCCAGGAACTGCTAATATTATTGGTTCTCCAATAACCACCACGATTCAAGACGATGATATTGCGGGAATTTCTATCACTCCTACCAGCGGATTAACAACCACAGAAGCGGGGGGAACGGCTACTTTTACGGTAGTTCTAGATACTCAGCCTACAGCAGATGTGACGATTGGGACGACTTCGGATAATACGGCAGAAGGTACTGTAGATAAACCGAGTTTAACTTTCACGAATGCTAACTGGAATACTCCCCAAACCGTCACAGTTACCGGAATAGATGAGAGTGTAGTAGATGGGAATGTTGCTTACAATATTGTCACTGCTGCTGCTACCAGTACCGATACTAATTACAGTGGTGTTGATGCGGATGATGTCGCAGTCACTAATACTGACAATGACAGCAAAGGCATCACCGTCACTCCTACCAGCGGTTTAACAACCACAGAAGCAGGGGGAACAGCTACTTTTACGGTAGTTCTAGATAGCCAGCCTACAGCAGATGTGACGATTGGGACGACTTCGGATAATACGGCTGAAGGTACTGTAGATAAACCGAGTTTAACCTTCACGAATGCTAACTGGAATACTCCCCAAACCGTCACAGTTACAGGAATAGATGACTTAGTAGAAGATGGGAATGTTGCTTACAACATTGTCACTGCTGCGGCTACCAGTACCGATACTAATTACAGCGGTGTTAATGCGGATGATGTCGCAGTTACTAATACTGACAACGACAGCAAAGGCATCACCGTCACTCCCATCACTGGTTTAACAACTACTGAAGCGGGGGGAACAGCTACTTTTACGGTAGTTCTAGATAGCCAGCCTACAGCAGATGTGACTATTGGGACGACTTCAAATAATACGGCTGAAGGTACTGTAGATAAACCCAGTTTAACTTTCACGAATGCTAACTGGAATACTCCCCAAACCGTCACAGTCACCGGAATAGATGACTTAGTAGTAGATGGGAATGTTGCTTACAACATTCTCACTGCTGCTGCTACCAGTACCGATATTAATTACAGCGGTGTTAATGCCAACGATGTATTAGTCAGTAATACTGACAATGACACCGCACCAACCCCTGCACCCGCACCAACCCCTGCACCCGCACCAACCCCTGCACCCGCACCAACCCCTGCACCCATACCAACCCCTGCACCAACACCCGCACCAACCCCTGCACCCGCACCAACCCCTGCACCCATACCAACCCCTGCACCAACCCCTGCACCAACTCCTGCACCTGTAACCACACCAACTCTCGCACCCGTAACCACACCAACTTCTGCACCTGTACCAACACCAACTCCTGCACCTGTACCAACACCAACTCCTGCACCAACGCCATCGATAACACCAACACCAACACCAATAACTAACAACATCCCCAATGATGACTGCATCTGCGATGACATTGCCTATCCCAACTTAAACCAACCGAATTTAGTTGAAAACACCATACTCGGTGTAGCGGGAGTTCAAATAGGTACTGCCAAAAACGATGAAGTATTGGGCAGCAACAACGGCAATATATTCGATGCCAAATCCGGGAATGACAACTTATATGGTGGTGCCAGCAACGACATCTTTAATGGCAACCAAGGCAACGACTTCATCACCGGAGGCAAAGGTGACGACATCCTCTATGGAGATGAAGGAAACGACATCGTTCTTGGCGAATTGGGCAACGATTTAATTTTCGGAGGCAAAGGCAATGACTCCATAAATAGCCGCGAAGGTAATGACATCATTCTTGGTGATAAAGATGATGATTTCATCGATGGTGGCAAGGATAATGACACCTTATATGGAGGCAAAGGTAACGACATAATGCTTGGTAGTCTAGGTGATGACTACCTGTTTGGACAGTTAGGTTCAGATACTATCTGCGGCGGTGTAGGTAATGACTTAATTAGCGGTAACGAACAAGCCGATATCCTGGGAGGATGTGAAGGAAATGATACTCTTTATGGAGGGGAAGATAATGATACTCTCCTGGGGGGGAAAGACTCTGATATCCTTTACGGAGACTTAGGCAATGATAGTTTGGTTGGCGGTAGCGGCAATGATATTTTTGTCTTAAAAGCTGGTCAAGGATTTGATATAATCGCTGATTTTACCCTGGGTCAAGATTTGATTGGATTAACCGGAGGTTTGAGTTTTGGTCAGTTAGAAATAACTCAAAATACTCAGGGAACTCTTATTAAGAACCTCTTGACAGGGGAGCAGTTAGGTGTGATGGTTGGAGTGAGTGCCAATGCGATTACATCGGCTAATTTCCTGCTGGTTTAGGGAAAGAGAGAAAAGTGCGATCGCCCGTTGAGTAAAAAAGGGCGATCGCACTTCTACCAATTTTAAAAGGTCTAGCAAAAATTTAATGGTTATTCATACTTTCGGCCGCGCCACTGAGTAGGCTGATTTAAAGCAGAAATTAGAATTCGCAAAAACGCCAGCGGATCGGCTAAAGGTGACAGCCAAAACAGCCATTTACCCGATGCCCCAGTTGTATCGTAGGAAGGTGCGATCGCCAAACACAAAGCCGATCGCACAGCAACCAAAAATACATTCAATCCCAACAGCCAAAAGTGCGGAAATAGACCAACCGGCGGCAGCGAACCAAACAGCAAATAGCACAACACAATCGGCACCGGCAAACCTTGAACCGCCAGCAACAGCCACAAATCGCCCCAAATTTGACCGCTTGAAGCAGCATCTTTCAAATCGAGCGATCGACCCCATTCATTCCAAGTCTCGATCGCCCCCTCATACATCCGCACCTGCAACACCTTAGCCCCATCCAAAAAGCCCACCTTAAAGCCCTTAGCAGCCGCATAGCGAGCCAGAGTCACATCATCGCAAAACGAACCCCTCGCGACCTCATAGCCCCCTAATGCCACCAAAACCTCGCGCTTACACAAGAAACACTGACCGTTCGCCATCACCCGTTCCGGCACATCCCCGCCAGTCCCCGTCGGCCCGAACCGATAAACCAAAGTCATTAACAAAGCAGGTTGCAGCCACAACTCCCCCGGATACTTGAGGATAAACTGCGGCGACAGCGAAATCAAATCGTAATTTCCAGCTTTCGCCGTTTTGAGTAAACTCGCAATCAAACCCGGATGCGGCACAGTATCCGCATCGATGCCCAAAATCCACTCGCACTTCTCGGAACTTGCCAAAAAACCCGCATTCAGCGCCCAGGGACGCCCTACCCAACCCGCCGGCAGCGGATCGTCGTTAATCAGGCGAAACCGGGGGTCTTTTTGTGCTGCTGCTTTGACTAAATCTCCGGTTCCGTCTACCGAATAGCTGTCAACCACAATTACTTCTCGGAGTTCGTAACTTTGGCGGCTTAATCCTTCCAAACAAGGCGAAATGCGATCGGCTTCGTTCAAAGTCGGTACTACCGCAGTACAAGCACCCAACAAATCCAGCGTCGGCGAATCCGGTTCCAGGGGCGGGATGCGCGATGGGCCTTTAATCAGACGCGACATAAGAAGGGCTGCGGCGGGCAATTGCAGCAGCAGGAATGCGACAGCGATGATACTTGTCAGCGGTTGGGGGAACAGGTGAGGGGCGATCGGGAAAACCATACTATTAAACAATTGAAGAATTGGGAAGGACTTACTGGATATGGGGCAATACGGTTGGGTTAAAACTATTTATTCCTCGGAGATCCCCCTCGCATCCCCCTTAAGAAGGGGGACTTTGAGTAAGTTCTTGTCCCCCCCTTAAAAAGGGGGCTTAGGGGGGATCAAGCTTAACTGAACCGTATTGGGATATGGATTGGGAGCTTATTTACAGTTAATTTTTTTTGTAAGTGGTATCAATTTAAAAATTTAATAAAATTTTGACCTCAAACATATTACAGGAATTGGGAATGAAAAAATCGCTGCTGAAAAACCCGGTTTCTTGTAGAAACCGGGTTTTTAAACTAGCTCAAAATTTAGTGTAAATTTTTGCTAAATCAGCCGCAGTTGCTCGCTAGCAACTCACTTACGCAAAACGCCCACGGGCTGAGGAGGAATTTCAGCCGTGATAACAGATGTATCCAAAGACGGCATTGTTTCGGTTACGTCACCTGCTGCGGGTTTAGCGATCCAGCTTAACGCGATCGCCGGAACTACGCCCAGAAGCACCGCTAGCGATGTCGGGAACCAGAACCGAGAATCCAACGAAGTTACAGTGATAATTGCTCCGAAAGCAAAGTTTACCAAATAAACAATTAAGGGCAAACCCAATTCCGATCGCTCTAATTTAATCGGTGTTTTTCTCCAGAAGAAAGCTGCTACAGACATAAATAGCGCCCCCGTACCCATCCAGCCAGCCAAATTGCGGTAAGGCATCCCAAAGAAAGCCCCAAGTTCCTCAAACTCCCAAAAAGGCACAGAAGTTTGACTCATCGCCGGATCTAGTACAAAATCCCAAGCTGTTAGCAGCAAAGCACCAAGGGCGATCGCCCCTATTTGGCGCACCCAGTTGAGTTCACCTTTACCGCCAGCTACTCCAGCGCGAGCAATTATGTATGAAACCAGTCCCAGATAAAACCACGAGAGGGGAATTGTAAACGGAACCAGGCCTGCAATTTTGTAACCCAAACCGCTCAAATAATGGTAGTGGCCGAAGGGAAAACCCGTACTCGTTCCCAACAACTCGCTACTCAAGGACAAAAACACAGAAGGCAGTAAAAAAGCCAGAGTTGCACCCGTGCCCAACGTCCGCAAGGCATAGAGAGCAACCGCTGCAGCACCAAAGATGATATAAACTACTCCACCCCCAGCCATCCCCCACTGGAATAGCGTTTGCCCTGCTGGTGGCAAACTCATCACCAATTCGGGACGGGGTAAAATCAGCAGCAACCCTGCCAATCCAAAAGCCATTGACAAGACGTGGGCAATTAAGCAAAAGCGCTCAGCAATCAAAAGTTGCTTCATGGGACTCCTCGAAAAAATATTAGATGCAGAAAGCACTTCCTAACAGTTTACAAATCTTTAACAAAAAACGAACACGAACTCGCGATCGGCATTTTTCCAAAACTTACACGCAGGGCCGAGAAACCCCGTTTCTGACTGACTACCTCGTTGCTAAACCCCTTATTTTTCTAAGAAACCCGGTTTCTTGGCGAGGGAAGAAGGGCATAAGTGCCGAATGCCCTTCTTCCCTCGGACTTCTATCCGTTATATCCGTTACACGCCTCCGTTACCTGCTAGATAACTAAATCATTCTGCCTTCTGCCTTCCAATAAATTACTGCCAATTGCCCACAAGCACGAAAGGTGCCCAGAAATAGGGATTCTGATACTGTTGGTTTTTCAGCAGAGTTAATTGAGCGTTGCGGAGGGCTTCAGCTTTGCTGGTTTTAGAAGAAGCCAGTTGTTTGTAAAACTCAGTCATAAAGATAGCTGTAGATTCGTCGTTGACTTGCCAAAGGGTGGCGGCGGTGCTGCGGGCACCCGATCGAATTGCGGCCCCGGCCAAACCCAAAGCCGCGCGGTTATCGCCCGAAGCAGTTTCGCAAGCACTCAAAACCAAAAGTTCGATCGGCTGTTGTTTCTCCCCAGTGCGGGCTCGCAGCAGTCGATCGAACTCTTTAACATTCACTTTCTGATCCCAAGTCACAATAAAAGTATCCGCTGCATTCGAGCTAAACTGACCGTGAGTTGCCAAATGGACGATCGGGTAAGACAAAGCTTTTATTCGATCGTGCAACCGCCCGCTGACAAAATCTTCATTCAGCAGCGAACTCGCCGGCATCTCGGCTGCAATTTGTTGAACTTCCTCCTTCACCCCCGGCAAAGCCGAGAAGCCTTGACGCGCTTCGGAGAGGGCAGCGGTGAGCACTTTTAACTTGACTTCCCTCAGTGGTTTCGGTGCCAGCAGTTGCAGTCCCGGCGCTAAAGCAATACTGTATTTTTCTACCAAAAACTTTTCACCGTCGTGCAGCACAGCCATCGGCAGATTTCGCAAATAACCGTCGAGCACAAATACCAAAGTTTTAATCCCGCTGGCGGTCAAATCCGCCTCTGCAGGGCGGATTAACCAGTCATAAACCTGTTCAACGGGTTGCCTCCTGTTGCGGGGGAAAGCAGCAGGCCTGATGGCATTTTTGGCTTGTCTGAAGGCAGTTTCCAACTCGGCTTGAGACTTCTTAGTAGTGTAGCGGCGCAGAGGTTTGCCAGGAAGTGACAAAATTACCTCCAAACGATCGCTCAAAATAATCGGATAAATCACCGCCGCCGTAGGATCAATTTCCTCGATCGACGTTGGTTTAGCATCAGCGCAAGCATCCCGAAAAAAGTTGTCTAATTCCGCCAACTGCAAAGATTCCACCGTTTGGCGCGCCAGTTTCAACTTAGCTTGACTGGGAGATTCCTCTTGCAAAAGCAGCCCGACTAATTCCCGATAAACCGGTTCGGCACTTTCCCGAAACGAAAATTGCACTTCGGGATTGACTGTCACCAAATCGCCCCGCAGAGAAGACAGTACATTCACAGCTTGAGTATATTGAGCGATCGCCCCTTCTGTATTCCCCTGAGCTTTCCGAATCCGTCCCAGTTGCCAAAACAATTGGTAAGCAATATCGGGAGATTGAAACGCCGGTGCTAAACTCAAAGCCTGAATTGTAATATTTTCCGCTGTCTGATACTGCTGTTGGATTTCCGATAGTTTGCCTTTAGCTGCCAGAATATAAGCTTGTATTCGTTTGTCGCCCAAACTGTTTGCTGGTTCGACAGAGCGATCGAGCATTGTGTCAATCTCGCTTAAACTCAAAGTTTTCGCAGGCGACTGAGCTAATTTCATCAAGCTTTGAGCTAGATTGATTTGAGCGTAAAGTCCGGCGCGGTTCGACCCAAATTGAGCGACTTGAGGTTCGATGGAACGCCACAAAACCTCCGCTTCAGACCAATTTTTGCGATCGACCAACAAACTCAATTGGTTTAACTTTGCCTGAATTTGTAGGAGAGCTCGATCCGGCATCGCCTGTGCCGATCGAGCATAATACTCTAGGGCAAAGCGTTCCCAATCACCCCGCTGTTCGGGTGTCAAACCCGGTTTATTGCTTTTAGCCCGTACCGTATTGCCCAGGTTGAGATAAATTGCAGCCTCCTCTGGTCGGCTACCTAATTTTTGGGCTGCTTCGAGTCCAGCCAACAGCACATCCTGCGATCGTTCGAGTTGTCCCAAAACCCGCAGTACCCGCCCTAAAGCATGAATTGCCCGGACTTGTTCGAGGGAAACCGACCCATTTTTCAAAGTTTCCAAACCCGCCGTCGAAACTTCGCAGGTTTGGTTTTCCAGCTTAAAATAAGCTAACAGCATTTTGCAAGCTCTGGGGTAAAGTCCGAGAGTTTCCCAAGCCCGACTTTGATTAATTTGAACGTGAAAAAATTGGTTTTTTCTATCAATTTGCTCGAAGATTTTAGCAGCTTGCGTCCAAATCTCGATCGCATCTTGAGTCTGCCCCCGTTCAAGTTGCAACTGTCCTTGAATGTTGAGAGTTTCAGCCAAAATCCGCTGCTGTTCGGGAGTTTTTGCCTGTGTTCGCACAACCGCCAAGCTCGAATTCACAGCTTGTTCTGCCTGTTCCCAAAGCGCCAACTGCCCGTAGGTTGCAGCTAAATTGCTCAAAGCTGTGGCGCGATCGAGATTTTCGCCTTTTGCCTCAAACTGCGCCGCCGCTTGCTGCAATAGCGGTACAGCTTCCGAAAAACGTTCCTCTTGGTATAGAGTTCGAGCTTGACGGACAAGGTGCACCGCTGGTGGTGGATTAACCTGACCAACTCCGGGAGGAATCGCAACGGATAGCAGACAGGACATCACAAATAACAGGATTACCTGTCGGAGCGATCGAGGAAACTTCATATTTAAAAAATAAAATTACAGATGCAGACACACATACTAACTAACCCAAATCCATCTTATTCTTTATCTGCGTTAATCCGCCTACATCTGCGGTTTAAAAAAACATAATTTCAACGCGGCACACAACCAGAATTCTGCCGAGGATTGCGAGAGTCAGCAACATTACCCGGATTATATCCAACAAGCGTCACCTCCCCTTTTGCATTCACCACCCAACCTTGCGCCGGAACAACTTCCTCTTGCCGAATGCCTTCTTCCCTCGAACCACTTCCCCCCTCGATCTCAATCCCTTCTTCCTGATTCCCTCTTCCTGCCTCTTCCACCCACGGAAACGGCGATGCAGCACTGCTGAGGGCATCATTAGGACTTGCTGGCACTCCTCCTTTCCCAGTAGCGGTAAACTCGCTCTCGGCCTCTTGCGTGCAGGGATTTGCCGCAATTAAAGCAGCCGGATCGACAACATTTTGCGGCAGTTCCACTAAACCTTGAGCAGGATTCACTCCAGAAGAACTAAATGTTACAGTACCTTGCAAAGCCGGGCCGCTACTTTGGGAAATAGCCGCAATATCGCTGGTAGGAACTAGAGAAGTAGGACTTACTTGCAACGCACCAAATTGAGCATCTGTTAATCCCAAACTCGCTCGAACCTGTTCACGAGTGACTGATGTAAACCCGAAAACATTGGGGACATTAATATTAACCCGACCACCCCCGGCCGATCGCGCATTAGCAGTAATATCGCTATTTTCGTTGGGTAAAGCCACCAGAATATCGCTTTTAATGTTGATATTGCCACCCTCAGAAATACTTGCATCAGTTGTAATTCTGCTCCCTCGGCGCAACTGGATATCTGGCGCCCTGATGTTAACATTTCCCCCGCCGCCAGAGTCAGTAGAAGCATTGATGCTGGCTTTATTTTCCAGAGCAATTGAGTCAGCTCTAACATTAATATTACCAGCCTGTCCCGTTCCTAATGCCTGAACATTAACCGTTGCGCTATCCCGCAGCCTCAATTGGTTAACATTGAAATTCAACGAACCCGCATTCGCCCTAGCATTGGGATTCCTCAACTGGTATAAAAAGCCAACGGAAGCCTGAATGGCACTGCTAAATTCACCAGGATTCCCATTACCGATAAGTTCCACTTTTTGTGCATCAATTGTGACGTTAGCGGCATCTGCTGTACCAAAAGAACCAGCAGAAATAAATCCCCCACTCCGTAGCAATAACACAGGTGTGGAAATGTAGATATCCCCTCCCCGATTCGATGAGTAGGTGTCACTAGCGATAAAACTAATACTCCTACGCCCATTTGCCAAAATTTCAGAAACACCTCCTATTTCTATCGACTCGCTAGCTCTAATGGTTACATTACCTCCTAAACCTCCAGTCGTATTTAATAGTTGAGTGCCAATCGCTGCACCACTCGATGAGTTAATCCCAGCACCACCAGAGATAGTCAATTTCTTGGTATTAATGGTAATGTTTCCCGCATTTCCATTCTGACCGAGAGCGGTTGTACTTATGATAGTTTGTAGGACACTGCCAGCGGGAGTACGTAAAATTTCTAATGATTCATTCGCTTTAATATTGATATTTCCTGATGCTGCCCTACTGCGGGTAACGCTGCTGATCGCAGCACCATCACGCACTATCAACCTTTCGCCCTCAAAGGTGATATTTCCGCCGATCCCGGTACTCCCAACAAATGTGCCACTGTTAATCGCAGAGCCAGCTAGATCGAAAACCTCGGCACGGATGGTGATATTTCCACCATTACCACTAGCAAATGTAGAGCTACCTACTAGGCTACCGTTGCGGATCAGCAGTCTTCCCGTATCAATTGCGATCGCGCCTGCGACTCCCCTGCCAAGAGTAGCAGTGCTCAAAACAATTTGCGGATCTAAAGGATTGCCTGTTCCAGATCTCAAATAATTCTGTAAAAACTGTTGATAACTCTCAAATCCAATGCCGCTCATTTCTACTGAGTCAGTAGCGCGGATATTAATATTGCCCGCCGCCCCATCTCCTAGCGCTACGGTTGAAATTTGCGACCCTCTATTTACTCGCAACTGTTGAGCATTGATGTCAATACCTCTACCATTAATATTTCCGAGCGTCAGCGCCAAAATTCGCGAACCGTTAAGGGTGACGTTTCCGCCCCTGATGTCTATTCTGCCACCTTCTAATCCGCTGGTATTTATAAATGCACCATTCATTTCAATATTGCCGAAGTTCTCAATATTCCCATAGTTTAAATTCAAACCTAAAGCTGTTGGCTCAAATTGTACTAAACCGGGACTTTTCACACTTCCCAGTAATATTTGTCCGGTATAAGCTGTTAAATTTCCACCTTGCAGTTGAATCTCTCCACCAATTAAGGCTAAGGTTTGACCGGGATCTACTGCTAAACCAAGTTTGTTAGAAACAGGAATTTCTACGGGCAGTGGCGGTAAGGTGGGTGTGGAGCCTATTGCTTGGGAAGTGTTAACGATTGTGCCGGGATTTTCTCTAAAGTTCAAACCTACAGGAATATTAATCGCTAACAATGGCACTGCACTTGGATTGGCGCTGCTAAATTCAAAGCCATTGTCAAAGAAAATGCCGCTTGCCGTTGAACCGATAAATGAGCCGCGCACATCTAACCGAGCATTGGGGCCAAATACTATCCCTTTCGGATTAAGTAAAAACAAGTTGGCATTACCTAGAACTCCCAAGACACCTAAAATATTAGAAGGGTTGCCACCAGTAACGCGGGTAAAAATATTCGCAATCCCGTTAGGATTGGCAAAATAGGCTCCTCTGCCTTCACCCACGTTAAATTGTTGTAAACTGTGAAATAAATTGGCTCCGCGAGTTGCACCGCCAGTGATTCTATCTGAGGGTAGGTTGTTGATAGTATCGGGAACAGTCCGTGAACTTTCCGCGCCCAGGGAATTATCGGGGATGATTTGAGCGATCGCAGGGAAAGGAAACAGCAGTAAAAATGCAAAAAATAGGGCGGAAGATTGGCGGGGCATCTTTTAAGTCTAGTTAATTTAATTTTAGGAAAATAGCGATGGATTAGCTAAAACCTAAAGAATACCTATCGAGGTACGCAAACACCCGTCGATTTCGGACTGCGAAGAGATGTACCACCACCTGAATTATACGCTACCAGCGTTACTTTTCCTTGCTCATCCATTACCCAACCTTGAGCGGGAATAATTTCTGTTGGCCGAACGTCTATGGATGCTCTTTTGCCTTCTACTTGCTGACTTTCACCTACCGCTGGTTCCACCCAAGGCAATGGCGATGCAGCGCTGCTGAGGGCATCATTCGGACTCGGTGGCACTCCTCCTTTGCCAGTGACGGTAAATGCGCTCCCGGCCCGTTGCGTGCAGGGATTTGCAGCAATTAACGCAGCCGGATCGACAACATTTTGCGGCAGTTCCACTAAACCTTGAGCAGGATTCACCCCAGAAGCACTAAATGTTACACTACCTTGCAAAGCCGGGCCGCTACTTTGGGAAATAGCCGCAATATCGCTGGTAGGAATTAAAGATGTAGGACTTAGTTGCAACGCTGCAAATTCAGCATCAGTCAGTCCTAAACTACTCCTGGCTTGTTCGCGGTTAAGGCTTGTAAAGCCAAATATATTTGGTACATTGACCGTAACTTGTCCGCCCCTAGCTGTGCGAGCATTAGCTGTAATATCACTATTTTCTCGCGGTAAAGCTACCAAAATATCGCTATTAATTCTGATATTACCACCCTCAGAAATACCTGCATCGGTGGTAATTCGGCTACCGCGCCGTAACTGAATATCTTGCGCTTGCAGGTGAATATTAGCACCGGAACCAGTGACCGTTGTGCCATCAATTATGCTTTTATTGTCCAGGGCAATGGAGTTAGCTACAACATTAATATTGCCAGCCCTACCTGTTCCTGAAGATTCAACATTAACCACTGCACTATCCCGAAGAATCAATTGATTAGCATTCAAATTCAACGAGCCTGCATTTCCGCTAGCAGTGGAATTGACAGCATTAAACGCCCTACCAGCCGAGGCTTCAATTCCACTCCTCAACCCACTGTTACTCCCAATACCTTGCACTTCTAAGCGATCGGCATTAATTGTAATATCTCCTGCATCTGCTATACCCAAAGAAGCCGCAGAAATAACCCCGCCATTCTGCACAGTTAGTTTAGGTGTTGAGAGGCGGATATCTCCACCTCTACCAGAACTTGCAGTTTGAGTAACAAAAGAACTTGCTACATAGCCCGCATTCGCCAAAAATCTTGACTCGCCGCTGACTTCTATAGACTCGGAGGCTCTCACAGTTAAATTTCCTCCCGTCCCCCCACTTGTAGAAAACACGACTTCGCCAAAAATCGCACCCGTAGTTAAACTAATTGTGGCTCCATTAGAAACACTCAGCCGCTTAGTGTCGATCGTAATATCCCCACCTTTTCCATTACTATCAAAAGTATTCGTGCCGAGCCGAGTTTGCCCTAGACCTACAGGAAGACTACCCGACAATTCCACAGATTCACTCGCTTTAATCGCGATATTCCCCGATGCTCCATCACTACGGCTGAAGCTGGCAAAAGCACCACCATCGCGCAGAATTAACCGTTGGGCTTCCACAGTGATGTTTCCGCCTTGACCAGTGGTTGCGTTCGTTGTTCCGTTATAGAGCGTTGAACTGACGAGTTCGACGGTGTTGGCGCGGATATTCAAATTTCCGCCATTCCCAGCACCAAAGGTGGGGGCACCGCCCACTACCCCATTGCTCATCAACAGCCGTCCCGCTTCAAGGTTAATGTCTCCGGCGGCTCCACTGCCAATAGCGCTAGTAAACAGAACAATTTGCGAAATAAAGGGATTGCCTGTTCCAGATGTCTGAAAATTTTCTGTAAGCTGCTGATAGCCCTCAATTCCCAACCCAATCATTTCTAGTGAGTCAGTAGCGCGGATGTTGATATCGCTTCCTCTCCCTTCTCCCAGTGTGGAGGCGAAAATTTGCGCCCCCCCCTCTACTCGCAAGTTTTGGGAATTGATATTAATGCCTCTACCATCGATATTTCCGAGTGTCAGTCCATAAATTCCTGAACCATTAAGATTAATATTTCCACCTCGAATATCGACTTTCCCACCTCCTAATCCGCTGGTATTTATAAATGCACCGTTCATTTCAATATTGCCGAAGTTCTGAATATTGCTATAGTTTAAATTCAGACCTAAAGCTGTTGGTTCAAATTGCACTAAACCTGGACTCTTGACACTACCTAGAAGAATTTGTCCGGTATAAGCAGTTAGATTTCCTCCTTGGAGTTGAAGGTCACCGCCAATTAATGCTAAAGTTTGACCGGGGTCTACTGCTAAACCGAGTTTTTCAAAAGCCGGAATTTCTATGGGTAGTGGCGGTAAGGCTGATTTGGGGGCCATTGTTTGGGAAGAGTTAACAATTGTGCCGGGATTTTCTCTAAATCTTAAACCCACAGGAATATTAATTGCTAACAATGGCACTGCATTAGAATTAGCTGCACTAAATTCAAAGCCATTATCAAAAAGAATTCCGCTACCAGTTGAACCGATAAATGAGCCCCGCAGATCTAACCGAGCGTTGGGGCCAAAGACAATCCCTTTTGGGTTAATTAAAAACAAGTTGCCGTTCCCCAAAACTCCCAGAGTTCCTAAAATATTAGAAGGATTGCCACCAGTAACGCGGGTGAAGATGTTGGCAATTCCGCTGGGATTGGCAAAATAGGCTCCCCGCCCTTCACGGATGTTAAATTCGCGTAAACTGTGAAAGAGGTTAACGCCGCGAGTTGCACCGCCTTCTATTCTGTCCGATGGTAAGTTATTAATCGTGTCGGGAACTGTGCGAGAACTTTCTGCACCCAAGCTATTATCGGGGATGATTTGGGCGATCGCGGGGAAAGGACACAGCAGTAACAATGCAAAAAATAGGGCGGAAGATTGGCGGCGCATCTTTGAAGTCTGGTTAATTTAATATTAGAAAAATAGGGAGGGGTTAGCTAAAACCTGAAGAGTACCTATCGAGGTACGCAAACACCCGTCGGTTTCGGACTGCGAATAGATGCACCACCACCAGAATTATAGGCTACCAGCCTTACTTTTCCTCGATCGTCCATTACCCAACCTTGAGCAGGAATAATTTCTGTTGGCCGAACTTCTATGGATGCTTTTTGGCCTTCTACTTGCTGACTTCCACCTACCGCTGGTTCCACCCAATTAAACTGGCTAGAATTGCTGCTGAGAACCTCGTGAGGACTCGGTGGCAATCCCCCCCGACCCGTCACGGTAAACTCGTTCTCGGCTCCTTGGATGCAGGGATTTGCAGCAATTAACGCAGCCGGATTCACCACATTTTGCGGCAGTTCCACTAAACCTTGAACGGGATTCACCCCAACAGAACTAAATGTTACCGCCCCTTGCAAAGCCGGGCCGCCACTTTGAGAAATAGCCGCGATGTCGCTGCTTGGAAGCAGAGATGTAGGACTTACTTGCAACGCTGCAAATTCGGCGTCACTGAGCCCCAACCTGTTTCTGACTTGTTCGCGACTCGCTGCTGTAAAACCAAAAACATTGGGAACATTGATATTTACGCGACCGCCGCCTGCTGTGCGGGCGTTGGCTGTGATGTCGCTATTTTCTTGCGGGAGGGCGACAAGAATCTCACTGTTAATATTGATATTTCCGCCGTCTGAACTGCCTGCATCGGTGGTAATTTGGCTGTTGTGGCGCAACTGGATGTCTCGCGCTTGCAGGTTAATATTGGCTCCAGTACCGGATACAGTCGTACCGTCAATCATCGCTTTGTTGTCAAGAGCGATCGAATTTGCGACAACATTGATATTACCAGCGCGTCCGGTTCCCGTAGCCTGCACTGTCACTGTAGCTCCATCTCGGACAATTAGTCGATCGGCATTCAGATTCAACGAACCCGCATTTGCCGTAGCATTAGGATTAGTACCAAATATCTTGCCCACCGAAGCATCAATTGTACTGACAAACAGACCATTATTTCCGCTGCCGCTGACCTCAATGCGATCGGCATTAACAGTAATATTCCCCACATCTCCCACCCCCAAAGAACTCGTAGAAATTACCCCCCCATCCCGCACGGTTAAGCTGGGCGTATCAATGCGAATATCCCCGCCCCGACTAGAGCTCAAAGTTCCAGAACTCAGCGCACTAGCACTCTGAATTCCGCTAGTCAAAAGTTGAGAAATACCTGAAATTTCTACTGATTCACTAGCCGTAACTGTTAAATTTCCAGCAGGCCCCCCATCCCTAGAAAACAAAAACCTGCCAATTAACACACCCGTTCCTACTGTAAACGCAGAACCCCCAGAGAGAGTCAACCGCTTGGTATCGACGTTAATATTCCCCGCCCTTCCGTTAGAGCCGATACTCAGGGTGCTAATTCCGGTTGACACAACTGTTGTCGGGCCGCTGTTAGACAATTCTACTGATTCCGCAGCTTTAATGTTGATATTCCCCGACGGGCCGCTGCTGTAGCTCGTCGTACCGAGAATAGAACCGTCGCGCATAATTAATCTCGCGACATCAACACTAATGCTTCCTCCCGCACCGGTACTTTCTTTAGCTGTCCCGTTGTTGATTCCAGAACCCACCATCTCAAAAGTATTGGCGCGAATGATTAAATTTCCGCCATTTCCACCACCAAAAGTGATGCCGCTACCTACTACCCCATTGTTGAAGAGCAAGCGCCCGGTGTCGATCGTAATATTCCCCCCCGAACCAGCGCCAGCACTAGCATTAAATAGCACAAATAGCGGGTCAAACGGGTCTGTAGTTCCCGATACCAAATATTTAATTGAAAGCTGTTGATAGCCCTCAACTCCCAGCCCGATCATTTCTACTGAATCAGCAGCGCGGAAATTGATATTGCCTCCTGCACCATCTCCTAGAGTCAGGGTAGAAAATTGCGTGCCGTTTTCCAATCGTAACTTTTGGGCGCTGATATCGATACCTCTGCCATCAATATTTCCCAGTGTCAGTGCATAAATTCGCGACCCGCTGAGGGCGACATTTCCACCTTTTAACTCTACTCTGCCACCACCAATTCCGCTGGTGTTGATAAGCGTTCCATCGGATATTTGAATATTGCCGAAGTTTTGAATATTGTCATAATTTAAAGCTAAATTCCCCTGCTGAGCAACAGGAGGAGCCAGTGCAAAATTAACTAATCCGGGACTGGCGACGCTACCGAGTAAAATTTGTCCGCCGCTGGCGGTTAAATTGCCGCCTTGCAGTTGGATGTCGCCGCCAATCAGTGCTAAAGTTTGACCGGGTTCTACTGCTAAACCAACTCGATCGCTAATCGGGATTGGTACAGCAGAGGCTGGGAGATTTACCTTTCCTACAGCCGTCGATTGATTGACAATTGCACCGGGATTGTCTCTAAATCTTAAACCAACGGGAATATTAACTGTTAACAGCGGAGATGTTTGTGGGTTGGTGCTGCTGAATTCAACGCCGTTATTAAACACAATACTGTCAGCGGTTGAACCGATAAAGGAACCGCGCAAATCTAACCGAGCGTTCGGGCCGAATATAATTCCTTTGGGATTAATTAAAAATAAGTTACCGTTGCCTAAAACTCCCAGAGTTCCTAAAATATTTGAGGAGTTTGGGCCCGTAACGCGGGTGAATATGTTGGTAATTCCGCTGGGATTTTCAAAATAAGCTCCCCGCCCTTCACGGATGTTAAATTCCCGCAAGCTGTGAAATAGGTTAACGCCGCGAGTTGCGCCGCCAGTGATTCTATCTGAGGGTAAATTGTTGATAGTATCGGGAACTGTCCGCGAACTTTCCGTGCCCAGGGTATTATCGGGGATGATTTGGGCAAAGGTTTTCGAGGGAAATAGCAATAAGAAAACAAAAAGTAGGCCGGAAGACAGGCGAGACATAGCTTTAATCCTGTTATATAAATAATATCGTTTCCGGTTCAATCAGAATTATATATTTGGATTATATCAGTGCGATCGTCCCCGTGTTCGATCGACTCTCTTTCACCCCTAAAGTGGACTTTTCCCAAATCTAATAAAGATAGCTTTTTTCAGTGTGACGGCTGAGGAAATCTGTTTCTGTTTAAATATGTGTGTAGAATATGCGTTCGATCATTCATACTAGACGGTAGACACCTTCAATCTTAGGAGCCGTCTATGTTACTACAAGAAGTCAAGGAGCTGGTCTTCAAACTGCCACCGAGCGATCGCCTGGCGTTAGTGGGCGCCATTATTGAGTCCTTACAAGATCAGCCAGTTGCCAGGGCCGATCGTTCTGGTGCGATTCAGCGGATGCGAGGCTTGCTAAAGACAGACCAACCCGCACCGACAGATGAGGACGTGGCTGCAATGTTGGAAGCGCGACGGGTGGAGAAGTATCTTTAGTTAGAGTTTTAATTGATACCAACATTGTCCTAGATTTTCTGTTGCAGCGAGAGCCATTTTTTCAAGATGCGGAGTTGTTGTTTCAAGCGATCGATGCTGGGCAACTAATCGGTTATGTTACAGCGACAACGCTCACGGATATTTTCTACATTTCTCGCAAACATACTCGCAGCGTTGAGCAAGCACGGCAAGCGGTTTTAGAAACGCTGACTGCTATGGTCATTTGTCCTATTGATCGAGCGGTTTTGGAATCAGCTTTCAACTCTGGTTTGGTTGATTTTGAAGATGCTGTTCCAATTTTTGGTGCAGTTGCTCAAGGGTTAGATGCGATTCTGACCCGTGATAATAAAGGTTTCTTGAGTTCGCCTATACCTGTTTTATCCATTCAAGAGTTGTTGCAGCAGTTAGGGACGTAGAATAAGGGTTAAATCATATTAAAAACAAGATTGACAACCTTGCCAGATCCGCAGCCCTAGGCTAAGATTTGGCAAAGGTTGAGAACACAATGACGATAATTCCAACTATGAACTACTGAAACCACAGCACGATCGAACCCAATAAACGCGGTGGTAAGCCTTGTGTACGCGGCTTGCGAATTACGGTTTATGAAGTGCTTGAGTACCTAGCTTCCGAGATGACCGAAGCAGAAATTCAAGGGCGATTTTCCCGATCTGACGCGAGAAGATTTAAAAGCCTGCATTGCTTATGCTGCTGACCGCGAGCGTCGGTTTATGACCGCGACCTTATCGGCATGAAATTACTTTTTGATGAAAACTTGTCGCCCAAGTTGCCGAACCGTTTGAGCGATGCTTGCTTTATCATAATTGTACCGCAACTGCGATCTAATTATAAGTTAGACAGCTAATCCTCTCAGTTGGGCCTTAGCGAGAAGTCATTTGTGAGTTGCAATGCTCAAGTAGGCGTGAGTTTCTGGTTGGGGTGCATTTAAGGGATTGTTAGCGGGGTACAACAATCAACCAACTTCGTAAAACATCCTGTTGAGGTATTAAAGCAGTAGGAATTGATTGTAAAAATGTTAGTTATTCATGTAGGACAATGAAAAATAATCAGCATGGACTCTTAAGCATGAAAATGAAAATTGCTATATCTTTAATAGGTTTAGCCCTGGCAATTTTACATACCACAAAATTTTTAATTTTTGACACTCAAGGATTAATTTTACTTGTAATAGCTTTTCTCCCTTGGTTAGCGGGTTTTCTATCGAAGGCAGAGTTGCCGGGGGGATGGAAATTAGAGTTTATACAACAAATTCAAGAGGAGCAGCTTAGACAGAAGTATGAGATTGAACAACTTAAGTTTCTAATAGAAGGTTTTGTGACTGAGAGCGAATTAAATATTCTAAAGAGGCTCAGTTCGTCAGAACCATATATGGTGAGAGTAGACAAGACCTCTCATTTTTTCTCTAATGAGTTAGACAGACTCAGAAGACTTGGGTTAATTGCAAATCCTGACAACAAAGGAAGGGCTACTCTGCTTAAGGATGATGGGCAGAGCCGAGAAGTCAAAGAACATTTTTACATTACTGAGAAAGGCAAGAGCTATCTTAAATTTAGAGGAACTGCCTAATACGGCTGTCTAACAATTCGGTTGGAGCGGACTACCGAGAGCCATTGGTGAAGATGCAAAGGTTGCTTTCAGCTGCTCAACCGAGTCGTTATCTCGTAAACGCTGCCTGACCTTGGAGATGATTCGCAACCTCGATCGAGAGTGTCAAATCAAAGCCCCTAACGCTTTCAGTCTCGCTTTTCGAGCATTCGTCAATCCCGCCCGGCCTCGACTATTCATGCCTTCATACAGCGATCGCCCATCAACGTCCTAATACAACATCCGGTTGCGACATCCCACAGTTTAATCGTGCGATCGAGGCCGCCACTTAATAAAATTTGACCGTCAGCGCTAAAGATGAAAGTGTTGGGTTCTAGCGAAGCGTAGGGTTCGAGCGCGCTCAACCCAACCTACAATTTAAAACGGAAAATAATTGATTCTAAAGTAGATGCCTTTTTCCTGCAAAGTTCGATCGCCCGATCGAGCATTTATCAAAGGAATACCGTAGTCTAAACGCACATTCAACCGATCGCCCATCTGCCAAACCAGCCCCAAACCCGCACCCAGCAGTTTATCCGACTCAGGATTCGGCTTTTCCTCCGACTGGTTCCACCCTACCCCAAAATCGATAAACGGAGCGACTTGCAACAATCCTTCGACTTCCGGGACACGCCAAACCGGGATTCGCACTTCTGCAGACGCGATCGCACCGCTATCAGTTAACAGCAAATCTTGGCGGTATCCGCGCACGCTTTGAACGCCACCGATCCCAATTTGTTCTAGGGAAAGCAGAGGGCGATCGGCTAATTGAATGTCGGAACGCACAATCAGCAAGGTTTCTGGCGCTAACAGCCGCACGTACTGGGCTTGTCCGCGCCACGCCAGAAAGCGGCTGTCACGCCCGCTATCGTTCGCAGTAGCGCCGAACAGATTAGTGCCGAGGGAGAACTGCGATCGCGCTGCGAACACTTGGCTGGAACTCCGCTGCACGTATTCTTGAAAAAAGCGCACAGCCGAAACCCGGGTTTCGCCGCGCTCGTTTGCTCCCGCCGAAAGCGCAAATCGTTCCCCCAACAGGAATGTATCGCTTTCTTGCCGGGAAAAACTCAGTCCCAAAGCCAAAGTGCGATCGGGTTTTTCGACAATCGGTTGGCGGTAAGTTAACTCGTAAGTCCGCGATTTCCCCTCAATTTCAGCAGCATCAAACGGTTCCTCGATGATGTTGGTGCTAGCAGCACTCGCAGCGAACCCAATCGTGCCGTTGCGCGCGTTGACGGGGACTGTGTAGCTGCCGTTGAATTCGTTGCTGCCGTCGGTGTTAGCATAAGATACCTCTAATCCGTCGCCCAAACCAAGCAAATTTGCTTGATTGATGCGAACACCGCGCCGAAAACTGCCGACGCTGGGCGATCGGTTGTTGTCTGCGAACACTTCACCGCTAAAGCTGTCTGCTTCTTTTACCCGCACTTCTAACCGGCTGTTTTCCGGGCGGCTTCCGGCTTGCAATTCGGCGGAAATATTGGCAATTAAGGGGTCGAGTTGCAGCAATTGCAAGGCTTCCAGCAACCGAGATCGGTTGAGGGGGCGTCTGGTAGCGCGCTCAAGGCGCGATCGCACGTAATTTGAATTTAAGCGCCTGTTTCCAGTAATCACAATTTCATCTAATCCGCCTTCTACAATCCGAATTTTCACCACACCTCCGTCTCTCGGAAAGGTTTGGTTGGCGAGAATTACAGCGCCGGAATTGATGTATCCTGCCGCTACATATTTTTGAGTGACGGCTGCTTCGGCTGCGATCAGTTCGGCAAAGGTGATTTCGCGCCCCGCAAACTGTTGCGTAACTTCTGCGAGTTCGCGATCGCTAAAAGCCGTGTTGCCCTCAAATTCAAAGCCAGCGACCTTAATTGTACCCGGAATCCCCGGTGTAATTTCGCTTTCAACGGGTGTTGGCTGGGTGGGTGGGAGGGGAGACGGCGCAGGCGGTTGCGGCGGATCAGGAGCTGGTAATTCGGGTTCTCGCGGCAAAATTGGGTTGGGCAGTTGACTGAGTTGCAAGTCGCGATCGATACCCAAATCAATTTTTTGTCGGTCAATATTTTCTTCTAGCTTTTGATCTGAGTTAAAAAGCTCGGTTTCTTGAGTTTTTGTGCTGAAAGTGCGATCGGTCTGAGATGTTGCACCATTGTCAATAAGCCTTTTACGGGCGGGCAGGATGCCCACCCCACAAGAAAACTCACTCCTTGTGGAACAGGCATCTTGCCTGTTCTTGAGAATGGTGTAAGATGTCACATTGACTGAATTTGCCGCCGACGGCGGTAAATCCGGAGTTTCCGCCACCCCCGAGTGTTCTGACTCAGCGGGTAACTGTGTCTTCTCGTCAGCGGTGGCTAAATCTTCACGACTGTCAAGATTAGTGTCGCCTCCGCTGCTGACTGCTACCAAATCCTCAACATTTGAGGTCAAAATTTCAACGGTGCTAGCGGATGTTTTCGCTGTTTTTCCCAACAAAACTAACCAAAAAAATCCCGCGACTAAAAATAGTTTTTGTGAGCGACAAGCCATAGAATATAATTATTATCTCGCTTAAGTGGGGGAAAATATTTTCAGGAAGTGAGCGCCCTCATGTAAAAATCAATTTTAACAGCTAAAAAGGAAACAGCCGTCGCAGCCAACAGTTTCGGCGACGCTACAAACCAAAAGGTCGATCGACCCCTGTTCATTTCCCAAGACTTACGCACCAACCGGGTTCTTATCCAAAAAAATATCGTGTAAGTCGATCGTAAACAGTAAAAAAAAGCCGATATTTTGGGTTGCAAAACCTACGCTTTCATGCTAAGGCAGCGACCAGAACAGTCCTAGACGCCAGGGTAAACCAGAAACCGGGTTGTTTCCGAAAAGACGGGTTACAACTGAGTTCTTGCACCATTCTCAATAATCTTTTTATTAACAGGCAAGATGCCTGTTCCACAAGAGATAAATTTTCTTGTGGAACAGGCATCTTGCCTGTTCTTAAGAATAGTGCAAGATGTGAGTTACAACCCGCAAAGCCACTAAAAAACCCGGTTTCTTTGATTTTGGTGCATCATATCGTTTCCGGTTGCAGCGAAATAATAAAATCGAGTCAACAGTTAACACTCAACCATTCAGTTTTTCGACCCCGAGTCAACAGTCAACAGTCAACAGTCAACAGTCAACAATCATGAGGAGTGCAACCGGAATTGATATCATACCAAATCCGACTTTAATACCCCCTTTATTATTGAGTCCGCGTCTACCCACCTCCTGTGCGTAGACGCCGTTTCAACCGCCAAGCCTGATAAAGGGGGTTTGTAACTTTGAATTATGCAGAGCGGCCCGCACCAGCGGCAGCACCCATTTGAGCACCGTCAGTCAATCCCACCAACTTAGCGCTCAACTCCCACATCCGCTCGCCTTTTTCATCATCACGAGCCTGGGGAGAAACCTTTTGCACAAAAGACTTACCATCTTTTTTCTGGCGGTTCCCCCAACTCCAATAAGCCCCAGATTGCTTGTATTCGGGATCAGCAACCACCATCGCCAGCCTTTCGCCCGCCAACTCCTGCGACACATAACCCCCGGTGATATTCTTCTGAAACAGCGGGAACAGCTTCTGAAACAAAGGATAGTGGTTGCGGAACAGCGGCGTATCCGCAACGCATCCCGGATAAAGCGAAGTGAAAGTAATCCCGGTGGATTCATGAAAGCGGCGGTGCAACTCCCGCATCGTCAGCACGTTGCAAACTTTGCTATCTTTGTAAGCCTTGACCGGTTCAAACTTCTTGCCATCAACCATCGAAATCGGGTCTTTGAAACCCGCTTCAAAACCCTCAAACTTGCCTAAATCCGGGCGCGGCGGAATCTTCCCACCCAACTCGTCTGGATTGTGAGTCACGGTTCCCAAAATCACGATTCTCGCATCGGAATAATAGGAAGGCTTCATATTTTCCATCATCAGGTTGCACAGCAGGAAATGACCCAGGTGATTGGTAGTCATCGTCAACTCGTAACCCTCCGGGCTCCGCAGCGGTTCCTTAATCAAAGGCATATAAATGGCCGCGTTGCACACCAAAGCGTCCAGAGGCCTGCCGCTGGCCTTAAATGCCCGAGCAAATCGACGCACGCTCTCCAAATCGCCCAAGTCAATCTCCATGATGGAGAAACTGCCTTGAGGTATACCCAACTCTTGGGCGGCGTCTCCGGCTTTCCGCACGTCCCGACAGGCCATGACTACGTGCCATCCCTTGTCTGCGAGAGCTTTCGCGCCGTACAAACCGACGCCGGAGGAAGCGCCGGTGATGATAACCGTTGATTTGTGATTTTGTGCCATCTTGTTAAAAGCGCTTCCGCTATTGATTTTTTTCAGGCTCTCAAACTGCTAAGCTCGTAGCTCCGATGTTTGAAAATATCCTACGCTTATTAGGATAGAAGGAAATGTTCTCGATCTCAACTGCCTTTTTGCCATTGGGTTAGATTAAGTCATTTTTGCTCTCTTTGCGGGAGTTGCTTCTCAAACACCAGAACATCAAAAAGTCATGAAACAAGTAAATTGGTTGATTGAAAAAGATATTTACGATCGCGAATCAGAATTTTTAGCAGAATTGCACAAACAAGGATACATTTACCACGAAACTAGATATCTCAATTTTCGCCCCGAAGCAGCTCATCAATATTTTCCCCCTGATGATTGTGTTTTATTCATGGGAACCCTGAATTTGGGTCGGGATATCTTAAGAACTTCGTGGATTCCGGGAGCTTATATGGACGAAAAGCATCTCCGTTGTTCCAGTTACTACACTTATTTCGGTCAATATTTGTTAAATAATAAATATTTTATTCTTTCTTTGGGCGAATTGGTCAGAAGAAAAACCGAAATTTTGGAATACTTCAAATCCGGTGGAGATTTATTTATTCGACCTGACAGCAATATGAAGTCATTTCGATCAGGGGTTTTTAACCTGAATATTTTAAATACTATGCAATCTCTGGGAAGCGAATTAAAAAGAGATGAAACAACTTTGGTATTAGTCAGTGGTAAGCGAGGAATTACGAAAGAATGGAGATTTTTTGTGTATAAAAATCAAATCATCACTGGTTCTCTCTATTTAGTGGGAGAAGAAAGAGTTGATGAAACAATCAGGGGAGGATATTTAGAAAACTATCTTAGCGAAGTTTTCAAACAAGTGAGTTGGTATCCAGAATCTGTCTACACGATCGATATCTGCGAGTCAGAGGGAGAGCTTTATGTCTTGGAACTTGGTTCTTTTAGTTGTGCTGGAGAATATGCTTGTGATTTGAGTGCGATCGTCGAATTTGGTGCAAAAGCAGCTTGGGAAGATTATGAAGCAGTCAATCAATTTTAGATTAGCCCGATTCCAGACTTCTTTAAGAAGTCTGGGATCTAACAGCAGGTGTCATCCATGTAATCTGACGCTCAGGAAATAGCTTGAGATTCCTGATATCTAGGGAAATCGATATAACCTTCAGGCCCAAAAGAATACCAGACGCCGACTTCAGCAGGCGGATTGAGCGGCCAACCATTAGTAAAACGCTCTACCAAATCGGGATTGCTGATAAAATCTCGACCAAAAGCAATTAAATCCGCAACTTTGCTGCTCAGGGCCGTTTCAGCCTGTTCTTGAGTATATCCGCAGTTGCCGACGAGCGGCCCTGCAAACACATCGCGAAACTCGGCTATCATCATCGGCGTTCCCAATTCATGAAAGCCAAATGCTAGACCGTCCACCAAGTGAAGGTAAGCTAAATCATAGGCATTTAACTGCGCTGCGAAATACAGAAAATCTTCTCGATATTCTGGAGAACCCATATCATTGTAAATACCGTTGGGAGAAAGCCTAACTCCCACTTTGTTTGCCGGAAATACTGTGATAATCGCCTCGACAATTTCCTTAAGAAAACGGTAACGGTTTTCAACTGTGCCGCCATAGGAATCAGTGCGGTGATTGGTTTTGGTTTGCAGGAAAGTGTCAATGAGATAGCCGTTTGCCGCGTGAATTTCTACACCGTCAAAACCTGCCATTTTTGCTCGCTCCGCCGCCTTGCGATAATCTTCTACAACGAGCGATATTTCATCGGTTTCTAGAGCCCGAGGGGTTTCGTAGGGTTGTTTGCCTAGAGGGGTATGAATTCCTTCTCCGTTTATTTTGATGGCAGAGGCTGCAACTGGCAATTGATTGTTTTCATGAAAACTGCTGTGGGAAGCCCGCCCGGTGTGCCAAAGCTGCATGAAAATCGGTGTTTCGTGGGCATGAACCGCAGTCACAATTTGTTTCCAAGCTTCGCCTTGCTCGTCTGAATAAATACCGGGCGTATTGAGCCAACCATTAGCTTGAGTAGAAACGACTGTGGCTTCTGTAATGATTAAACCAGCGGAGGCTCGCTGAGTGTAATACTCTGTCATCAAGGCGTTGGGCATCCGCGCTTCACCGGCTCTGGCTCTCGTTAGGGGTGCCATGACTACCCGATTTTTTAAGGATAAATCTCCGATTTTGAAGGGGCTGAGTAGGAGTGGAGAAGTTGTTTGAGTGGTCATAATTTTGGTATTTTTTCAACTGAATAATCTGGGAAATCACATATAGCAACTGCCCGTGTTAGGACACAAGGCAAGACATCCAAGGCTCGCCAAAATGTAAGCAATCAAACTCATCAAGCTGTTTGCGAATTTGACTTTTTAGCCAAGACTCTTCTTTGTTCAATTTTGTTAAACTCTGGAGAGTATGGCGGTAAATATAATAGTCTACACCCTGCTGTTTGAATCAATTCCTGAATCTGACCACTTTTATCAAATCTGAGATTATCCATCACCACTACCTGTGCTGCGACAAGTGTTGGAAGTAAACTTGTTTCCGGCTTTTGAAGGAGTCAGGAGTCAGGAGTCGGGAGAAGAACACCCTCTTTCCTCCTGTCTCCTCTTCTGGTGAATACTTCCGAAAGTTTCAATCCCTGATAGGGTTTTAGGTTGATTGCGGCTTTTGAAGGAGTCAGGAGTCAGGAGAAGAATACCCTCTTTCCTCCTGTCTCCTCCTCTGGTGAATACTTCCGAAAGTTTCAATCCCTGATAGGGTTTTAGGTTGTTTCCGGCGTTTTTTTACCACAATTTTTTACTCAAGAGACTACAGTTTCAATCCCTGATAGGGTTTTAGGTTGTTTCCGGCACGGCGGAAGTTCTTAGTTAGGGTGCTGACTGCTGGGTTTCAATCGCTGATAGGGTTTTAGGTTGTTTCCGGCCCAAAATTGAAGCTTTAGACGTGGTTAAAACACAAGTTTCAATGTGCGCGATCGCTTCCAACAAAAACTGATCGCCCTCTGTCGCCAGTACAACCTGGAAATCCGCGATTAAACAAAAAAAAAAGCAGCCGGTAAAGGCTGCTTTGACAAATAAACCGTTGTTGAGTTAGAGGAGAAAACTTTTAAATCGAATTCAAATTACTGCTGTTTCCACTCCTGCCTGAGTTTCCACTATTTTCATCTACCGCTGACTCACCTTGCCTTCAGAACAAAACTTCCAATCCCGATTAGAATGCTGCTGAAAGTTCGTTGACTACTTTCACTCGGCCTCTGAGCACTGCCCGCAGCAAGCGGTTGATACAGCCTCTGTCTTCGTCATTCAGAGAGTCGTCGAACGTGGCGGCCATCAAACCGTAGCGATCCGCCAGAGTCAAAACGCCTGTATCGGTTACAGAAGCCAGGATTTCAGAGATAGCGCCGGGGAGGAGTTGTACGGGGTGCATGGCAGTGCGGTTGAATTCGATATATCTATCATCTTCTGGTTTCCTCTAAATATCGGTGATATTAATAAGGTCGCGAATGTGATTTTCTAGGGTGAAAGCAAGTGATCCGAGTAGAGTAAAGTTGTGACTTGGGTCACAGCGCCACAGGTAGCCCCAAGCAATTCCATCCCGCGCCGATTTTTGGGTAGGACGTGGGGCCGAGGGCATTTCGCTAAAATGATCGTTAATCCCCCAACCAGTTTAATTTTTACCCCAGTACCGAAAATGCTTGATTTTCTCAATCCTCTCTTGGGCCGCAAGCCCGATCGCATCAAAGCCAATGTGGAAATATATACTTGGCAAACCTGTCCCTACTGCATCCGCGCCAAAACTTTGCTGTGGTGGAAAGGCGTAAATTTCACGGAATACAAAATTGATGGCGACGAAGCGGCTAGAAAAGCAATGGCCGATCGCGCTAACGGACGCCGCAGCGTGCCCCAAATTTTCATTAATAAGCAACACGTAGGCGGCTGCGATGACATTCACAAACTCGATTCAGATGGACAGTTAGATCCGCTGCTAGCTCAACCAGCAGTTTAAATTAGTGTAGGTTGGGTTTCGTTCCACCTGCTCAACCTACAAATTTACAAATCTTTGGCAAATTTACTTAGATTATCTTGCCGCCATTTAGCATCGCCGCGCCTGTCTGTTTGCAATTCTAAGACGCGAATCCCGCTATTTGGCAAAAAACTTAATTTTTGTTTGAACTGTTCCCAATCGTCTATTATCTCGTGTTTCACGCCGTAAGTTGCACACAACTGAGCAAAATTTATCTGCTGCGGCGTCGCAAAAAACTCTTCAAAGGGCGGGTCAAATTTGGCAACGGGCAACATTTCAAAAATTCCGCCACCGTTGTTATTAATTAATATGATTGTCAGATGACCGACAAATTTATTTTTAATTAAAAAACCGTTCGTATCGTGCAAAAGTGTTAAATCGCCTGTTAGCATGATGCTGCTTTGATGGCGGTGAGCAACTCCCAACGCTGTTGATAATGTGCCGTCTATACCGTTCGCGCCACGATTGACAAAAGGTTTTATTTCTAAGTGGTTTGGCTTCCAGAAAAACTCGACATCTCGGACGGGCATACTGTTGGCAATAAATATCGGTGTTGCAGGTGGCAAAATTTGGGAAAGCAGCCAGGAAACTTTGGGTTCGATTATGTTGTTAATTGCTGATATTTTTTGGTCTATTGTTTGTCTGACTTGGATTTCGGTGTTGCGCCAAAGTTGGAGGTATTCGTTTGATGGAGAGGTTAGAACCCCCCCTAACCCCCCCTTGCTAAGGGGGGGGACTTGAGGAAGGATATTAGTGGCTAGATGCTCTACAGAGGTTCGCAGGTGAATTGTTTGGCCGTGTAGCGGATCGAAATTGTGGTGGCTGGGGTCGATTATGTAGCGTTGTGGTTGGGTTTTGTCTAGCCAGTTTCGCAGTTCTTTGCTTGTGGGTAAGTCTCCGATTTGAATGGCGATTTCTGGGGTTAATTTATCTGCTAGTTCGCGGTTTCGCAGGATTAAATCGTAGGTGGAAATTAGATGGGGGTTTAGTTGAGCGTAGTTTCTGACTGGGGATAGTCCTTCTGCTAAAACTGGCCAGTTTAAGGATTTGGAAATTTGGGCGATCGCACTACAGTATTTTTCGGCAAATTGAGGCTGTGCAACGCCTGCAATAATAATCCCTCGATCGCACTTTTGCCATTGTTGCATGGTACTTTCTTCTCCCCCCCTTAACAAGGGGGGGCTGGGGGGGGTAGAGCTTTCTCCTGCGAAAATGGGTTCTAATCCTGCAAAGAAATCTTCGGGATTAAATTGTGTTTCTAAAGCTTCTACGGCTATGTCTGGAACGGGTACAAGCGGGTCGCGAAAGGGGAGGTTGATGTGGACGGGGCCTGGTGTTGGAAATTGCGATCGCTCCCAAGCATACACGATCGTCTGCCGCAGATAGTCTAGCATTCCTCTGGACGCAGAAGGTATCGCTAATTCGGCTTGCCAGTTCGGATAATTGCCGTATATTTTAACTTGGTCGATCGCTTGTCCGGCGTGACAGTCCCGCAGTTCGGGAGGTCGATCGGCGGTGAATATTAGTAGCGGAATTCGACTTTCTCGGGCTTCTATTATAGCAGGATAAAAGTTGGCGGCGGCGGTTCCAGATGTACAAATTAGTGCGGTTGGTAAACCGGATTTTTTGGCGATTCCTAATGCAAAAAAGCTGGCTGAACGTTCGTCGAGTATGGGAATAGTTTCTATTTTGTTGTTCTGGGCAAAGGCTATTGTTAGCGGTGCCGATCGCGAACCGGGACAAATCACGGCTGTAGTTAATCCCAGTCTTTGCAATGTCTCTGCTAATATTGAAGACCAGAGAGTGTTGGTATTGCGAAAATCAATCATTTTTATAATATATTGCTAAACCAAAGCGTTTAAAAGTGGTTGTAATTTGAGCTGAATTTCTGCTAGTTCTTTCTCTGGTTCCGAACCAGCCACAATACCGGCACCAGCATAAAGTATAGCCCGATCGCCATCGATTAATGCCGATCGAATGCCGACGGCAAATTCGCCGTTCCCCCTGCGATCGATCCAGCCCAGAGGTGCTGCGTACAAAGAGCGATCGCAGCTTTCGCAGCGGCGAATTTGCTCTAGGGCAATATCTCTCGGCACGCCTGCTACCGCTGGGGTTGGATGCAGTTGAGCTAAAATTTTTAATAAATGAATATCAGGGGGGATTTGAGCAGTTATGGGTGTCCACAAATGCTGAATGTTTGATAGTTGCAGCAGTCTGGGCACTGGGGAAAAATTGGGAGTTATGCCGAGTTTAGACAGGCGATCGACAATAAAGTCAATCACAACTTGATGTTCTCGAATATCTTTCTCGCTCTCAAGCAATCCCTGGGCTAATTTTGCATCTCCCGCCTCAGTTTTTCCCCTCGGTGCTGAACCTGCTAAAGCATCTGTTAATAACTGATTGCTGTGAATGCTAATTAAGCGTTCTGGACTGGCACCGATAAAAGTTTGTCCTTTGCCGTTACTGGTTGAAAATACATAGCAATCTGGATAGCTGAGGCGCAAGTTATTTAATGAATCTATTAAACTGAAAGGGGTTTGAGAAATCACATTGATTGCTTGAGATAAAACTATTTTACTAAAATATTTAGAGGCTATCAATTCTAAAGCAGACTTGACTGATGTTTTAAATTGACTGGCATCATTGACGGGAATTTGTTTAAAAGAGAGCGAACTGTTGATAGCAGTAGTTAGTTTAGGGTATTTACGAGATTCAATTTTATCAAATGTTTGCCAAATATTTTCAGCGATGCTTTTAATGTTTAGATCTTTTTCTATTACGGTATTTGCCACGAGAATGCAGCTATCTTTCTGTCTGGTAATTTGCCATTTTGGTAAAAATATGGTGGCGGGCGGAAAGTAAGAATTAGCCACAATGTTCTCATCAAAAAAAGCAAAACTACAAAAAAAGTGAGGCCCGCTAAATGGCAAGCGTTCCGCACCAATGGTAATTGTATTGGCAAGTGTTGAACGAATAAAATTTTGAGCTAAGGCAAATCGCTCGGTTCCTGCTACTGTGAGATGGATTGCCGAATCAAGGGCTGCAATCGCAAAACTTTTGCCGACAATAGGGTTTCTTTTTTCAAAGTAAAAGTGCCGCTGACAAGGTTCGGAAATCTCTTGCAGTACAGCTAGCGGATCGAGGGGGTAAATTTCCTGAGAAATACTAACTATTTTTGTGCGATCTTTTTCGGTTAAAGACTGCTGGCAATTTAACAGAAACTGATGCAGTTGATTGCGGTCTTGCAAGAGATTAGCGCGGTGCGGTATTACTGTCATGAAAGCGAGAATAGCAGATTTGTCAGATAGAGTGTGGGTTTGTCCGGCTAAAACCCCTATTTCGATCTAAGCACGGGAGGGCGATCGCAAAACATGACCTTTCGAGTTTCCCCGAAAGTTTGGGCTCGAAGAGGGCAGAAAACAGACGATCCTCTTCGAGGGCTTCGCCAACGTGCGATCGATCGAAACATTTAGACATAAAACTTTAAGATTGAGCGACTAAATCTCGACTCTCATGCTCACGCCCCTACAAAGGTTTGCAGACGGGCTACTTCAAGGCTGTGAGCACCTTCACCGCCTCTCAACGGATGCCCCGCACGCACTCAACCTTATACAGAGTAGACTTTGTTCACCAATAAAATTGTAAAATTACTAAGCTGCTATCAATTGCATCAAGTTTGTGTAATGACAACAAAGTTAATTGAACGTCCAAATAGTAAATTGTGGCTGGCGGCAATCAAGCCGCCCATGTACAGCGTTGCGGTGATTCCTATTTCAGTAGGAACAGCAATTGCTTTTGCCGAAACTCAAACGATTAATTCGTCAAATTTTTCGACATTTTTAATGTCAGCCATTTTGATTATAGCATGGCTGAATCTCAGCAATGATGTATTTGACTCGGAAACAGGCATCGATAAAAACAAAGCGCATTCCCTAGTTAACTTAACCGGAAATAAAGCTTTAATTTTCGGGCTGGCCAATCTGTTTTTAGCAGTCGGAGTGTCGGGAATATGCGCCATAAGCTGGTGGCAAAAAGACCCAACAGTAATTTTGCTAGTAGTTTTGTGCTGTGCTCTCGGCTACACTTATCAAGGGCCTCCGTTTCGCCTTGGCTATCAGGGTTTGGGGGAAATCATCTGCTTTTTCACCTTTGGGCCGCTAGCCTTTGCCGCTGCTTATTACAGTCAGACTCAAACTTGGTCGGCAACTAATTTTGCAGCTTCGGCCATCGTGGGAATTACTACGAGTATCATCTTATTTTGTTCCCACTTTCATCAAATTGCGGATGATTTGGCGGCAGGGAAAAAATCGCCAATTGTCCGACTCGGTACAAAGAAAGGTGCCCAGTTGTTGGAGTGGTTGTGCGGCAGCGTTTATGCTTTGACTGTGCTATTTGTGGCTTTGGGAATGTTCCCAATTTGGACGCTGTTGATTTTTGGGAGTTTGCCATTTGCGATCGACCTTTGCCGCCATGTCACAGACTATCACAACCAACCGACAAAGGTCAGCAACTCTAAGTTTATCGCAGTTACGCTGCATTTTTCGAGCGGATTGCTGCTGGCGTTGGGCTTTGCTTTGTAAATCGGGCGATCGAGAATTCCGGTAAAATGGAGGTATGGTTTGCTAAGTTGAGAGAGTTGGTGGAGTTTGGTGACTTCTCAAAATCTTGTTTAATTTAGCAATCCGTACCTCATATTGAATCGTATAATTGTATATGGACAAATTTAATAATTATAACTTTCACTATTCCTTAACTGGCAACAAGAATCAGCCGACACTTTTATTTTTGCATGGATTCACGGGCAGCAGTCTAGACTTTAGCAGGGTGATTCCCTTACTTTCTAACAGTTATTGCTGCTTAGCAGTTGACCTTCCCGGCCACGGAAAAACCCAAGTCAACGGCGACGAAAGTTACTACACTATGTCAAATACTGCCCAAGCATTAATCGAGTTATTAGATGATTTACAAATAGACAAATGTTTGTTGTTGGGCTATTCAATGGGCGGGCGATTGGCACTTTACATGACATTACATTTTCCAGAAAGATTCGAGAAAGTAGTGTTAGAGTCAGCTTCGCCAGGATTGAAAACAGAAAAAGAGCGATCGCACCGCCTGGAAGCCGATTTACAGCAAGCACAAAATCTGGAAAATAGCAACATTAAAAATTTTTTATTCAACTGGTACGATCGCCCTTTATTCAAATCTTTAAAAAACTCTCCCCACTTCGACAAACTCATAGAAACCCGCTTAGCAAACAATCCCTTAGAGTTAGCCAAATCACTCCGCAATATGGGAACCGGCAACCAGCCCTCTCTCTGGGAAAAACTCGCACAAAATCAAATTCCCATCCTCTTGCTAGCGGGAGAATATGATGATAAATTTACAACCATAAATACCGAAATTGCCAGCTTGTGTCCGGCCGCTACTCGGGAAATTGTACCAAAAGCTGGTCACAATATCCATTTTGAAAATATTGATAAGTTTGTCGCCGTTGTGAGACAATTTTATGATTAACTCAAAAACCCATGCTTTATCAATTCGAGTTTCGCACTTATCAGCGAAAATTTAAGCGCCCCTTGCGAACAAGTCACGGCATCTGGGATATTCGCTCAGGAATTATCCTGCGAGTTGTTGGCGAAAATGGTCGAATTGGTTGGGGAGAAATTGCCCCTTTGAGTTGGTTTGGTTCAGAAAGTTTTGAGCAAGCTTTAGATTTTTGTCACCAGTTGCCAGCTAATCTTTCATCAGAGATGATTTTTGCTATTTCCCCTGAATTGCCGGCTTGTCAATTTGGCTTTGAGTCAGCACTATCAAACGAGGAAAATTCACCCCCCCCAGCCCCCCCTTGCCAAGGGGGGGAGAAAAGCGAAAATTTAACTTACCTTCCCCAAAATGGGGAGAAAATGCAAAATCGGTTCAGCGGTTTATTGCCAGCAGGTGAACCAGCTTTGCAGGCTTTGCAAGTTCTTTGGTTAGAGGGATATCGCACGTTTAAATGGAAAATTGGGGTTGCTGCAATTGAGGAAGAATTAAAGATTTTTCAGCAGCTAATCCAAGCAATGCACAATTTGTGCGATCGACAATCGGCATTTTTGCGGTTAGATGCCAACGGGGGACTCAGTTACTCGCAGGCTAAAACATGGCTGCAAGCTTGCGACAAGGTAAAAGAAACTGACTTTTCTGCAGACATTGAATTTGTGGAACAGCCGCTGCCCGTAACACAGTTTCAGGAAATGGTAGAATTGAATGCTATTTATGCAACTCCGATCGCCCTTGATGAATCTGCAGCCAACCTCGATCGCATCCAAGAGTGCTACAGCCAAGGCTGGCGGGGACTTTTCGTCATTAAACCTGCGATTGCTGGTTCCCCATCCCAACTGCGAAAATTTTGTCAAACTCACAATATAGACGCTGTTTTCTCATCAGTATTTGAAACCCAAATCGGCAGACAAGCAGCATTAAACTTAGCAACAGAATTGTCTTTAAATAAGAGAGCACTCGGCTTCGGCACGGATTGCTGGTTCGATGACAATCATTCGATTTTAGATTTTAGATTTTAGATTTTAGATTAGTCCCACGACTAAATCAAGCGGGTTAGGTAATTGTTTTAAATCGAAAAACTTGGTGAAAGCATCTATGGCAACAAATCTCACAGTAAATATTCTGGATATCAAGTCGGGCTTGCCCGATAACTGGCTTATCGGTTGTGACAGTCGCGAATTTGCCCGAATTGTCGATCGGGTATTTCTTGAAATCACCCAAAATCCCGCACAAAAAACACCCCCAAAAATTTGCCTTGCCGAACCAGAACCCGTGCAATTTCTTGCCAGTTTCACCGCCGCCTGCGCCGCCAAAGGCCCCATTTTTCTCTGCAATCCCAACTGGGTAAAACCCGAATGGGAACAAGTCTTTGATTTAGTCCAACCAGACATATTTTTAGGACAATACCCGCTTCCCAAAAATCCCCATATCCCAGTCCGCGAAGGCGGACTTCGTTTGTATAGTCGCGAATTCCATTCGTCCGGTAAAAGCGGTTTTGATACGATCATGATTCCCACCGGCGGTTCGTCGGGAAAAATTCGTTTTGCCATCCACAATTGGGAAACACTAACAGCATCAGTACAAGGTTTTCAACAATATTTTCAAGTTGACCAAATCAACTCCTTTTGCGTTTTGCCCTTATATCATGTCAGCGGTTTAATGCAATTTATGCGTTCCTTTACTACCGGAGGAAAACTCGCTATTCAGCCATTTAAAGAATTAGAAAGTGGTAAAAAAAGCGACCTCGAACCAGAAGAATTTTTCATTTCTTTAGTTCCAACTCAACTGCAACGGCTGCTGCAAAATCCAGATACAGCTAATTGGCTGGGACGGTTTCGGGCCGTACTTTTGGGGGGTGCTCCCGCTTGGTCGGAACTTTTAGAAACAGCTAGAAACTATCAAATCAAATTAGCGCCTAGTTACGGCATGACAGAAACCGCCTCGCAAATTGCTACACTAAAACCCCAAGATTTTCTCGCGGGAAATAACAGTTCCGGTAAAATTTTACCGCACGCTAAAATAACTATTCGCAGTGCCAATGGCGATATTTTGTGCGATAATCAAATCGGAAATATTGTGGTAAATGCTAAATCTTTGGCGTTGGGTTATTATCCTAAAAATTTTGGCGATCGCCAATACTTCCAATTAGATGACTTGGGATTTTTTGATAAAAATAACTACTTAAATATCATCGGACGCAGCAGCGACAAAATTATTACAGGCGGAGAAAATGTATTTCCGGCGGAAGTTGAAGCCGTTGTGCGATCGACTAATTTAGTTGCGGATATTGCTGTAATTGGCTTGCCAGACAAAGATTGGGGTCAAGTCGTTACGGCTATCTACGTTCCCGCTAATTCCGAAGTTACGGTCAAAAATCTGCAAGCGGCACTAGAAGATAAGTTGAGCAAGTTTAAGCGACCGAAATATTGGGTAATCGTCGAACAATTGCCGCGCAATTCTCAAGGCAAAGTTAATCGAGAAAAATTGCAAGAAATTGCGCTCAAATATCAATAATTATTAGGCGATCGCAATCAATGCAGAAGGCAGAATTTCTCATGCTTATTTCCGCCTCCTGACAACAGTCAACAGTCAACAGTCAACAGTCAACTGACTAATTACGACAAACCTAACAGCCTTCTCGTCTTCTCTGCTTCTTGTCTTTGAACATCCACAAACTTCAACATTCGGTAAACTACCTCTATTTGGGGCAACTTAATACCTGCTTGCTGCGCCACCCGTATCGGATTACCAAAAATCGCCTCAACTTCCAGGGGTCGCGATTCATCATAATCGATTTTCATGCTCGTGCGGTAAGGCTTCATTTTCTGAGTGTATTCGAGCATCTGTGGGATAAAGTCATCGGGAATAATGCGATCGCAACTTTTGGCTCCCGCTACCACTTCCCCCATCATTTCCTTGACTAAAATCAGAGTATCGGGATTAGCCATCAGTTCGTCAGTTCTGGCATCCAACACTACAGACAGCCCGTTATAAGGAATATTCCAAACCAGCTTTTTCCACCTTGACAATAGCAAATCTTCGCTCATTTTAATAGGAATATGAGCACGTTTAAAATCCTTAGCAATTTGGTGCAATCTATCAGTAATACCAATTGCTTTGTAGTCCTGGGCATATTCTCCCAAGGTGATAGTGCCGTAATCTAGGTGGCAGATGTGACCGGGCCCAACTTTATAAGAGCAGAGAAAACACAGCCCGCCCACCACTCGTTCTGCACCGACAATTTTAGCTACTTCCGGTTCGGCATTCAATCCGTTTTGCAATACTAAAACCGCGCCGTTATCCTTTAATAAAGGAGGCAAAATTTGGGGCAAAAAGTTATTTTGAGTTGTTTTCAGCGCTACAATTACTACGTCGCACTTAGGCATTTTATGCGTGTTGTGGTAGGCGCGGACGTGGGGGAGGGTGAAGTCGCCTTCGGGAGACTCGACAATCAAACCGTGTTTTCTGACCTGATCGTAATCGCTGCGTAGCAAAAAATTGACTTCTAAACCTGCTTGTTGCAGTCTAGCACCGTAGAATCCGCCTAAAGCTCCCGTGCCCACAATGGCATAATTGCGATTTGACATAATATCAAAAAGTCAGAAATAATATCAACAAAACAGAAATTTGACTGTCATACCCTGCTATTATTTAAAGATAGAACTAATCTGAAATCTCAATCTCAAATTTCCTCATCCACTTCATCAAGTCTTCAGATAGCTGTTTTCGATCTCGGCTAACTGCATCGATGCAGACGTGCTTAGTAAGAGCTTTAGCAGCGCTTCTTCCTGCAACTTCCTCAGAAAATACTTCATAGGCAATTTCAAATTCATCGCCAGTAACTTGTTTGGGCGTCAATTGAATCGTCAGCCGATCGCCCGCAAACATTGGGCGATAAAAATCTAGACTAGCATGAATTATGGGGAAGGCAACCTGGGGATTGCTGAAAAATGCTTTGAGATTGATTCCCGATGCTGCTAGAGATGCCTCGTAAGCTTCGTGGCACATCGCCAAAACGTTAGCAAAGTAAACGACTCCAGCAGCATCGGTATCTTGAAAGTGAACAGTGCGGGTGTAAGTGAAAGGCATTTGAGGTAGTAACAGCGATCGAATTTGCGATCGCAATTTTACCAACCATCATATCGGTAAAACCGCACTTGTGGAGAAGTTGTCAGCTAAGTAAGTAGGCGCTAATTTTTTATATTGTAAAACTCGCCCTCCTCACTCCTTCCCCTTCTTTCTTAACCTTTGTTCTTAATCAACATCACGTCTATAATCTTGAGGGCAATATCTTCGGAAAGCCCCAATGCACTGTAAAGATCGTTCAAAAGTTGTTCTTCTTCTTCTGAAACCTCGCCATCTGCTAAAGCGATATCAGTTGTGACAGCAAAAACAGTTTCTTTAAGTTCGTCGGGAAGCGTTACCAAAGCAGCATTAAACAGTACCTCAACTCCTTGCCGTTGCAGAATCATCAGCAGGCGATCGAGCATTTTTCTCATCACGTCATCGGGATAACTACGGAACAGTTGCATCCGAGATAGCGTCATGCTAATCGCTTTACTTTCGCTGTCATTGATGTAACCGTCGGCTGCTACGGCAATTAGCGCGATCGCCGCAAATGCTTCGGCCGGTCCTAACGTTACGTCCGTTTCTTGGCGAGTCTGCGATACTTTATCAAATAAACCCATGATATTTTCCTCATTATTTAGTGGTGGATTTATGGAGTCAGGATGGGTTCTGGCTCTGGAGGTTTGTTTGGGAATTTTGATAATTATATCAAATTTTGTTAGTTATTTATTATCAATAAAATTATGAAAAAATTAAGAATTTTTATTTCGCCCTTCGGCGCTGCAATGGCGGGTTTATTCAGCTCCTGAATTGCCTTCCCATATCTGGGGTAAAACCCGCCCTCCCAGCGCAGACGATCTACTTGTGAAAAATGGCTAAATCTGCTTTCAGGAAATCAACAAACTGCCGTGCAGTCCTGCCCGATCGCCCATTGCGACGAGTTGCCCATTCTTTAGCTCGGTGATCCAAATCCTCGGGAGCGAGTTTGATTCCAGCAAGTTCTGCCAGATGTCGGACAATTGTTAAATAAGTGTTTTGATCGGCCGGCTCAAAAGTTAAAGTCAAGCCAAATCGATCGCTAAATGAAAGTTTTTCCTGCACAGTATCCCAAGCGTGAACTTCATCTCCGTCGCGGGGGCGAGGCCTGTCATCAAAAAACTCTCGAATTAAATGCCTGCGGTTAGATGTTGCGTAAACTACCACATTTTGAGAGCGAGCAGTGACATTTCCTTCCAAAACAACTTTCAGAGCTTTAAAAGCATCGTCATCTTCCTCAAAGGAAAGGTCGTCCACAAAAATAATAAACTTTTGAGGAACTCCCCGCAACTGATCGACAATTAGTGGCAAATCTTGCAAGTCGGATTTAGATACTTCAATCAAGCGCAGATTGCGAGATCCAAATTCATTTAACAGCGACTTCACCAAAGAAGACTTGCCCGAACCGCGGCTCCCGTACAGCAAAACGTGCAAAGCCGGATAACCTGCCAGCAAAAACTCCGTATTTTTCACAAGAGCATCCCGCTGCCAATCGCAGCAAACCAACTCTTTTAAAGTTATGCGATCGGGATACGAAATAGTTGCCAACTGCCCTCCCCGCCACGCAAAAGCGCGAGATTCTGCAAACAAGCCGGTGCCAAACTGTCGATAATAAGCTGCCAAAGATTCCGTAGCGCTCGACCATTTTTCCACTTTCCCGTGCAGCGGCAAATCGCCATTTTCTTTGACACTTTCTGAATGCCAAATCGGAGGTGCAGCGTCAAGTTGACCCGCTACCCGCACCCACTTGCTCAACTGATCGCTGCTGCTGTCGTAAATATTTTGCAGCACGTGTAAATCATGTCGCGCTGCCTCCACCAAAGCGGGGGGCAAACTCGCAAAATCTGTTTGCTGAGCTCGGCGAGAAAAGGGGTTTTCGTCTTTCAGAATTTCGGAAATTAGAGAATCTTTCCAGCTCAGATTTTTAGCAGCCTGAACTTTGAACCAGTTGCCGTAAGCTGTCAGACAGTCTAAACCGCTGACTTCGCTGTGGTAGAGGGCTTGCAGCAAGTCGAGAAAGGCTTGACCTGCAGGGCTTTTGAAAACCGATTGATACAGCAGCAGGGATGCTGCTTGGCGCTGGAGGTAACGAATTTGGGCGATCGCACCAGAAGTTAGGGCTGACATAATGGCAATTGTATAACAGTTAGATATCCTGACTGGGTTTAATAAATTTTCTAACAAGTCGTGACACTAATTGCAGGCCGCGCTGTATAAATTTAGATGCAAAGAGTCAAATCTGGAGGATTAAAAATGAATTTAGGTACAGCAGCGGCGATCGGCTACGGCATTTTAACACTGGTTGGTGGCATCATGGGTTATATCAAGGCCAAAAGCCAAGCCTCGCTAATTTCTGGCCTGATTAGCGGTTCGCTGCTAATTTTTGCCGGCACCGCACAACTCATGGGACAAAGTTGGGGTTTAACATTAGCAGCAGCCATCTCCGCTGTTTTAGTAATAGTCTTTATTTTACGGCTTGTAAAAACTCGCAAATTCATGCCAGCCGGGATGCTCATTCTAGCTAGTTTGGCATCTTTGGGCGCGATCGTTTACGAAATCAGCGGTCAATCTCAATAGTCATTCGATTTTAGATTTTAGATTTTAGATTTTAGATTAACTCCCCAGCCTTGAGTGGGAGGTTGAACTAAAGTCTAATTTTTTTATTTCCCTGACTTATACTAATTTTTAAAAGTCAGTAGGGACACGGCAATGCCGTGTCCGGTCATTAGATTTTAGATTTTAGATTAACTCCCCAGCCTTGAGTGGGAGGTTGAACTAAAGTCTAATTTTTTTATTTCCCTGAGTTATACCACGTCTGACAAGTACGCGAGTAGGGAGACGGCAATGCCGTGTCCGGTGCGGGGATATGCGACAATTAAACATAAAAATTTGGATAAAGCAATGCAGCTAGCGTCATTAGAAACTTCACAAAGATTTCAAGGCGATAAAGCTTATGTAGGAGAACCATTAATTAACACTCCTCATAAAAAACATCGTCAGGAAGTTCTGATTCCAGCTCAAGAGAGAGCCAATAAGTCAAAGGCTCAAATAATAATCTTTGTAAAGTATGTAATTAAATTAGTAAAGACCTTTCGAGTATCAGCAGAAATATTCGACTTTAAGCCGCAAAATTAGGAGACAGTAATTTGGCTGGTATGTGGATTAATACGGTGGCGCATAGGTGCGAGCGTTATGTGTCAATAACAGTCCCTACAAGCTGAAAAAAAACACTAAAAATTAGGTCAAAAAATTGGGTAGTTTTTATTGACTAACCGTTGAAACCCTTCTTGAAGCGTTGTGTTCTGGCGGACGGTTATTCCAAGAACCGTCCGACAGAAACCAAGCGGGGAAAGGGATTAGAATTATGGGAGAGGTCTATTATGTCCCTGATGCCAGCCACGGCGAATATGCTGCTCGCATTCACACGGCTGGGGTTGTTCAATGCTGGCAAGCACACGCAATTTTGCCTTCAATTTGTATCGCGCTCAGAGCCTTCAAAATATGGCTCAAGCTCAAGGTTGAGCTGGTTTTAATTTCAACATACTAAAGGCTGCTTGAGAATGAAATGTGCTGGCAACTATCACCTTCGGTACGATGCGCCCTCACAGCTATTAAAGGTAGCTTCTAATAAGGGTTAGTAAGGAGTACCAGCAATGCAGCTTAAACCAATAGACCAACAAGTTGTCGCCGTTGTAGGAGCTTCCAGCGGGATCGGAAGAGAAACCGCTATTCAATTCGCGGCGCGGGGGGCGAAGTTGGTCGTTTCGGCTCGTAGCGAACCAGGATTGGATTCTCTAGTGGATGAAATAAGGCAGATAGGGGGCGAGGCGATCGCTGTGCCTGCAGACGTAGCAGATTTTGAACAGGTAAAAGCGATCGCAGACAGAGCGATCCAGCAATACGGGCGGCTTGATACCTGGGTGCATTTAGCCGCCATCAATCTCTACGCGATTTTTGACCAGACAACACCAGAGGAGTTTAAGCGCGTCATCGATGTGAACCTCATGGGACAGGTATACGGGGCGATGGCGGCACTGCCCCATCTCAAGCGCGAGGGACGAGGATCGCTGATCCATGTCTCCTCCGTGGAAGGCAAACGTTCGTTCCCATACCACAGCGCCTACGGGGCATCCAAGCATGGGATTGATGGCTTTTTGGAAGCCATGCGGCTTGAGTTGATGCACGAGGGTTTGTCCAGCATCAATGTAACCAATGTCATGCCAGCCTCAATGAACACGCCTCTGTTTAACAAATCCCGCACCAAGATAGGCGTAAAACCCCAAGGACTGCCGCCGTTTTACCAGCCCGATATCGTAGTTGACACTATCCTCTACGCGGCTTGTCACCCAACCCGTGACATTATCGCTGGAGGGGCAGGGCGGGCGATGGATCTAATTCAGCGACTCTCACCCCAATTAATGGATACCTTGCTGCTGCAATTCGGAGCGGGCTTTAAGCTGCAGAAAACCAGCGAACCGAAGTCCGAAGATGCTCCCGATAATTTATTTGAGCCGATCGCAGGCTTCGATCGCGTTGAGGGAGATTTTAGCAAGCAATCACGCGCGAATAGCTATTCCACCTGGCTGGAAACCCATCCCACGGCAAAGTGGGGTGCGATCGCCGTTACAGCGCTGGGAGCCTTCGGGTTAGCCCTGCTGGCAGTGTAAGCCTTCAATTTGAATAAACTTATTGCAGAAGTGGGAACTTCTTAACAGGGAACAGGAAACAGAGGTGCCTATCCCAAACATTTGCAACAGCTCTAATCTTTCTTGAGGGAAAAAGGCTCATTCATAAGACAAACTCAATCCCCAACAAGCGAGCCCGGGGTTGCCGCCGCGCCAGCTTGGACGAGATGGCGACCACTTCTTATCCTGCTTGGCATAACTCTGTCGATCGGCTGAGTGTAGGCTACGGGATTAATGCCATTAATAAAGATCGGGCAACACGCCTTCTCCAAACCGATGAGGGACAAAAACAGCTATCGCCTGAAAATCGGGCGGTTGCCGTGACCGAGGACTTGCTAAAACTGGGGCGTAAGGCGTTTTACTCGGAAATCTTTGGGAATGAAGTCTTTCAAAAGGATGCGGTTGGTGCTCTTGATAGCCCGATTAACCGTGTTACCCTTCAGCATTCTTCAACAAAATTGACCCAACGCCCGGCGAACCCGGTTTAAACCAAACTATCAGGATGTCCGGTTAAAAGAATCACCAAGAATCGGATCACTGATAAATAAAACTGATTTAGAGGACGAAAAATAATGCAATTGAAGCCAATCAATCAGCAAGTTGTTGCCGTCGTTGGAGCTTCCAGCGGCATCGGACGCGACACCGCTCTTCAGTTTGCCAAGCGAGGGGCCAAGTTAGTTGTCTCCGCTCGCAGTGAGTCGAAGCTAGCCTCCCTAGTGGATGAGATTCGGGGCTTCGGTGGTGAGGTAACGGCTGTAGTTGCCGATGTGTCGGTGTTCGAGCAGGTCAAAGCGATCGCAGACCGTACCGTCGAAGTGTATGGGCGACTCGATACGTGGGTGCACGTCCCTGCTGTCGGCATTTTTGCCACATTCGACAACACCACACCCGAAGAGTTTAAGCGCGTCATTGATGTGACCTTGATGGGGCAGGTATACGGTGCAATGGCGGCGCTACCCCATCTCAAGCGTGAGGGACGGGGGGCGCTGATCCACATCTCTTCAATGGAAGGTGTGCGAAGTCTCCCTTACCAAAGTGCATACTCCGCCGCCAAGCACGGCATTGAGGGATTCATCGAAGCTATGCGCCTGGAGTTGCAACATGAGAACATACCTGTCAGCGTGACGAGCGTGAAACCAGCGGTCATTAATACACCCTTCTGGAACAATGGCCTCACCAAGCTAGGCGTAAAGCCAGGAGGGATACCGCCCTACTACGACCCCAGGTTGGTAGCTGACGCCATCCTCTACGTTGCTGAACACCCAACTCGTGACTTCTTGGTTGGGGATTCGGCTAGAGCTCTAGCTGCGTTACAGCGGCTTTCACCCGAAGTGGCAGATGCCTTGTTGCTGCTCATCGGCTTCCAGGCTCAACGCAGCAACGAGCCGAAGTCTCCAGACGATCGGAACAACCTTTACGAGCCTGTCCTAAACGATACCAGAGTTGATGGAGACTATGGCAATTTAGTGATACCGAGCGTTACTGACTGGCTGGCTAAGAATCCCGCTCTCCAGTGGGGTGCGGCTGGTGTGATGGCTTTAGCTTTGCTGGCAACACAAGGCTTCAACCACGAAAAGTGATTTTAGGATGAAATCAGTAACGCCCGTACATCAACAAATGTGAGTAGAAACTGCTGCCTCATCAAATATTTAGGTAGAGTGGAACGTTTCTGGGAGAGTAGCTAATCACAAATTAGCTTTATCCGTTTTATACTCAGGGTTTTATGGATGGACGAGGGAACTAACTTATCGATCTGCCATCTACGGCACTGTTGTAGAAGTGGTAGATCGATGGTATCCCTCATCTAAAACTTGTTCAAACTACGGTCACGTTCAACTAATGCCATTTCAAGCGCGAGTATTTGTTTGTTAGCAGTGTGGCTCTAGTTGTAGTAGAGGCTTGAACGGAGCTATTAATTTAGCTGTTGTCTTACAAAAAAAAGTAAGGAGGCGTCGTTCTGAATAGACGCCTGCCCCGTAGAAGGAGCCGACTCCCTACCCTGAAGCAAGAAGTAATTTTTAAGTGTACAAGATGTCGATCTTGTCCCTTTCATATCAATATTATGTAGCAGACGTAAATATGTGGGAAAGCTGGTTCGATTTCATCAAGTCTGCAACAACTCCCGCAACACCTGCTGCGGTCAAGGCTACTCAAAATCAAGCCGAGTTGTGGCAGATTTACCTGAAGGGGCTGCAAAAGTTGACTCAGCTTTGGGCAGAATCACTACAGCAGTCACTAGAGAGCGGAACCGGAGGAGTAGGGGGTTACGCTGGAGCATTGATTGAACTCAGCAGCCTCTACTGGAATATGTATGAAAAGACATTTGGTAGCGTTCTGCAAAGCCCAAACTTGGGATACGCTCGTGAGTTCAACAACAAACTGCTTAAAAGTTTTGATGCCGGGATCAACTTTTCTAAGGCCAAGTTTGACTATCAAATAGTGCTACTTGATGTCTGGCTGAAAGCTTCTGAGGAGCTGATGCGAGAGTTAGCCTCTTCTGAAGAAAAGGGCGAAACGGTTCAGAACTGGCAGCAGTTACTCCAAGTTTGGAGTAGCGTATTTGACGGAGTATTTCTACAAAGGTTCCGTGCAGAAGATGCTCTTGAAGTTCGAGGAAATTTTTTGAACTCCGCCATGATATACAGGCTTTATCAGCAACAGCTCACGGAAGTGTTTCTGAAGATGTATGACCTGCCAACTCGGGGCGAAGTAGACGAGATTCACCACAGCATTTACGAGCTGCGTAAGGAAGTTAAAAGCCTTAAAAAAGCATTAGCAGAATCTCAGATAAAAGGTTGAAGTAGGAACTATGAAAAATTCGATGACGTGGAAGTATTTATTTTTGGGCAAGGCTGGAATAAATTGGGTTGAATCTGTCGGGTTACTGTTTGGCGACCAATGGATTCGCCAGTTGCTTAATCTGAAACCTCTGGTCAATCCCGAGTATTTACATATGTTTATTGTGTTGATATTCATTTTCGGGATTGGCTATTGGTGGGTTGGTAACGACCTTTCCCGCCAGGATATCGTGAAACTTGGAATCTGCGCCCAATCCTCGGTTTTCCCCGTGCTGGCTTATCACACCGCGATCGGCAATCTTCACCCACTCTATTTAGTTCCGGGTGCGATCGACCTTGTGTTTTCGATTCTCTTCGGTCTGTTTCTCTACTCCTACAATGAGGCTAAGCCAGCTCTGGAGTGACTATTCCTAATGAATTCAGAATATCAATATGGTAACGACAGAGCTAACCCAAAAACTGGTCAAGGGCGTCGAGATTTTCACCCGCCTGCGGGAGGAAGATATTCAAGTCGGGGTGACTCCCAAGGAAGAAGTTTACCGGGAAGATAAGGTACTGCTGTACCACTTCTCGCCGAAAGTTGAGCATTCGCTGAATATTCCCATACTCATCGTTTACGCCCTGGTTAATCGTCCCTACATAGTCGATTTACAGGAGGGGCGATCGCTCGTTGCGAATTTGCTAGAGCTTGGTTTGGATGTTTACCTGATTGACTGGGGCTATCCGAGTCGCGGCGATCGCTGGTTAACTCTTGACGACTACATTAATGGCTATATCAACAACTGTGTGGATGTGGTACGCGATCGTCACAACTTAGAGCAAATCAACCTGTTAGGTATTTGTCAGGGGGGAACCTTCAGCCTCTGCTACAGTTCCCTTTACCCCGAGAAGGTAAAAAACCTGATTACTATGGTCACCCCCGTCGATTTTCACATCAATGAGGGACTCCTCAATGTTTGGGGTGGATGCACTCTGGGGTCAAAGGCTGTAGATATCGATTTAATGGTGGATACTCTGGGGAACATTCCCGGCGACTTCCTGAATTTGGAGTTCTTGATGCTGAAGCCTTTTCAGTTAGGAGTTCAGAAGTATATTGACCTTCTGGAGAACATCGATTGTGAAAGCAAACTAATCAATTTTCTCCGGATGGAAAAGTGGATTTTTGATAGTCCCGACCAAGCTGGAGAGGCTTACCGACAGTTCATGAAGGATTTCTATCAGGGAAACAAACTGATTCAAGGTCAGGTCGAGATTGGCAACAAGCGAGTGGATCTGGGAAACATCCGCATCCCGATTTTGAACATTTACGCCGAGCAAGATCATCTCGTTGCTCCAGCCTCTTCCTTAGCTCTTAAGACATACATTGCTAGCGAAGACTACACCTTGCGCTCCTTCCCAGTGGGGCACATCGGGATGTACGTCAGCAGTAAAGTGCAGCGAGACCTTCCTCCAACTATTGTCGATTGGCTTAAGATGCGGGCGTAGAAAATGGATGCTGGTGTTCTGCCTCACCACGATGCTTCGTTTGCTGCGATCGCCCACTTAGGCGCGTGTAAACGGGTGCTTCATTTTGGCAACCCTGTCCCTTCTACACAACCTAGCTTAACGTTAATATCCATCTAACAGTAGACAAGAAAAGAGCTTCCTTGATGGTACTCTATGAGCATCTATAAAGATAAGCAATCGCATAATTAAAACGTAATTCAACACCCCAAACTCAGCATGCTAGGGGGGTGTTAATTAGAACGAACGTTGAACGGCAAGAACACCTTAGCTAACAAGTAGAGAAACTGTATGGCTCAAAAAAAGAACGCTCCAGAAATCTTGCCGGAGGATTTTAGTGACCCATCTGCTGATAACGCCTTAATCGAGCCGAAACAAGACCGATTAGGATATGCACCCTTCGCCAAACATCTTGCAGACAGTATTTGCCAAATGAACTTTCCTGAAGGGTTCGTTATAGCGGTTTACGGTTCCTCAGGGTTTGGCAAATCCACACTATTGAACTTTTTAACGTACTATCTCAAGCAAAAGCCAGAGAGCGAGCAACCTATTATTGTCCCTTTTAATCCCTGGTTATTTTCTGGGGGCGAAGACATCACAAGGCGCTTTATTGGCCAATTACAGACTGTTTTGAGCCAATTTAAAGCTATCCCCAAAGGCTTCCTAGGTCGAATAACCAATCTGGCTAAAGCAGTTTCTGAAATTCCTCTTCCTTACGCTCAAGCTAGTAAGGCACTTGTAAAATTATTTGACGATAAAGAAAAGGAGACTTCCGACTTAAAAGAAGAAGTCGAAGATACACTAGAAAAGCAGCATCCGCGAATCGTAGTAACCATTGACGATATTGACCGGCTCTCCGCTGAAGAGATTAGTCAATTATTTTATCTTATTAAATCAATTCCCAACTTTACTAATGTTGTCTATTTGCTCGTTTTCGATCAAGAAGTTGTCATCAAAACCCTCGCAGACAAACAACCTTTACCTGGAGACACCTACCTCAATCAGATTGTTCAAGCTTCTTTTGAGTTACCTCTTCCAGATAAAACCTCACTCCGCAAGCTACTTTTTGAAAAACTCAATGGCATACTAGCTGATGTACCAAAGCCACTACTCAATCAAAATCGCTGGGGCAATGTTTATTTACAAGGGATAGACCACTTTATTACCAACCCTCGCGACATTACTCGTCTGACTAACATCTTAACCGTGACATACCCAGCGGTCAAAAGTGAAGTGAATCCTGTCGATCTTATTGCTATGGAGTCCCTGCAAGCCTTTCGCCCAACGATCTATGACATAATCCGCAAAAATCCTAAATTCTTTGCGGGAAATGTCGAGGCGGAGGGTTCTCTACTTCCGACTTTGGACGAGCTCAAAGATTTTCATTATTCGTGGCTGGCTCAGTTTGAAGATGAAGATAAAGAACCAATCAAACGGCTGCTATTGCACCTTTTTCCTAAATTACAAGGTGTTTGGTATAATACCTATCCCCCTGCCCAGGACGAGTCAATATGGGCCAAGCAATTACGTATTTGCAGCTTAGATATATTTCCCAACTACTTCGGTTTAGTCTTAACACAAGATGAATTCTCGGATGCTGAGATTAAAACAATTTTTGCGTTGGCAAAAGATGCAAAAGCATTTGGGAATAATCTTGTAGAACTCGTTCATCAAAAACGCTCTGATGGCACGACGCAGGTTCGGGCATTTCTTGAACGGCTGGAGGATTACCCTGAAAAAGAAATTCCTACCGATTGCATTCCTTCAATTGTGAAAGCTTTGTTTGATGTCGGCGACCAGCTTTTGCCTCCGGAAGACGAACCGCATGGAATGTTTGATTTTGGCAATGACATTAGAATTGAACGCCTGATCTCACAACTGTTGCATCGGATTGACGAACAAGCACGGTTTGAAACCTTGAAAGAGGCAATATCAAACGGTAACGCCTTATCCATAATTGTGCGCGAAGTAGCAGCTTTGGGTCAGGAACAAGGTAAATATGGAGCAGAGGAATATATCCCCGCAGAGGAATGGCTCCAGAGTGTAGAACACCTTAAAGAACTTGAAGGAATAGCCTTGAAGCGGCTGCGAGATGCTGCACAACAAAACTCCCTACTGGAATCCCCAAAGCTATCTGAAAATTTACACTATTGGCAAAGTTGGGCAGGAGGAGAGGAAGTCAAGCAATGGGTTGAAAAGATTATTGATAATGAGGAAGGGCTAGTTAATTTCTTGGAGAAGTTGCTGCAAAAAGATTTTAGTGAGGATGGGTCGAACGAAACTCAAAAAACTGGCTACAAACTTGACCTTAACTGGCTCGAACCCTATCTCGAACCATCCGCTATCGTTGAGCGAATGAGGAGTCTCGGTGAAACCAGCGAGTTAACAGAAGCCCGGAAAAATGCGATCGCCCAATTTATCCAAGAATATGAGATGCACCAGCAGGGACAAGGCTCGGATTAGGCAAGGATTTAGGCGGTTGAATAGCAGTGCTAGAGCCTCGATCCGGTAATCAAAATGGTGTGGAGGGTATGACGCAACTGACTGGCGACGAACGTTAGAAACTCATCGTTCAGAGAAGCAACCAGGGCTAGGCCATAAATTTATTGCTATTCCTTTGCTTCAATCAGCTTGGTTGGCTGCCTGACTGGGAATAGGGCGCGTATTAGCTGACTCACACCCACAGAACGCTGCTCGTGAACAAACACCAAGGGCAGCAGGGCAAACAGCCGCAGGACGGCTGAGAGAGCAAACGCCATTGGCAAACCACCAAAATGAGCCAGACTCGCGACATAGCTACCCACAGTGATTCCGATCGCCCCAGTGATTCCAGGAACCGCCGCCGCAATCGCAAAATAAATCGACTGATTGCGTAGCGGTGTCACCGACATCATCAGATTGCCACTGCACAGGTCAATCGCTGCCCAAGTCCCCCCGGCCACTATATGCAACAAGGGGAACCACACCCAAAGGAAAAAGGGAGTAGTTCCAGCTTCTAGCCACAGTAGAGGCGTCAGAGCCACCAAGACTCCCACAGTTATCATCACGGGGCGATTACCAATCCGGTCAGCCAGTCTGCCCCAGAACATCAGCATCAGCAAGTTAGCACCAGCTCCCAAGCTGTTATAGAGCGTTACCACACTGACATCTAGGTGGAGATCCCCCAGCAAGTAGAGGTTAAAGAAGGGAGCGCTCATGTTAACCGCAAAGCTCCAGAAGCCTGCGTAAAGAAGAAACCTCAAAAAATTGGCATCCTTGAAGAAGCTAAAAACTGTCTCCCAAGGTGACAGGTGGTCTGTATCCGAATCGGTGACCTGTAAAAGCTTTGGATTCACATCAGTCATCCAGAAGTGAAAGCCCAGACTGATTATCCCCAGCACGATTCCCAGAACCAACACCGCACCGAAGCCAGAGAGCGAGCCACCGGGCCACTTCGATACTGCTAGACCCAGAAGCGGCACAGCGATGAGATTGGTTAAGGTCACAACACTATTGCGAAAGCCAAAATACCGCCCCCGCAATCGGTCTGGTACTAACACAGCCATCCAGCTAAAAAAGGAAGCACGGCCCAAAGCTTCCATGATATTAGTCACCCAGATAATTGCCAGTGTCAACAGCACCAACTGATCTCCAGCCATACGAGATGAGCTGACCAACCAAATCCCTGGCACAACCAGCAACCACAGCAGCCGGGACGAGCCAAAAATCACCAGGGAATACCAATTGCGGCTCTTGATGCGGTCTCCCAGATAGGCTCCCAGCGGTTGCAGCAAATTGGTTAGCTGAGGAATTGAGGCGAGCAAACCAATTTCTACTGTACTCGCACCGAGATCCAGCAAGAAATTACTAAGCAAGGCGCCGCCAATGATACTGGAAAAGACTGTGGCGAAGCCTGCTTCGGTAGTTAATGCCTTGAGACTTGTCCGAATTTCTCGCTTGGAAATTTTTTGAGGCGGGTTTGGAGGAAATACCGTCTCTGATAATGCCCTATTCTCTTGTTCGACTTTTAATACTAAATCTTTCTCGGTGTGTTGAAAATCTTCAACTATTACTCCTTGGAAGTTTAGTAATCCTGTCAGTAGAGGATTCATGAGGGTTCTTGGTAATATCCGCTACATTAACATATGATAAGCAGAAAACCAAGGCTCATTTCGTTTTTTGCCACATCCCCACTAGGATAGATCTGTTCAAAAGCTTTTGTAATAAGCAGTTATACTTAATTATAGTTGAATTTTCAGAAATGGTACCAGGCGGCTCTTGTCCCCGCAGTAGTTCATTGCAATGAACTATGAATAAAAATCCCTCCCCGTTCAGGGGGAGGGTTCGTCAATTCGCCATCTCAAGACTAAGTGGATGAGCTTGCAGGTGGACTTTCATCCTCAAGTTCTTCTATTAATGGTAATGGTTTCAAAGTGGTGCGTCCTGCTTGAATAGCCCCTGCTTGACGCTTGAGTGTTGGGATCAGGACTCGCATTAGCTCACTCACAGGCACAGCTCGCTGCTCGTGAACAAACACCAAGGGCAGGAGGGCAACGACGCGCAGGACGGCTGAGAGAGCAAACACCGTTGGCAAGCCACCAAAATCCGTCACACTCGCGACATAGCCACCAACAGTAATTCCCATCGCCCCAGTGATTCCAGGAACCGCCGCAGCAACAGCAAAATAAATCGACTGATTGCGTAGCGGCGTCACCGACATCATCAGATTGCCACTGCACAGGTCAATCGCTGCCCAAGTCGCACCGCCGAGTATGTGCAACAAGGGGAACCAAGCCCAAAGGAAAATGGGAGAAGTTCCAGATTCTAGCCAAAGTAGAGGCGTCAGAGCCACCAAGATTCCCACAGTTATCATCAGTGGGCGATTGCCAATCCGGTCAGCCAGTCTGCCCCAGAACATCAGCATCACCAAGTTAGCACCAGCTCCCAAGCTGTTATAGACCGTTACGACGCTGACATCTAGGTTGAGGTCCCCCAGCAAGTAGAGGTTAAAGAAGGGAGCGCTGATGTTAACCGCAAAGCTCCACAAGGATGAGTAAAACAAAAACCTCAAAAAATTGCCATCCTTGAGGAAGCTAAAAACTTTCCCCCAGGGCGACTTGTGGTCTGTATCCGAATCGGAGGCGTGTACTAGCTGCGGGTTGACATCGGTTATCCAGAACTGAAAGATCAGACTGAGTGTTGCGAACACAACTCCCACAACCAGAACCACACCGAAGCCCGAGAGCGAACCACCCGGCCACTTCGATACCGCTAGACCCAGCACCGGCACGCCGACGAGATTGGTGAAGGTCACCACACTATTGCGAAACCCAAAATACCGCCCCCGCAATCGGTCTGGTACTAACACAGCCATCCAGCTAAGAAAGGAAGCACGACCCAAAGCTTCCATGAAATTACTCAGGCAGATAATTGCCAATGTCAACAGCAGCAACTGGCGTGGCTGCATACGAGATGAGCTGACCAACCAGATCCCTGGCACAATCAGCAACCACGGCAGGCGCGACGAGCCGAAAATCACCAGCGAATACCAGTGGCGGCTCTTGATGCGGTCTCCCAGATAGGCTCCCAGCGGTTGCAGCAAATTGGTTAGCTGAGGGATTGAGGCGAGCAGACCAATTTCCACTGTACTGGCACCGAGATCCAGCAAGAAATTACTAAGCAAGGCGCCGCCAATAATACTGTAAAAGACGGTAGCAAAGGCACCTTCGGTACTTAATGCCTTGAGGCTTTGCCGAATATCTCGCTTGGCAATTTTAAGATGCGGGTTTGCAGTAAATAGCGGCTCTGATAATGCCTTATGGTCTGGGGTTTCCTCAATGACCATAGGGGCCAGAGGACTCGTTTCTACTAAAATGTTATCTTCTTGTGGAGTGAGCATATTATCTGGGCAATATTTAAAGAGTTAATCGGAACTACATTACTGCTTTGCTCTGAGTGCCTTTCTAAAGACAAATGTCCTAAAAAATGCTTTATTTAAATCCTGTAATGGCAACCCCTTACCTGCTGAGCGTTAATTAGTAAACGCCATAAAGTATTTCAGAAATATAACCACAACCTGTCCCCAATAGTCAGGTTTTCTTGACAGAATTCATATAAAAATACTCTCTATTCTAGTATAGTCGACCTTTAACAATTTGACAAGAATATTTATAAATAATAACAAGTGTTTTTTGTAAACAAATTTTAAGCTTTTAGTTACAATAGTTACTTAAATTATTTTAGAGTTAATCATTAGAGGTTATTTCTCAAGATAGATTTCTTTCTAAACTCTAAGGAGGATGCAGATATGCTACCTCTAAGGTATCTGCAGTTAGAAGTTGAGCTCGTAGATTTCAACTCGACCAAACTTTCCTAGAGTGACTTCATCTTCAAGCGGAAGAATTTTTAATGAGGATTTTAAGGAGTAGGCTCGATTGAAGCCAATAAATTACAGGTGGTTGCCGTTGTTGGGCTTCGAGGGGCATCGGACTTGAGGTAATCATCAACTTGGTTTCAGGAAGGAGGGGCAAAAGGAAGGGGTTGTCTCTGCTAGCACTGAGGTGGGGCTAAATTCTTTGGTGGGCGAGATTTGTATCTCTGGCGGTGAGGCAACCCCTTTCGTTTCAAGATAGGTCGATCGCCGTAGCAGTACATTCCATTAGCTAGAGGAGAGGAAACGGATCGCAGCTTAGGATGTTTAATAAAACAGGGAATTTTCTAGGGAACGATGAGCTTATTACTAATAGATATGGATGGTACGCTCCGTGAACCACTCAGCGGACAACAATACTTCCAACATCCCAAAGATCAACGCATTATTGAAGGTGCCCAGATTGCCATTGGCGCTTACAAAGACGATTGGATTATTGCCGGCATCACCAACCAAGGTGGAGTTGCCGCAGGTCATAAGTCTATGCAAGAGTGCATCCAGGAACAGCAATACACGCTTGAGTTATTCCCAGAGTTGAGAGAGATCTACTTCTGCCCCGACTTTGAGGGTAAAAAGTGTTTCCGCGTCACTGGCCACAATGTTCATAACCACAGCCAAACTAAGTGGTCTGGACAGTACCGCAAACCGCGATCGGGTATGTTGCAACTAGCAATGGTCAGACACAAACACACCCCGCAAAATTCGCTGTATGTGGGCGATCGCCCCGAAGATGAACAAGCGGCGCAACGAGCAGGTATACCCTTTCAATGGGCATGGGACTGGATCGAGCAACATCAAGAGGCGATCGTCCCCAACCTTACAGAAGTATAGTAATCGATAGGATAGTCATGGAACGAGAGATTACAGATAGCAACGGCATTACCTGGGTATGTATTCAAGCGTATTCTGGGATTTCCCACAATGCAGAAAACCAGGATGCGGCTCAGGTTAAAGGACAAGAAGATACGTACTGGGTAGTCTGTACGCCTAGTGGTGGCGCAAAGTCAGTGCGGCTCAAGCTTCAGGGCGAATGGGAAAAATCCTACTCTGATGAGATGTTGCTCAATGAAATTCAAGCACAGCAGGGGGTATGACCACAGCAAAATCAAGTGGTCTGGACAATACCGTAAACCGCGATCGGGTATGCTGCAACTAGCAATGTCAGAGACAAACACACTCCGCAAAATTCGTTCTATGTGGGCGCAAAAAAAGTAGTCATTGTAAGACTATTTTTGCATCCTAGAATAAGTGCCAAGGAGCGCAGATAAAATAATTTCCAGCCGTAAGCATGAGAACCCTTTCTCTACTTGGCGAAAGTATTCTAGTTACACGCTAGCTTGAGCACTCGATGAACTCTGCATACTGATTTCTCCTCCCTCTGGAGCTTTCCTATAAATGCTGTGACTGGTATGCCTTCAACTGTGCAATTTCCGCAAGCCATGTCTAAAACCATTGCCACTGCCACTAAATTCAGCCCCAAATCCCGACGTAAGCGCTGAATTTGGCTGATGCGACCGATGTCGGGCCGCAGCATCTAACCCGTGGCTTCAATTAATCCCATTTCAACAAAGCCTTCCACTAGAGTGACAGAGGTTTCTGTAACTCTAGCTACATACTCAAATGAATAAAGGCGATCGCCCTCTTGTGAAACAACTACCCATGAAAGACTAACCTCGTTCATAGCCTTACCTCCTCTAAATTGGCACGCTGATTAAAACTGCTATTAGCACGAATTTTTTCATAGCAGTCACGCTCAATCTGGCTTACATCCTGAGGAGATACAATCTGTAACTTGACAATTTGATCGCTGCGCCCATCCTTAGGTTTGGGCCATCCTTTGCCTCGTAGTCGCAAAGATTGCCCAGAACGAACACGAGCAGGAACGCTCATTGTGACACTGCCGTCAGGCGTTGGTACTTTTATTTGAGAACTCAATACAGTTTCATCAGGTCTAATCGGAATTTCACTGTTTAAATCTGTTCTTCCCCTTGATTAAAACGCTGAATTCCTTGATTTTCCTCTACGCTAGCAATAGCCTCTTTGGGAATATTGAGGATGCCTGTAAACGAATTTTGGCTTACTTTCAAAGCTTGTTCCTTATTTTTGTACTCTGCCAGTTCGCCCTGTAAATTGTCAATTGTCTGTTGAAACCGAGCGGCTTGTCTGAGCATTTCTTGTTCGGAAAAATCCAGCAATTGAATTAACTTGGCAACTTGATATTCCAGTAATTGGGTTTCCCCAAAATCGTTATTTTTAAAAAAAAAGTTAGGATTTTCTGAAGACTCAAAAACACTTTGTGTGTCGGGGATGGACAATGCTGTTTTTACACTAAGTGCCAAATCTTTAAACATTTCAGCCCTGCTTTGGGGAATTTTAACTTTCAGGAACATCACTACCGCAAACACACTTCCTGAGGGCAGAAGTCCCCCAAATCCCAAGACAGACTTGACTTGGTAGGGGATAATTAAGGAATTTTGCTCAGGAATAAAGGGGCTGCCTTTTGCTTCTGATACATGAAAAATATTTAATACTGCGGGCTCTAATTGCAGGAACCTTTCTCGCTCAATTCCGAGGAATGTAGGAATGTCTAAACCGAACTGCCGGATTATTTCCGAAATCGCCGGCATTTGAGCCACTAATTTTGTGCTAACTAATGGAATAGCTGGATTTTCTGCTGCTGTGTGCCGAGAATTCCACTGCGGTTGTGTGCCTGCTGCTGCTAGCAGAGTCCAACATTTCATGTCGGCGGCGGGGGAATTGCCCTTCATCAAGCGGCGGGCGGATTGTTGCAATGAGTCTTCTAATTCCCCGTAGGGATGAGTTTTGAACAAACGCACTAAGGCACAGGTATTTTCTCCAGTTTGCGAATCGCAAAAATGTCGGTAAATATAGTTAACAATATTCTGGCTGCTGGCTTCCATACTAGCAGTATTTCTACCTAAGTGGCGCAGGACTAAGCTGCATTTAGCCATGTCTTGCGGGGTAAATAAGGTAATATCGTACATTAAAAAATGCTCTCCAAGAGCTCAAACACTCTTGTTCATTTATCGTTAAGGCCGCTACGGCATCCGGAATCCTACTGAGAGTTTTGAAAAAAGTGTTAGTTAAAATATGTATAAAATTTGCCCGCAAAATGCAGCAGTTGTATGGCAGGATACAGAAATTAAGATTAAAGAAAAAAAATCTCCCCCCTAGGATAGGGCACCAGGACAGAAAAGCCGATTTTTAATTTGTAAAAGGGTTTTTTACGAGAACTCCCCCAGAGGAATTAAAGAAACAGGGTTTTTCACCGGATATGCCTCGCGTTTTACATGGCATTTTCGTAGATAAAAGTCGGTTTCTGGGTAAGCCAGATTCACCGAAATCCTAGAAACTCAAGCTGCAATTTTTGTGGGGGGCGATCGCACGCCGATTTATCAAAAATTGGTACAATTTCGTCAGTCTTGGACGCAGAAACCGGGTTTGCTTACAGAGAAAAAACCCGGTTTCTTGGGTATTGGTAAGTAGATGCTGTCTTCAAAAATTTTAACCACCCCAAACAACTCTACTCAGCAGGTTGAGACTTTGCTTCCAGGGAATCTTTAGCAGACAATCCCTGATCTTGAACGCCAAAATACCACAAACTAGCAGCAGCTTCGGCACGAGTCACTGATTTCTTCGGCTGAAACAGAGTAGTAAAACCAAAAACGCGGCGAATATTCGCCAAATCTCCATTGTTAAAATCAGCTAAAACTGCCCGCGATGCCTGGGAATCAATCTTAGAAGCATCTTGAAAACCCCACTTTTCTTTCACTCCGTCAATGTTAGCTGTGGGCAAAACTTGACGAGTATCTAAAGGTACTTTCCAAAGAATCATTGTTTCGCGAGTTAAAGGTGCATCCGGGCGAAATTTCACATCTTTAGTTTCTCCCGAAAGCGAACTCGGAATTACACCGGCTTCTGCTAAACCTTGAATTGCTGAAAAATCGGGATCACTTTTGGGTATGTCAGAAAAGGCTGGTTCACTAGAGTCTACTGCTAATCTAATTTGTTTGGCTTGACGGCTAGCATAAATCTGATTGTTAGCTGCTACTAACCAGCGGGCGTATTCACGGCGAGTGACAATTTTGTTGGGTTTGGGCAAAGTGCTGGCTGTTTCTAAATTAGCACTTTCTGTCGATCGCACTTTCAGCGCTTCCAACTGACTTAAATCAGCCACATACTGCCGCAACTGTTGAGGAATTTGGGTGTCTAGTTGGCTAACTTGTGCTGATTTGGGCGAGGCGGATGGCGTTGGAGTAGTTCCCTCTGAATTAGATGGAGTTGGTGAAGCGGTTGGAGATGCGCTAGACTCGGAATTATTAGGTTGGGGGCTGGCGGGAATTTCTGATCCCTCTTTGCTGTAGTCGATCGCAAATTCTGTAGAACCCCCTACTTTCTGAGTAGGAGAAAGCGACACAGTTACCCGTAAATTATCTCGCGTTGCTACCAAAGAACCTTGTCCCTCGGCGGTGGGGCGGCTGACTATTTCCCAGTTGCGACGCCCAAACTCTGTGGAGTAAAAGTTCTGAACCGAATTAACAGGATCTGTGCTTTCCCAGCGCAGCCGCACATTTTTTTGCGACGGATCGGTTTCCCCACCAACTTCGATTAACTCAGCATTAGGATAGAGTGGAATCTCTGTCGGAAAATCGGGAGGAAGTTTGGCGATAGAGTTTGTCTCAATTGCTGTCGCTGGTGGCGGGGAAGAGAAAACCAGTGGATTTTGTTTTAATTTCGGATCCGCGGCTAAAGATTCTTCGAGTGCCTTGCTGTTGGGGCTGTTTGCACAAGCTGTGACAGCAGCCAGCAGACACACAGCCAGCCAAGTATTTACAGCAGCGAGTATATTGGTTTTATTGGTTTTATTGGTTTTAGATCGTCCGGGAGAGTTGCCTCGCCGTTGAGTAAATATAATATTCAGCATAAATCGCCCCTTTGCAGATATATTTCTAGGCTAGCGCAGATCGATCGGGCATATATAATTTTTACCCAAATGAAATTTCTGTATTTACTTCTAGTTACTGCTACATTACTTTCATACCCTGTCAAGTTTGCCCGTCCTGCAAAAGCTCAACCAGCCCCACTGCGGGCAGAAATTCAGACACCAGAGTGGCAGCCATTTTGCTCGGCGATGGGTCAGTTTGCGATCGATATGCCGGGAACTCCTAAAATTAATTCAGAAATTTTTTCAAATCAACTTATTGCTTATACATACCGATCGAACTTAAAAAACAAAGAAACTTATTTGCTTCAATACTTTGATCTAGATTTTCGGCTTACGAATAATAATATCAATAATATCAGAATTACTTTAAATAATGCCGTTGATTTTTTCGTCGTGGCAGCGAATGCTAAAGTCTTGCAGGTGCGGGATATTTCCCTCGGAGGCTATCCGGGAAAAGAATTTGAGTTTCAGCCGCTTTCGCCCACTGAACCTGTAGGTGTAGGTCAAGTTTTTTTGGTGGAAACGCGCGTTTACGGCCTGGTTGCCACTACCCCAGAACCAGAAAATGCTCAAAAATTTCTCGACTCTTTTCGTTTGTTTTGAAGCAGGAAATTTTACAATGAGTAGTGTACCCGATTTAACGGATTTCAGGGATGGATAGTGAGTGAACCGGGAAGAGGGAAAAATTAGTTGGGAGTAGCGCTCAAATTTATTAATAAAACTTACCGTTTTAAACTTGGTGTATAGGAAAATATTAGCTTTAGTAACTAAAAATTTCGGAATCAACCGGGTTTCTGAGGAATAGTGCGTCCCCGACTAATTAAGTTGAATTAGCTCTAAGACTTTATTTTGTTGTTTGTACTCTATCTAACGACATAGATAAATTTTACACCCGTGGAGCGATGTAGATACTTGCTGAACTTTATATATTTGATATAAGGATTTTTAAATCCTATAAAAAACCAAAGCAGAAAGCAGAAACAAAGACAAGAAACAAAGACAAAAACAAAGATTCTGTCTTGCTTAATCTGGCTCCTAAATCTGGCTCAACGAAGTCAGCCTCATCGAAAGCTTACCCGGACGGTATTAACCTATTATGAACAAACTAACACCAATTCTCCTCAGCGGCCTCCTATTATTTGGAGCTGCTGCTTGCAGCGAAGGGGCTAAAACTAGCTCGGATGCTCCTAATTCTACCACAGAAAATACCAATAGCCCGCCCCCAGCGGATACAGTTCAAAAAACTCAGGGTGACGCCACTAGCGAGATTCGCAAAAACCAAGCAAATTCTGATATCAGGGCCAGAGAACAGCGCAACAATGTGACGGGCGGCGATGCAATAAGAGCCGATGGCGACCTGCAAAGTGAAGTTCGCTCCAAGTTAGAAGTAAACATCACTAAAGGTGCGCTAACTGTTGACGCAAAAGATGGTCTTGTCACCGTAGGCGGCACAGTTCCCAATGAAACTGATTTAGCTAAAATTGAGCCGCTAGCTAAAGAGATTAAGGGTGTCAAACAGGTGAATGTTACGGCTGTTGTCGCCCCCGCTGCACCCGCATCGCCTAGCAGCAATCAATAAATTAAAAAGAAGAAGTCCGAGGGAAACAAGGAAGAAGGATGTAGTGATCTAGAAGAGAAGTCTGAGGGAAGAGGGTAAAGTCTGGCATTCTAAGATTACTTTGGGAGCGGATCGCAACGCTTAGGTGACTCCCTAGAGAGAGCGGGGTTTTAAGTTAAGGGGTGTAAATTGAATTTAAAATTAACGCACTCAAAACTCGCGGAATACCTGTAACTTTCCCTTCCCAATTTCCGATTTTTCAGCCCGGATAATTAGTGGGAAACCAACCTGAAGATAGAGCTGGAAGTTATTCCCAGCGACCGATGAAACTTGTTGGAAAAAAATGACTAAATGTGATTGATGGCAGAGCATAAATTCTGTGGTTGTGTAAAAGTAGTATATTCTCAAGGAGAAAAAAAATGGCTTTAGGTCAACACAAGCGAGCTGTAGGAGCATTTTCTAATTACCGAGATACGGAACTAGCCCTGATGGAGCTGCAAAGTACCGGGTTTCCGATGAATAAAGTTTCGGTAGTTGGGGAAAATCTCGATCGCAGCGGAATTGCGGGCGCTAACACTGGTACTGGTAAGGGTACCGACGACAAAGTGGGTGGCGGCGCAAAAGCAGGCGCGACAGCGGGAGTCGTGACAGGCGGTTTGATTGGGTTGCTCGGAAGCATTGGAGCACTGGCGATTCCGGGAGTTGGCCCGGTGATGGCGGGGGGCGCGCTCGCAACTCTGCTGGCAGATATGGTAGTCGGAGGCGCGATTGGGGCAGCAGCAGGCGGTTTGGTAGGCGGTTTGGTCGGTTTGGGAGTTCCCGAAGCGAAAGCTAAAGCTTATAACGATCGCGTCTCGCGCGGAGAATATTTGGTATTCGTAGAAGGAACAGATGCCGAACTTGCCACAGCCGAAGGAATTATGAGCGTGCGGGGCATTCAGGATTGGGGCATTTACGATGTGCCGGCAGACACCGGCCGCAGAGCTTCGGGCCGCCAGAAGCGCGCTGTGGGAGTATTTTCAACCCGCCGCGAGACGGAACACGCACTGGGAGAACTTAGAACTGCCGGTTTCGACATGAATCGGGTTTCGGTCATCGCTAAGGATGCTGACTCGAAAGGGGACATCGCAGGCATTGACGTGCACGACAGCACAGACAACAAATCCGATGAAGGGGTCACAAAAGGCGCCCTCACAGGTGGCACTTTGGGCGGTTTGACAGGCTTGTTGGTAGGTCTGGGTCTAGTGGCCATTCCGGGAATCGGGCCGATTATGCTGGCAGGAGCCTCAGCTACGGCGATCGCCACTACACTAGCCGGTACGGCTTTGGGTGCAGCAGCAGGCGGCTTGATCGGAGCTTTAGTCGGTATGGGAATTCCCGAAGAGGAAGCTAGAGCATACAACGATCGCGTGGCAAGGGGAGATTACTTGGTACTGGTTGACGGCAGCGAAGCAGAAGTCGCTAGAGCTGAAACCATTTTGAGTCGCGGAGGCATTCAGCATTGGAACACCTACGACCACCCCAGCGTGGATAGTGCTCGGGCTGATTACGGCGCTCCTGGCACTCCAGGCGTTGATACTACCGCTGGTATTTACGATCCCACTCGTGGCACTAGCGGCCGCCCTCTGATTTAATACTTCAGAGTTTGTTTGGGTATTGTTTCTAGTTGCGGCAGGGTAGTCGCACTCGCGCACTCGGATTGTTCCGGGCGATCGAACAAACACCGACGAGCTAGGCTTTTTACGCTTTGCCGATAAAATTATCTCAAAAGTCGGCTTTTTCTTTGGAAGCTGACTTTTGTTTTGTTCTGGAAACTTAAAAAAAAGCGGCCTGTCAAAAGTTTTATTTTGATTGGCAAGGTGGGCTTTGCGTCGGCGGCTCGATCGGCTCCCTTATTTTTTACATCCTAAATCCCCAGTGGTTTTTAAGTCTGTAACACTCACTACAGCTCGATTGCAAACCCCGCAGTATTATCAAATTTGATGACATAAATTACAGCAGATATTGCCCAGTTAGTCAAAGAGCGACTATCTTTAATTATGGGCTGGCTAATTTCACCAACTTATACAGGTGAAGTACACAGTCCCGCGCGCCCAGAAATGCCTGCGGTGGTCGGCAAATATTAGAATAATAATATTGTCGGAGCCTTCGGGCAACACTTAGGCTGGTCATTAGTTGGCTGTAGCAGCCGAATTGCCGTTGGCAAGACCTGCTACAGGAATACAGTTTTTCTGGGAATGCCTCAGCGAAACATTTGAGAAGCCCAGGAACAGCTTTTATGTCCGGGAGCGCGTCTGGTGTCGGGTGTTCTGTTAATTAGAACCGCAAGCGCTCATGGATCGAGTAAAGATTGATAGCAAGCACAGCAGCGCGGGAGCACAATGGCTCGCGGCTCATTTTTTCGCGAAATCTCAGGCTCACCGCAGCGTATTGTTTGCTTTGCCTGCGACTCGCTCAGCACTGCGAGGGAAACAGCCTTCCTGTTGGATTTCACTGGCGCGCAGCACAGTGGGGGGAGGTGAAACTAGCTGAGCTGACCGGGCTCTGCTTTCATGGGCTATCGAAGATAGAAGGCACTTATGTAGAAGGCATTTGGGGTTGAAGCTCCGAGATCTTGTTTCTTGATTGCACTAATAAATTCGATCGCCTGTACCAGCAATTTTTCCGGTCAGAATGCGGCGCGGATGCCGCCAGCAATACCCCAAATATTCGATCAACCTTGACAAGATCGATCGACAACTTCTCGGTATTTTGGTAAATGGTTAGCAGTTAATAGGTAGTGATTAGCAGTTAGTATAAATACAACTAACAATTAACAACTAACATCAACCGCAAACTAATTACTAGCCAAATAAGACTTACAGGGCTTACACGCGGCGAGAAACTAGGTTTCTTTATGACGGCCGCGCTGAAAACACCCAGATTATTTACGAGAAACCGGGTTTTTCGTGAGTTATAACTAGGTGAGCAGGATGATGCTAGGAATCAACCAGTTTTGACAATTGTTAATGTGGCAGTATAGGTTGAAAAAACTTACGGCCAAACACGATAGTACAAATTTTCAGACAACAGAGAACATCGAGAAATTAAGGAAACTCACTCAACTTTTTTTATGAATTTCACTGAAATTTTAAGTGCCGATGAACTTTTAATTAGACATAGAAACGGGGAACGAGATTTTCGAGGAGCTAACCTCATTGAAGCTCATTTGAGTGAAGCTAATCTCAGTCGAACAAATTTGAGTAGCGCTAATTTGAAAGGCGCCAACTTAATTAAAAGCAAACTGATTGGAGCTAATTTAAACGGCGCCGACTTGAGCGGGGCTAATTTGTCTAAGGCGAAATTAATTGAAGCTAACCTCGGGAGTTCTAGTTTAACTGGAACTGTGGCGATCGGAGCAGATTTTAGCGGGACCAATCTCAGCGGAGCAATATTGTCTCAGGCTGACTTGAGCAAAGCTGTAATGACGGGAGCGAGTTTAGTAGGAGCTTGTTTGCTAAGCGGCTCAAAACTAACTGAGGCTAATTTGAGCGGGGCGACGCTGAGCCGAGCAATTATGAGCGGGGTTGACTTAAGCAGAGCAAATCTGACGAGAGCGATTCTCAGCGAGGTAGATTTGACCGGGGCAAACCTGAGCGGAGCAACTTTAACTCGGGCTCATCTCAATCGCGGAAATCTCAGCGGCGTCAATTTGGTTGGGGCTTCTTTGAGCGAAGCAAGTCTGCGGGAGACTTCTATTTGCGCTGCTAATTTGAGCGGTGCTGACTTGAGCGGTGCTGACTTGCAATCGGCCAATCTAAATGGCTCTAATTTGAGCGGTGCCGACTTGCAGGGAGCTAATTTGAGTAAAGCTAATTTAAATGGTTTGATTCTGCACAATGCTGATTTGAGGGCTGCGAATTTGAACAAAGCTTCTTTGCGGGGAGCTAACTTGAGCGGTGCAAATTTGGCAGGTGCTAGCTTGCTGGAAGCGGATTTGCGGGGGGCGAATTTGAGTCACGCCAATTTGTCGGGAGCGGGTTTGCTGCTAAGTTCTCTGACAGGGGCGAATTTGACAGGAACTAATTTGTCGGAGGCTAATTTGATTGGGGCAAGCTTGAATGTTGATAATTTGAATGAAGCAGCTTTGGGCGGGGCGATTTTGCCGAATGGAGCTACTCACAGCCGGGATTGATAAGTTGATTAAGGGAAAATAGTTTTGAGTTTTAAGTTAAATAATCTTTAATTTAAAACTCAAGACTTTTGACCATAAAAAATTCAGGAGTCAGGAGTCAGAATTCAGTTATCGGTTGTGGGGGGCGGGTTTATATAGATTGTGGGCGATCGACAATCTATTAAAATTCGGACTCAGCGATGCAGTCTCAGAGGCAATTTCAGCATTGCTTTGACTAACTCATTCGCTTCCACAGGTTTTGCAATATGATGTTGAAACCCAGCAGCAAGAGCTTGTTTCTGATTAAAGTCTCCAGCATACGCAGTCAGGGCGATCGCCGGAATTTGCCCACCCTGCTCTGGTGGTAGAGTTCTAACTTGCCGCACTAGCATATAGCCATCCATATCTGGCATTCCGATGTCGCACAGGAGGATATCGAAGGCTGTGGTTGAGAGCAGTTGCAGCGCCTCGATCGCAGACCCAACGGCAGTAACTTTGGCTCCGGCTTGTTCCGCTACAAACGCCACAAACTCGCGTGAATCGCGTTCATCATCCACAACCAACACGCGCAGATTTGCCAGATCGAGCTCGTCAGATCGAGTTTCAGCCCCAGCGGCAACTTCTTCAACCGGATTCGCGGTATGCAAGAGGGGAAGTTCAACGGTGAAGCTGGCTCCCTGTCCTTCACCCCTACTCTCAACCCAAATTCTGCCGCCGTGCAGTTCCACAATTTGACGCGCGATCGCCAGCCCCAATCCCAAACCCCCAAATTTACGAGTTATGGCTCCATCCTCTTGCCGAAAATGCTCAAACACATAAGGCAGAAAGTCAGGATTGATACCCTTTCCCGTATCAATGACTTGAATCTGGGCATAAGTTTTAGTTTGGGTTAACCTAACAGTAATTTGCCCGCCTTCAGGGGTGAATTTCACGGCATTGGATAAAAGATTCCAGATTACTTGCTGCAAACGCCCGGAATCGCCCATTACCATTCCCAGGGAGGGTGAAAAGGTTGTTTGAATTTGCAGTGACTTAGCTTCGGCGGCTAGTCGAACGGTTTCTAAAGCGGCCGAAATCACCATATTCAAGTCAACGGACATCCGATTCAAACTCAGTTTGCCGCTCAGAATGCGGGAGATGTCGAGCAAGTCATCAATCAGTTGTGACTGGAGTCGCGCGTTGCGTTCGATCGTGGCAAGGGCGCTAGCCGTTTTTGCAGCGCCCAGTTTCCCCTGCTGTAACAGCTTCGACCAGCCGAGAATGGGATTGAGTGGCGATCGCAACTCGTGAGACAGCACCGCCAGAAACTCATCTTTAATTCGGTTGGCAGTTTCGGCGGCTTCTCGTGCCGCTTGCTCATGTTGCAGAAGCTTCTCGCGTTCAGCTTCGGCTTGCTTGCGATCGGTGATGTCGCGCGTTAAACCCGCTACCATTTCCACAGCACCCTCTGCATCAAAAACGGGCACCCAAATATACTCGTAAGCTCTTGTACCGAACGCGCTGGTGTATGGAGTTTCATCCTTAAGCGGTTGGCGCGTCTGAATCACTTTGTGAATCTGATTGTGCAATTTGACAGCTAAATCCACTGGGTAATCTAATTCAAAAAAGTTTTTGCCGATGACTTCAGCGAAGGATTTTTGCCAAAGGTCGAGCAACGGCTTGTTGACATCCATGAACCGCCCGGACAAATCGAACGTATAAATAAAGTCCGGCACCGAAGATTTAAAGGCGTTGAACTTTTGCAGTTGCCGTTCGAGTTCGGCGGACGTTTGGCGCAGGACTGCTTCCGCTTGAATTTGATCGGTGACATTCTTGAAATAAACGGTGATTCCATGTGCGGCAGGGTAGCTGCGGGCTTCGTACCAACGATCGTGGTCGGGATAAAACGCCGTCACTGACCCAGCCACGCGATCGCGCATGGCGCTCCTATAGATCGGCTCCAACTCGTTGTCAATCAGTCCTGGGTATTCTTCCCATAAATTCTTGCCAATCAAATCACCCGGAATGCGATCGAGCAATGTTTCAGCAAATTGATTGAGGTAGGTGAACCGCCAGTTCTCATCCAGGGCAAAGAATGCTTCAGCAATACTCTCTAGAATATTCCGGCTCTGCTCCTCGGTTTCACGCAAGGCTTGTTGGGCCCGTTGGCGCTCGTTTTCGACGCGCACCTGATCGGTGATGTCAACGGCAGTGCCGTAAATCACTTGTTCTTCTGGGTAGGGCTGGGCGTTCCAGAGCAACCAGCGGTAGGAACCGTCTTTGTGTCGGTAACGGTTTTCAAACCTCAAGCTTTGGTTACCGGAGAACAGACTGTCGGCTTCTGAAACCGAGGCGCCCAGGTCGTCCGGGTGGACAAACTCAGTCCAGGGGCGGGATGTCATGAAGTCTGGTGTCCAGCCGAGGATTCGTTCAAAGGTTGGGCTGATCCAGTGGAAATACCCGTTTATGCCCGTAATCGCTTGCAAATCTGAACCGACGGCAAGAAACCGTTCCCGTTCCTGCTCAATTTTTTTGCGATCGTTGATATCTCGAAAGAAAAGAGATAGCCCCGTCGGTGAAGGATAAACGTGAACCTCAACCCACACATCAAACGGGGCATAATATTCCTCAAAGTCCACCGCGATTTGCTCGCTGAGTGATCGGCGATACTCGAATTCAAACTGATTGCCGATCGTGCCTGGGAAGGCTTCCCACATCGTTTTGCCCAGCATTGCTTCTAAGGGAGTTCGCGACACTCGTTGTGCGGCTTCATTAGCATAGGTCAAGCGAAAGTCGAGATCCATTTCCATAAACGCATCGGTTACGCGCCCCAGAATGGTTCGCTCTCGCACAGTTGCTTCCTGCCGCAGCCGTGCCAGCTTCAAACTTGCTTCTACCCTTGCCAGCAGTTCGCGCGCCGAGAACGGTTTAATCAGATAGTCGTCGGCTCCGGCTGCGAGTCCTTCAATGCGGGATTCTTCGCCCGCGCGGGCTGATAAGAGAATGATGGGAATGTCTTGGGTTGCGGGATTAGAACGCAGCGATCGCAACAACTCAAACCCATCCATCCCCGGCATCATCACATCGGTTAATACTAAATCAGGGGGATTTTTCTCAATGGCAGTCAAAGCAGCAACGCCATCGGCGACGGTTTGAACAATATAAGAACGGCTCAGGAGTCGCCGAATATAATCGCGCATATCAGCGTTATCATCTGCCAATAAGATTTTTGATTCAGTGGCCTGATTGGCTGGTGCAAGATTTAAGTTAGTAGGATTATTGTCTAATTCAAAACCCACAATCGGCAATCTAAAATCGCCTTCTGGCAACCACCGTTGAGCTTCTTCGACATAGGGCATCGCGCCTAACGCCGTTGAGGCTAACGTGCAACTGGCACCAATTTGCTCCGGCGGCAGATGAGCTGTTGCGGTGGGAATTGTCACCGTAAAGCAACTGCCCTGCCCAAAAGTGCTGCTGACATCGATCTTTCCACTGTGTAGTTTGACGAGTTCTTGCACTAGGGATAGCCCAATGCCAGAGCCTTCAAAACTCCTGCCTTGCGAGTTTTTGATTCGATGAAATCGCTCAAATAAATGCGGTAGTTCTTCGGACGGAATACCGACTCCTGTATCTGAAACCGTTAACTCAACACAATTTTCGACGCACTGCAATCGAACAGTAATTGTTCCTCCTAACGTAAACTTAAAGGCATTTGATAATAGATTGAGAACAATTTTTTCCCACATTTCGCGATCGACATAAATCGCTTCGGGCAAGGGTAGACAGTCAACAATCAGCGACATTCCTGCCCGTTCTATCAGCGAGCGAAACGTGCTGGCAAGTTCCGCCGTATAGGTTGCCAAATCTACAGGTTCATAAGATGCTTGGACTCGACCTGCTTCGATGCGTGAAAAATCGAGCAAGCTATTAACGAGTTTGAGCAGCCGCATTCCGTTACGCTGCACCAACTGTAATTGTTCGCATTCTTGAGATGGAATTGTTCCATTCAAATTCGCGATCGTGTCTTCTAAGGGAGCCAGCATCAAGGTGAGCGGCGTGCGGAATTCGTGAGACACATTGCTAAAAAACGTGGTTTTAGCACGGTCTAACTCAGCTAATGCTTCGGCACGTTTACGCTCTTGTTCGTAAGCTTGGGCGTTGGCGATCGCTGTTGTCACCTGCCCAGCCATCAAGTCAAAAAAACCTTTGTAATCATCATCAAACGTTCTAAGCGGACTCACTCCAGCAATCAGGAACCCGAACGTTTCTCCCGATCGAGCTAGTGGTAGAACTACCGCTTGATGAGGAGATTCAGACCACGCGCCGCCCGGTAAAAGTCCAAATTGCGCCTCCAAATCTTCAATGATTCTGCTTTCGCCCGTCTCGATGACTTGCTTCAATTGCCACTCGCACTTTTGGGCCGATGTAAGCTCGATCGCCTCACAAGAGGCAAGGGTTCCGGCTGCTAACCTTGTTGTACCCGCGAGTCGTGCGATCTCGCTTTCGCCATCGAGTAGATAAAACAGCGCAAACGGGATGTCATAGGCGTTATTGGTCAATACGGTGGCGGAAATTTTGCAAGCTGCTTCTACCGTCTTGGCAGTGACTGTTTCTGCGGCTAATTCGCGCAACGTTGCCAAGCGGCGATCGCTCAACACGCGCTGAGTGTCCTCGCTACAGGCGCAGAAAACGCCCCCCACTGGGCCATCATCATTCGCCACCGGACTGTAGGAAAAGGTAAAATAGGTTTCCTCTGTATACCCGTTGCGCTCCATGACCAGAAGCAATTCTTGATTCCACGTCGATTGTCCCTGGTTCAAAACCGCTTCTGCTTGCGGCCCTAGCGTGTCCCAGATTTCAGCCCATACCCGTGAGGCAGGCTGACCTAGTGCTTGCGGATGTCGCTTGCCGAGCATAGGAATGTAAGCATCGTTATAAAACTTGGTCATCTGCTGTCCCCACCAGACGAACATGGGGTAACGAGAGCCTAAGATGATCCGAATCGCGGTTTTCAAGCTTTGAGGCCAGGTTTCGACAGCCCCTAGTGGCGTTTGCGACCAGTCGTGCGATCGCATCAGCATCGCCATCTCGCTATTGCCTGCAAAAATCTGTTCAACGAGTTGAGACTGCCGGATCATGCGCTTGTCCTTCCTTTGGGCCCACACAAACGGGCAACGATCTTCATTATCTCTGCTGGTCGGGCGGGTTTAGGTAGGTGAGCTCAGAAACCCAGCGGCGAGCGCCGGTTGCTGGTTAACTTGTCCAGCATAGGCTGCCAGAGCGATCGCCGGAATCTGCCCGCCGGGCGATCGCCCTTGGAGTTGGCGAATTTTAAGCATGAGAGCATAGCCGTCCTTCTGTGGCATTTGGATATCATATCAATTCGGCCACAGCCGGAACGAGCGAGCTTTGGTTTTTTTAGCCAATGGAAACCAGAGATCGCTTTAATCAAAAAAGGTGGTTTGAGAAGAACAAGGCAGCATTGAAATAATACGAATTCCATTAGTGAGTGGCATCTGCCTGTGAGACAGTTTGACCCCACCATAAAGCCAGCGCTTGGTGGTGGGTATTTCTCCTAATCTTCATTTTTATTTGTGAAACATACTTGCAAAATTTTTGACATCGTGCTAACGTTAAAAGGTTTGAGACTTAACATCAATAGAGGTAAAACCCCGCAGAATGAAACAATTGGGAACCCATCTGGTCGCTGATGCTTGGCAGTCTCCTGGAGACTTGCTTAACGATCCGGAACGTATCCGCCGCGCCATACTCGATGCGATCGAAGCCGGAGGAGCTACTCTCATCGATTTGTGCGTACACCAGTTTAGTCCTCACGGAGTGACGGCTACTGCTACTTTGGCCGAGTCTCATATAGCAATCCATACTTGGCCTGAACACGGTTATTTTGCCGCAGACTTATTTTTCTGCGGAGCCGGCGACCCTCACCGAGCCATGAAGGTGCTACAGACCGCTTTAGAAGCTAAACAGGTAAAACTCACTGAGTTCACGCGCGGTTTCGAGCCAGGGGTGGGCATCGTAGGTTCTGCTTGTGAAGAGCAGTATGCCCCTCGTTCAGTAGAAACGAGTGCCGCCAGAGGATGATGGCCAATTAGCGTAACTTTGAACAATTTATGCTAGGTTTTGTTTAAAATCCCACGGCTGGAGTCGTGGGATTCTTGTTGGAATTTACTTTTTCATTAATAAAGGGCGGACAACTAAATAACCTGCACCGAAAGCTGCAATCACAATCAGAAAAATCGCGATCGCCAACCACAATCCACTTAAGTCTGAGGTTTTTTTGAGTTGAGATCGGACACGGTAGGGAGTTTCCGGCACCTCTGTAAATAATTTTTCGGGAAGTGGCTGCGGCATCGGGGGTACTGTTGGCTCCGGTTCCGGTAGTGGGAAGGGGAAAGCCACTGTCTGAGGTGGTTGAGGTACGGCAGAGTTAGTCTGCAAGGTGGGAGGTGGTGGGGGCGGAGGTTGAACGCTGAAATTGAATTTGACTGACGGCATTTGAGGCATCCCTGTCTGGGTGACGCTCTGAGCCGAGTTGACTACTTGCTGTAACTGTTGGGATACTTGAACTACTGTTTCTACTTCTCGCCGCAGTTGTTGATTTTGTTGGACTAATTGCTGATTGTGCGTTTTGAGGGAGTCCACCATCGCTTGGGCTGCTTGCAGCTCTGCGGTGACTTCTCGATAGAGGGAAATTGGTACCGATGGAGAGTAACTATTTGAGTTTTCAGGGGAAGTATTGTCAGATAAGGTAGTATTTTGCATAATTGTAGATGGCGAGGGTGAACTTGTTTTAGTTTAGCCTGAGAGTATTTGCAATTAGATCGATCGCAACACAATTCGTCAAGATATTTGTTACAGATATTGAACGTAAATTTAATTTAATGTTACAAGTTTTTAGTCAATCGCTATGAACAACTACGCACCGGAACAAACTATGTCGCAAAAGTCAAGCACCGAGGAAATGAAATACGGCGAACGCCAGATTTTGGAAGGGGAGTTAATTACTTTTCCGAATCCGCGAGTCGGGCGGCGCTACTCGATTAACATTACGTTGCCGGAGTTTACTTGCAAGTGCCCATTTTCTGGCTATCCAGATTTTGCGACAATTCACGTTACTTATGTGCCCGACGAGCGGGTGGTAGAGTTAAAGGCGCTGAAACTGTACGTTAACAGTTATCGCGATCGCTACATTTCTCACGAAGAATCGATCAATCAAATTTTAGACGATTTTGTGGCCGCTTGCGCGCCGCTGGAAGCGACGATTAAGGGCGATTTTTCGCCACGGGGGAACGTCCACACCGTGATTGAGGTGTCGCACCAGAAGTAGGGTGGGTATTAAGCTGTTGTGGCATTGAGATTTAATTGTGGGGTGGCCTTGAAGCGCACCCCACAATAGTTTTAAGAAATAGGATTGTTAATAAAATTAGTAAGTAATTGTAGGGTGCGTCAGGGCAGCCCTCTCAAGCGAGTCAAAAAGTCGTTCAAACGCTTAAAATCTCGTAGTTTGTAGGGTGTACACTGGGCATCGGTTGAGTTTGTCGCCCACCCGAGAGTACCGATTGACCGGCGTTTCAGCCTTTTGATTTTTAAACCAAAACTCCGTATAGCAATTTTCATTACTGGAAATTTGAAAAATCAGAACGTGAAATAGCGGTTTTATGCTTTTTCTCAGGTTCACATTAACCACCTCGACATATCTGGCAACGCGCACGCTACAAACTCAACTAATCTTTTTGATATTGATCGTTGGTGTAAGGTGCGCCTAGCGCACCCTACGGTTAGCTTTGACTTGCAACAGAAGTCGGGGCGATCGCACTTTTTTCCTCTGCTGTTTTCGATTCGGCCAACTTGTCCAAAATCTCCACAACTTCTCTTTCAAAAGTCACCTGAGCGCGATTAGTGCGCCCGCCGACGTATAGTTTGCCGTCCTTTTCCAAAGCCCAAATCTGCGAGTGAGACAGATAGCTCATCAGCACGCTGAGCATTAGCAACCCGAAGCCAGTATAAACGATCGGAATGCCCGGATCAGCTTTAATTTGCAATCCCGTACTGCCTACAACTTCGTCAATTGTCAGCATGACTCCATTAACTTCTACTGCCGTGCCTGCGCGAACTGTAGTTAACAACTTGCCATCCGTACCGTACACTAACATCGTTCCTTGCAAGTCTTTTGCTAGCAGAGAAACTCCCGCACTCAAATCTGGTTTTGTTGGAATCCAAGCACCCCAAATTCGGCCTTGACCTTGGGTGTCTAGCTGAGCCATTGGCAATTGTAAAACCGGGCTTTTGTTGAGGCGAACTCGCACGGCGGCTATTGCCCAATCTGCTTGATAAAATGTGACTCCCCGGTATCTGAGGGGCTCGTTAACGTGAATGGTTTTGCGATCGACCTCTTGGCCTGTTTTGTCCAAAACTGACAGGTCAGAGTAAAATTGGTCGATCGCACCGCTCGGACTATAATCAATCCAGAACCGATTAACTCGCATCGACCAATCCTTCGGTATTTGCGGCCCCGCCCAAGGCCCTGCATCCATGATATTCTGCACCTGAAATGTTTCGCCGCTGGGAACCATTTCTTGACCTAGAAATCCCGTCATCGCGCCCCACATCGACCCAGCTAAAATAATTAGCATACTGGCGTGAACAATAATCGGGCCGACTTTGCCAATTATTCCCTTGCGAGCATAAACTTTTTCGCCTTCTCGAAATATGCGGTAGTTTTTTTGCTGCAAAAGTGGTTCTAAGGAACTTAAAGCAACTGTTTCTAATTCCGCACTGAGAGCTAATTTTTCAAACTGCTTTGGTTCTTCATAAAATTTCCAGCGGCGGGCGGCTTTTAATGCCGGAAATTGCCGCGTAAATGTGCAAGCTGTTAAGCTGCTGCCGAACAAAATTAGGATGGACAAAAACCACCAAGTGCGGTATACGTGGTCAAGTCCTGCAATTAGCACAACTTTCCAAGTTAAGAAGCCGAACAAAGCGGGGTGTTCTGGATAGTTAGATTGGTAAAAGGGTACTGATTGGCCTTGTTCGATAACAGTGCCGGAAATGCTGAAAAATGCGATCGTCAGCAGCAAGATAATTGCCAGCCGCAAATCGGCTAGCACCGGCAAGATTTCTCGCTTGAAAAACCTTTGAGGGGCAGTCGCCCAGTTTGATAGTTTAGATAGAAATACTTCTTTTGATGTCATTGGTAATTATGAAGAAAGTTCGGCAACGGATTGTGTAACGGATGTAACGGATGTCAGGAAGTTCGGCAACGGATTGTGTAACGGATGTAACGGATGGAAGAAGGGAGAAAGAAGAAAGAGGAGGGAGAAACAAAACATGAATAAAATATTATTATTTTTATCGAGCAAGCCTCAATCAATTTTGAATTCTTTTTCTTTTCTTTCTTCCTTCGTGTTCTTCGCGTCTTCGCGGTTCGTTAAAAAAACGTAATTCACGCCTTCAGTAGAGATTGCTATATCTTTAAATAAAGACTGTAGTCCTTACTACTCAACTTAAGCGGGAAGGATGCGGGAAAGCAGAGAGAAAACGCCAAATCCTACTAGCAAAACACCGCTAACAGGCGTAATCCAACTCGACCACCGACGTAATTCTAACAACTTTTTAATGCTAGCAGTAAAAGTACCTGCTATAATCAGCGGAGCGACGTAGCCAGCAGCGTAAAACAGCAGCAACACACCACCTAAAACTGTATCCCCCGTTTTGGAAACCCAAGCTAAGAGTGTAGCTAAAACCGGAGTGCTGCAGGGAGACGCTACTAAACCAAAAGTTAAGCCCAATAAGTACGATCGCAGGCCCGCAGGCAAATTTTTCGGCACCCACCCCACAGCGTCGAAAGACGGCATTTGTAAGGGTAAAGCTTCCAGTAAATTCAGCCCCATTAGAATAGCAATAATGCTGACAAGAATCGGCAAACCCAGGCCAATTTTGCCGTAAACTTGTCCGGCAAATGATGCTACAATACCTAAACCCGCAAGGGTGGTGGCTAATCCCAGGGAAAACCACGCAGACTGGGCTGCGGCTTGCAGGCGACTTTTTGCTTCGTATCCACCGATGTAGCCGATCGTGATCGGCAACATTGAAAGCATACAGGGCGTTAAGCTCGTTAGCAACCCTGCCAGAAAGATGACTCCGACGCTGACTAAACTGAGGTTGGTCAGTTGAGTATTTACTAAATTATTAGCAAATTGTGCGATTTCGTAAAGTTGGGTTTGCAGGGTTTCCATCAGTCGATTTTAGATTTTAGATTTTAGATTTTAGATTTTAGATTGACTCCACAGTCGATCGATTTTAGATTTTAGATTTTAGATTGACTGTACAGATGAATCTGGGAGTTTAAACTAAATATCTAATTTTTTGGCTCTCCACAGTCGATCGATTTTAGATTTTAGATTTTAGATTTTAGATTTTAGATTGACTCCACAGTCGATTTTAGATTTTAGAGAGACTCTACAGATGAATCTGGGAGTTTAAACTAAATATCTAATATTTTTGCTCTTCACGACTCCTGTCGGGGGCTTGTATCCCTAGGCAGGTGGCTTCAGGTTCGGGGCTGTTCTGGCTTTGTTGAAAATTGTAACAGATGCGCGCAGGTTCGGTTTGAGATTTAAGATTTTAGCGATATTTACTGGTTGGGAGTTAAAAGGTCGATCGCACCCTGGTTTAAATTGATATCTTGACAGCATCCTCAACAAGCTGTTGGCAACGGGCGCAGCTTGGGAGTTAAAAGGTCGATCGCACCCTGGTTTAAATTGATATCTTGACAGCATCCTCAACAAGCTGTTGGCAACGGGCGCAGCCTATTGCAAGATAATTCATTGACTGCGAAATCGGCGCAAAAGCCTGTTATTGAAATTATTCAAACAGACTTTAATTTAACTCTACTTTAAATTAAAGCCACTTTCTTCATTAATAGACCCATCCGGCATTATTGCTCCTGCCAGCACCGCACCTCTGAGATTTGCTCCCGTTAAAATAGCACCTTCTAAATTAGCATTGCTCAAATTTGTGACTTGTTTGGAACCTCGGAAAAAGAAGCTGTGCAAGTCAGCACCTGTTAAATTAGTGTCTGCCAAATTAGCATATTGCAAGTCAGCACCGTGCAGCGTCGCATCCGTTAAATTAGCTTGGGTAAGATTGCTTCCCCAAAGCCGAGAATCTAAGACATTAGCATCCTGTAAATTGGCGCGGCTCAGATTTGCCAAAGTCAGATTAGCATCCCACAAATTCGTGCTGTTGAAATTAGCTTCGGTCAAATTGGCTCGACTGAGATCCGTGCCTAAAATATCAGCATTTGCTAAATTAGCCCCGGTGAGGTCTGCGTCAGAAAGATCTGCATTTTTTAAGTTAGCACCGGACAAATTAGCGCCACTCAAATTAGCGCCGCTCAAATTAGCTTCTTGGAGATTAGCGCCCTGCAAATCTACAGTGCTCAAATCGCATTGCTTCCACAGAAAGCTGACGCACCAATTATCTTTTAATAGCTGACTCAAATCCTCCGTATTCGCGGCCATCACAGGAGGAGTTAAGTAGAGAGTGAACAGGACGATCGCCAACACCGCAGCGAAGAAAGTTTTCAGCCTCATAACTCTTTTCATTGACACTAATTTGCGCCATTAATTATTGATGTCTAATCAAAGCATAGCAAATAATCTGCAACTTCCCTCAGCAAGATTACTCAAAAATATTAGTGTAGTGAAAGGTTAATCAGGGTTGGCGCAGGCACAAACTTAACTAAGGTTGTGTTAGACCCGCTTTGAGCTAGAAACCCGGTTGATTCACAGATGCCTCGCTGCCAAACTAATATTTTTCCTAAAAACCTGGTATAAGATAACCGCAAGTTCGATCGGGATTGGCCAGTGCAATATCGCTACAAAGTAATACTTGCTCCAAGCAGTTGCGATCGCTCCCCCAGGGGCATATCTGCAAACAATCCTGGTATAAACTGCTCAATATGGGAATCAAGAAACCGCTCCTCTAGCCTACAAGCCTTATATTTAAAGGGTTCTAGACGCAATTTTTGTTAATTGCGATCGGCATCACTAACTAACGCTAACCCTCCTCACACAACTCAAGCCTCAGCATCACCCAATCTCATCAAACTGATCACGTTCCTGAGACTACGGATATCACTGTCCATAGCTCAACTATGGAGGAAAATAAGAGCATACAGTTGAACAGCACTTCTCCCATGCCTACTATCCCCCTTCTCCCAACCCAATTAGTTGTCACAACTATTTTCAATTCGATCGAATCTTTGGGATTGACTAATATTGCCGGCGTATTTTCGGGGGAGCAAGCTGAATCCCGACAAGAGGCAAATTTAAAAGTTAGTACCAAAAAGTTTTACACTCAGGGTTTAAAAAATCTCGAACAACTAGACTTGCACGGTGCGATTAAAAATTTCACTGCCACAATTAACATTAATCCGCAATTCGCCTCAGCTTACAACGATCGCGGTGTGACCCGCTACAAATTAGGCTACAAGCAATCGGCGATCGAAGATTTAACTACAGCCATCGAACTCAATCCTTACCGAGCCAAGTATTACAGCAATCGGGGGTTTATGCTGACTCGTTTAAAACATTATACTGCGGCGATCGCAGATTACACCTCGGCACTGCTGCTCAACCCAAATGTAGCTCAATCTTACTTTAACCGAGGTGCTATCCGCCTGCAAATGGAGAATTCCCTGGCAGCACTAGCTGATTTTGAGTCAGCAATTCGCCTCGATCGCGATTTTGCTAAAGCTTACTTTAATCGAGGACTGACTAGATATAAATTGAGAGAGGTTCAGGGAGCATTTGAGGATTTTCAGAAGGCGGCAGGGCTTTTTAAGCTGCAGGGGAAAATGGATTCTTATCAAGAGGCAGTTTCTCAAATTACAAAGCTATGGTGTTAGTTGAATTTGGCAATTGGCAATTGGCAATTGGCAATTGACAATCAGGTAAGGTGCACCGAAGAGCACCCTACACCTATAATAATTGCGTCAGTCTTGTTAAAGTTAGCCAATTCTCAAGGCGGCGTCTCCGGTGGGCAAGTTATCGACAAGGAAAGGACCAGGAGAGTTAATTGCAAAGGCGGCGTTTTGAACTGCTGCGGGGGTGGCATTTTGAACGACAGCCAAAGTAACTCCTCCAAATTGAATGAGTGTGTTGCTGCCAGATTGCGTAAATGAGGTGTTGGATAAACCGCTGGTCAAGCCAATGCGATCGCCATCTCCCGGCCTAAAATCAAGAATTATATCGCTCGACGCATCCAACTCCAGATTTTCACCCGTAACCAGAACAAAAGTATCTGCCCCGGCGCCACCAGTGAGAGTATCGCTACCAATATCGCCAAGTAAAATATCGTTACCATCGCCGCCGATTAAAACATCGTTACCTCTGCCGCCTCGCAAAAAGTCGTTACCAGCATCGCCATTGAGATTATCGTCGCCGAGATTTCCGTTGATAATATCGTTGCCCACACCGCCGCTAATGGAGTCGTTACCTTTGCCACCTCTGAGAAAGTCGTCGCCCGCTTCGCCCGTGAGGGTATCGTTGCCTTGGCTGCCGTTAATTGCATCATCCGTGGGTGTACCGAGGATGCGATCGTTTGCGCTACCTCCCACTACACCGTTAGCATTTTGCTGAGAGTCTTGGGAAGTGACTTGATAGTTGTTCGGGGTGTTGGCCAATCTGAGGGCTCGCAAAGGCAGATTTACAAAATTGGTAGTATTAATTAAATCGTTGAGGACATTAACATCGGTAATGATGCTAGAAACCCGACTGGGCACGATGCCTCCAACGACTTTTGCAGTTGAAATGCGATCGCCCTGCTGCACCGCATTCACCGTTTCAAAACCTTGAATAACGTTGCCAAAAACAGCATAACTACCGTCCAAAAATGGCAACTCATCCAAAGCAAAATAAAACTGCGAAGAAGCTGAATTCAAAGCATTAGAACGAGCCATTGCCACAGCCCCGCGAGTGTGCTGCAACTGCGGCGTCTGGGCTACAACTTGGTTGTAAACAGGTGGCGCGGCCCCTTGTGGCTTAATTTCCAAAGGAATAAAACGCGCCTGATTGGTATCCGGGTCAATAAAACTACCCGTTCCCAATTGACTTGCTGGAATTGTAGAATCTCTGCTGCGCGGATCGCCTCCTTGCACCACAAAAGGCTCTGGCTGACGCACAACTCGGTGAAACATCACCCCGTCGTAAATGCCACGTTCAACTAAGTCAACAAAATTTCCCCCAGTAATCGGGGCATTAGTGCCATCGACTTCGATCGTAACGGGTTGACCGTTAATTACCTGGACTACTATAGCTTTGCCTGTTAACGGGAGTGCAGCGCTCATTGGTAAATTGCTATTTGAGTGAGTGATCTTTGGCTTTTAGAAGCAATCCGCGAATTGCCCCTACCCATTTAATCAGAAAACTGTAAACTTGTCTTAAGTACAGTTCTACTTCTAAATTTATGATGTCCCGTCGCAAGTTTTTTAGCACGTTATTGGCAATTTGTCTAGTTTTTCTAAGTTTCAATTTTGCCACACCTGCATTTGCCCTCGGTGGCAAGCTTCCGACGGTGAATGAAGCCGCACCGGATTTTAGTTTGCCGACAAACAGCGGCGACGGACAAGTGTCCCTGTCCGATTATCGCGGTAAGTGGTTGGTAGTCTATTTTTATCCCAAAGACTTTACATCGGGATGTACGATCGAAGCGCGGAGATTTCAGCAAGATTTGCCGAAATACTTGGCCAAGAATACTCAAATTATAGGCATTAGCGCTGATGATGTCGATTCCCATGCGGAATTTTGCGATTCCGAAGGTTTGAAGTTTCCGCTGTTAGCTGATACGGATGGTAAAGTGAGTAAAGCTTACGGTTCTTGGATGAGTTTTATCTCGGCGCGACACAGTTTTATTATTGACCCTGAAGGTATTTTGCGCGAAACTTTTGTGAAGATTAATCCGGCGATTCATTCTAAAGAAGTGTTGGCTCGTTTGGGGGAATTGCAGGCTAACGGGTAATGCGAGCTTTCACAGTGCACGAAATACGAGAAACCGATCGCGTTCGCTTTCTCCATACCCGCAATCGCACCCTCTACAAGAACCTGCTGCGGATGAACATTGACCGCAACCTTACGCTGGCAATTCTCAATCAACTACACTGATGGCAAAGTCAGCATCAGTGGACAACATGAAGAAACCCCGATCGTCGGGACTGGATGGCTGGTGGAACTGCTAGACACGATCGATTTAGGACAGCCCATTGCCCTGGATGGAAATATCACCGATTTGATCGATCGCACTCGCGATCAATCTCCAGCCAGGGGATGGCATTGTCCTCTACAGCGATGGCATTACAGAACCCAAGAACATGGACATGGCCCAGTATGGATTGGAGCGACTCTGTGCGATCGTGAGTCAAAATTGGCAACAATCCGCAGAGGAAATCAAACAACCCGTGATTGCAGATGTCCGCGAATTTATAGATGGAAAAAAGCAGTTTTATGCTATCAGCTTACTTATCCTCAACTAGAAAAAATAGAGGGAGATTTAAGGATTTAATTAATCTTTATTTTGGCTATTGATAGAAATTTGTGGACTGTTCTATATTCTGGCGAGCGCGAATTTATCTGGTCTGGATCTTATAGCGATCGCTCTCGGTAATTTGCCAAGCCCGGTTTTTGATTAATATTTTCCAAACTTGCTCTCCACTTAGTCGAATTCCTGTTTTTTCTTCTAGATCGGTCGCTAACCTAGCCAGTCGCACTCATGTTTCTCTAATTGTCATTGGAGTGTTTATTGACAATATCGTGAGATTAGGGCGAAAATGTATTATCTAATTTTATGTGAGTATTGTTTGGGAAAATCCCCATCGCACTATTAACTAACAAATTATGCCAAAAGTTGTTTCGATACACTCCTATCGAGGTGGTACAGGTAAATCTAAATTTACTGCTAACTTAGCAACTACGGTAGCCCTGCAAGGTCATTGAGTCGGCGTAGTTGATACAGACGTGCCCTCGTCTGGTATTCACAACCTGTTCTGCCTGGAGCCGGAGCAAACCTCTAAAACCCTGAACAATTATCTCTGGCACGAAAGTGCGATCGCAGACGCTGTGCTGCCTATGATGTCAGTGTCAACATCGGTATAGATAGTCCAGGCAAGCTGTTTTTGATACCCTCCAGTGTCCAAGCAGATGAAATTGCCAGAATTTTGAAGGACGGCTATGAGGATGTCAAGCTGCTGAATGATGGGTTTCGTAACTTGGTGAAAGCACTCAAGCTGGATTATTTATTTATACCAATCCGGGCTTGTAGAAAAAGACGTTTCTCTCGATGCCATCTCCCCTGTGCTGATCCTGATCTCAAGATTTTGGCTTGCATTTGTTTAATGTTGTCAAACCCGAGTACAATTTGGACGAGTGGATTGCCAGGGGTGACGGAATTAATGATTGGTAAGGCTAAACATCGCCCTTAAATTACAATTTTTATATTAGTGAAAAAAAGGTGGTACGATACCTCAAACCTACTGCCACGAAAGAGGCTAAATCTCAAGCGAGCTTCAAAGCTGTAGTCACCGTCTAAATTTCTATAACTGTCATCTATTAATGGTAAGTAAATCCGATTGTTTTCTAGGCATTTTTTCCATCATTATTGCCTCCTATATCACCTTATAATTAACTGGGATAATGACTCCAAAAAAAGGTGAAAATATTCGCCTAGGTGGGTTAATTGGTAGTTCTTTGACAATGGGAACGGGCATCGGGGCAATCTACTTTATAGGAATGCTGGCTTATCACCTGCCAGTAGCGATCGCCTACGATTTACCCATTGTGATTGTCTTTCGGCTTGCCGTAATCATTGCATCTGGTATCACCTTCTACAGCTTGCATCGAGGTTTTGCACACAGGTTCTCGTTGTTAATTCCCGGTATTCTCATGGGCTCTGGCATTGAAAATATGCTTTATATTGGCATGGCGCCGATGCGAGTACCTGCCGAAATGCACCATAATTACTGGATTGTGGCACTGTCTTTCTTAGTTGCCGTTATTTCTAAATCTATAAGGAAATCCGATGTACGACTTGACGAGATTCACTTTAAGGGACATGGCAGAATGCGGGTTGGCTCTACGCCATTTTGGCTTGGGGGTTGAAAGTATGGAAGAGGCGAGTAACAGAATTGTTAGGTATGTTTACGAAAATTTCTGTACTAAGCCAACTGGTGAGAAATCCTGCGCCCTAGTCCGTTTGTTCAAAACTCACCCTTATGAAGACTTAGAAGTCGAACTTGCCGAGTATGCCCGTAGTATGTTGGGCGACTATCCCCCTTTGCCTGCCATGAAGTGCATGACTGCACTGGCAACAGTAGGAGAACAAACGGAATGGAACTCAAGACACACATCCGTTGGACATAAGGCTATTCCACTGGCAAGCGAATCTGTAGTCGATCAGCTACCGATGATCTCGCAACTCATCAGACAGCTCGGCTTAGATATAAAAACAGTTATCAACCCTGACCCGAATCTTTTGGTAGAAATCGAGCAGAGGAAATACAACGTCTTCTATGTACCTGAAGCGATTGGCAGCCCCTATATTCCCGCTCAGGACTCCTTTGTGATTCCCTTCGGAATCAAGTCTGTGTTGGGGTTTGGTGGTCTATTACCTTCAGGCAATATGTTTGCAATTATCATGTTCTTGAAAGTCCAGATTCCTATTAGCACGGTTCAGATGTTCAGCACTCTGGCGCTGAACGTAAAGACAGCACTGCTGCCCTTCGATCGAGGAGCTGTCTTCGCTCAAAAAGATGAATCTGCTACAGCCTCTAGGCAAATATTCACAAGAAACACTCAGCAGGAGCTAGCGCAGCTTAAATCCCAAGTAGCGACTTTGAGGCAGTTGCTTGATGTTTTTGACCAATCGATCTTGGTACAATCCGATCGACTCGAACAAGCCATAGAGGAACTGGCAGACTCGGCGCAAAAGTTAGATACCCTCAACCAGAGACTCAAGGAAGACAATCTTCGCATGGGTGCGGAATTGGATATTGTGCGTCAAATGCAGCAAATGATTCTGCCAAACGCTGAGGAACTGGAAATTGAAGGACTCGATATTGCTGGATACATGGAGGCTGCCGAGGAAGTCGGCGGCGACTACTATGATGTTTTAAACACCGATGGCGTTGTCACTCTGGGCATCGGCGATGTCACTGGACATGGACTTGAAAGTGGCATCTTGATGCTGATGGCGCAAACCGCCGTTCGCACCCTCAAGGAAATCCCCGAAGTAGACCCAGTTCGGTTCCTGGATGTGATCAACCGCACCCTTTACAAAAACGTCCAGCGCATGAATTCCGAGAAAAGTCTTACGCTAGCGATTTTAAATTACTCCCAAGGACGCATCAGCATCAGCGGTCAACACGAAGAAGTGCTCGTCGTGCGAAACGGTGGACAGCTAGAACGTATCGACACCATGGATTTGGGCTTTCCTATTGCTCTTGACGATGACATTGTTAAGTTCATCAGTCACATTTTCATTGAGCTACACACGGGAGATGGAGTAGTCCTCTACACTGATGGGATACCAGAAGCGAAAGATATCAACAAAGTGCAATATGGAGTGGAGAAACTCTGTGAAGTGATTAGCGAGAACTGGCACAAATCGGCGACCGAAATTAAAGAAGCCATTATTGGCGATTTGCGGCGGCATATTGGTAAGCAAAAGGTATTTGATGACATCACTTTGCTGGTTTTGAAGCGACAAAGCGATGCTTAAGATCCTCATCGATAACGGCAACTTGAAGTAGAGCTGTAGTTCAAAAGCTCAAAACTGTTCGGAGTATGAATTAGTACGACAGCATTTAATATATAGCGTTTTTCCGAGCTATGAGGTAAACTTAGTAAAGTAAAAGTATTGAGAGGAAAAGCATCAATGCAACCCTAGTCAACAGACTTGATAAAAAAAATAATAATAGAAGTGAGAAAACAAGAAAATATCTCAATAAGAAAACTAGCAGAACGTTTTAAGGTAGCCAAGAGCTTTGTTCAAAAATTACTAAAAAGATCTCAAGAGACACGAGATATAAGTCCTATTGCTAAAGTCGGAAGTCAACCACACAATTAAATAGCGAACAATTAGTGACTTTAGTGGAAATAATAGAAGACAATAATGATGCAAATTTAAAATAATTAACTTAATTGCTTGAGTCAAAATTGGCAACAATCCGCAGAGGAAATCAAACAACCCGTGATTGCAGATGTCCGCGAATTTATAGATGGAAAAAAGCAGTTTTATGCTATCAGTTTTCTTATCCTCAAGCAGCAAAAATAGCGTGCTGTTTTAGGATTTAACTTAACGCTTATCGCAATGTGTATAAAAATCAAAATTTGTCATTAATTATGTAGGTAATTATCGACCGTCGTCAATATGTCTTAAACTATTTTTCTATTAATTCTTATGTATAAATTAATTTATCGACTGTGTTTGGTTCTTATGGGTATAAGTAGATAACTAAGACTTATATCACTGAAAACATGAGGTTTCCAGTTGCTCAAGTACCATGTTTTCTGTCTTAAGCTACTTTTTTACCATAAACTCAGAAGAACTATCTATTTAACATCTACTTGGGAAATTCTATTTGTATGGATTTGAACCAAATTGTAGTGCATTATACAGAAACAATTCCCCAATCGACAGATAATACAGGGAGGAAAAAGAGTTGATAAAGTAATTAGTAAAAAGTGGCACAAATTTGACCAAAATATTAAGGATTCAGCAATAGTATTTATGGTCAGTAAAATGTTCTAGCTGGTCTCTTATATTAGTAATTTTTTTTGACAATAGTCACGCTTTTGAAAGCAATTGGATGTAATAAAACAGACATTTAAAAAATACACAGTCTACAGGACACAAGCGAAAGTGACTAACTCTACATTCAATAATTTACCAGCGGACGCTGCAACTATTCTGGTTTTGACATCCGATATTCACTATTTACCGGCAAAGCAATTTGTTAGTTTGGCGGTAACTTCAGAGCGCTTTCAGGTTTGTGGATTAAAACGCTTTGGGGCGATCGCTGCTGCAACCAATTTAGTTAGTAGCGAGTGGTTGAATCTGGGCTTAAATTCTCAAAATATTTTACCCGAAGAATTTGATAGTGCAGAAGCGGCAGTAATTTTTATCATGCCGACAGACTTATCTGAGGTGGTAGCCCTCACTCGTTCCTTTATAGATATAGCTAAAAAAAAGGGAATTCGGCGTTTAGCTTGGGTTGCACCTGCTTGTCTGAACGGAAAAGTAGCCGATCGCTTGGCTACAGCAGAAAGTCTGGTGCGCGACTTAAATATAGAAACTCTCATCTTGCGTCATGCGCCTTTATTTTCCCATCTGTTGATGCAGAAAAAGGAATTGAGGTTTCGCCGTACTTTGTCGTTACCGCTTGGGACTAGCACTATACCTTGGTTAGATCCTTCAGCGCTCGCGGAAGGGTTATCGAAATGGCTGCATGGAGAGATAAACAACCAACCTCCAGAAATCTTGACAGGTTCCAATTTGCTTAGTGGTGCTGATATTGCGCTCGAACTATCGGCAATGCTGCGGCAAACTATGTCGGCTCAACAATTTGCTCGGTTGCGATTTGAAGCGATCGACATTGATAAAAGCGGGCAAATTGAGGCTCAAGAGTTGTTTCCCTACCTATTAGATTTGGGATATAGCAACGATGAATCTGAGTCTATTTTAGAGCAGGCTGACAAAGACAAGAACGGCACGATTGATTTTGACGAATTTGTCTATGGTTTAGAAGCTCATTTAAACCGCATTCTAGCCGATGTGCCGACAGAAGTTCGCTATTTTGATCTGCCAACCTCCGCAGCGCTGCACGATGCAATGGCAGGGGGAATGAATGAAAAAGCAGCCCAATCTCAACTAGATTGGCTGGTGGGATTAAGTAAATCTGGATTAACCGAGCATGGAGTTGCAACAGCCCAATGGTTAGGGCGAAAAACTCTTGGTTTGAGCGATTGGATTGCTCAACATATTCTGGAACTTATTAACGTTTATATTCTGCCTGGACGCGGTATTTTAACTATTAGTGAGGGGTTTTTAGCAGGACGACCAGCACTAATTACACGGCTGCTACAAGCAAATGACCGGATGTTGATTGGAGAGCGATCGCTAGATGGCGAAGTGCTGGAGTGGTATTGGGCTGATGAAGATACAAATAATTTAGAAGAAATTCGCTATACTTCCGAAAGCGGTGGCGAACGAGTCCTGAGATTAAAGGATGGCAAGATTGCCAGTTTATCGGCACGCGGACGCTGGATGGGGCGGCGATTAGCAATTCAGTTATTTTTTGAATATCGAGTCCTTCCCCGTTGGCAAGTAGCATTATTCCGCGAGTTAGGAGAACTGCAAATTGAGGAAGCAACCACATCGGGAGCCGATAGCGATATCGTTTGCAACTGTACGAAAACCACCTGTGGCAAACTCCGAGAACTGATAGATATAGGTGTTGATTCCCTAGAGGGAATTGTGGAACAAACACAGGTGACAATGATCTGCGGTAGCTGCCAACCTTTAGTCGAAGAAATGCTAGGTTCGGCCAATCTGGCTGTTGCTGAACTCGTTGCTAAAGAAGATTTGGGGCGAGGGATGATGCGCTTCCACTTCCGCCCAGTGTACGAACAAGTCTTTGCTTCCAAACCAGGACAACATATCCTGATTCAAGGACGGGTGAATGGTTCTTGGGTAACTCGCGCTTACACTTTGAGTTCGCCAGCCGACCAAACCGAGCAATACGAAATCACGGTTAAACGAGAACAATTGGGTTTATTTTCTGGTTGGTTGTGCGATCGGGCAGATAAAGATGCGTTGTTACGCATTTCTCAACCAAGAGGTGAGTTTTTCTTAGAAGATGAAACTCCTGTAGTGTTTTTTGCTGGAGGGATTGGCATAACTCCAGCGATCGCCATGATGCGAACTTTAGCTAACCGAGGAGATACCCGCAAATTTCACCTCGATTTCTCTGCTCCCCATGCCGAAGATTTAGTCTTTCACCAAGAACTAGAGCAACTGGTAAGCACTCATCCTAATTTAAGCTTTACAGTTCGGGCAACTCGTTCAACAGGCAGACTCACCCCTGAAATTGTGCAAAGTTTGTATCCCTACACGGAAGCAACCGTTGCTTTTATGTGCGGGCCCCAACCTTTTATGGATGCGGTGCGCGGCTATTTACAGACCGCAGATTGGCAGGATCATGCCATTCGCCAAGAATTATTCTCCTCCAAGCTAAATGAGGACGGTAACGCTCAAACTCTCACCTCGCAACGTCCGGCGGTGCAACTAGCAGGAGGAATTACCCCCATCGAACAGACCAGCATTTACCTCCAACCGATTAACTCCGTCGCCAAAGAAGCAGAAGTTTTCCTCAAACAATGCTATCTCGAACAAGGTTTACCAGAAGTTTTCCTTCCCCGTTGGCAAGAAGTCAAGGAATCAATTGAGCGCACAGGCACTTACGAACATACCTATGATGAACTAGCTTACGGCACAAAGCTGTCATGGCGTAACAGTAACCGATGTCTGGGACGCAATTTTTGGCGTAGTTTGCAATTGCGGGATATGCGGCATCTGCAAACAGAGGAGGAGATTTTTGAAACATTAGTTGAACACATCAACTTTGCTACTAATAACGGCAATTTGCGATCGACAATTACGATATTGAATCCAAATTTGCAGATACGAATTTGGAGCAGTTTAATGCTGCGTTATGCAGGCTACCGTCAACCCGATGGCAGCATTCTCGGCGATCCTGCTAATGTGGAGTTAACAGATCAGGCAATCAAGTTAGGGTGGTCGCAAGAGTCTAAAACCCGCTTTGATGTATTGCCTTTTATTATCCAAATAGGGGAAGGGGAACCCAAATGGTTTGAAATTCCGCCAGAAGTTATTTTAGAAGTTCCCATTTCCCACCCTCGCGATCAGTGGTTTGCAGAATTGGGGCTGAAATGGTTTGCGCTCCCTGCTGTTTCTAACATGATGTTGGATATGGGAGGTATTCAATACCCCACACCATTTAACGGCTTTTACATGGGCGCGGAAATTGGCGGGCGGAATTTTAGCGACACTTATCGCTACAATCTGCTGCCAATTGTTGCGGAAAAGATGGGTTTAGATTGCAGTGACAATATGACACTGTGGAAGGATGCAGCGTTAGTAGAAATCAATGTAGCTGTGCTGCATTCTTACAAGCTGCATGGGGTAAGGATGCTGGATCATCATACCTTGAGCAATTCCTTTATGCAATTTGTGGATGAAGAGCAACAATGCGATCGCCACGTTTATGGAGATTGGCGTTGGCTGATCCCGCCGCTATCGGGTTCAACCGTACCAGTTTACCCCTTAGAGTTTGAAAATCGTCTGCTTAAACCGAACTATTTTTATCTACCCGATCCTTGGGAGGAGAAATCAGAGTCTGGTAAATGTCCATTCCACCATCAGTCCTAGGTTCCATTCTAATTGAGGCGATTTGTATGAATTATGACCGGAATAATTGGTTTAAGCTAGCTCTTGATTTAAAAAGTTCCGTTATTCGGGATATCACAACCCAGGTGCTTTTGAGCATGGTAATGGCTTCGATCATTACCATCGTTTACAAAAATGGCTATTTAGGTTTTAGCCAACCAATCTTAGCTGGATTAATTCCAGGAATTATATTAGGGTTGCTATTAGTTTTTCGTACTAATACAGCCTATGAAAGATTTTGGGAAGGCTGGCAAATTGCTGGTATGACTATATTTACGGGTCGCAATATTTCGAGACCAATGTGGCTAACAATCCCTACTAATACTTTAGCACAGAGTCAAGAAAAAGCTGCTTTTGTGCGCTTAATTCCCGCTTTTTTTATGGCAATGAAACAGCATTTAAGACACGCGGGAGTTGACCAGTCCTTAAAATCAGTGCTTTCTCCTGAACAATGTTTAGAGTTGCAATATGTCACTAATATGCCATTAAAAGTGACGCAATGGATTGGGGGATATTTAACTAAACAATATACCCAGCAGCATATTGATAGTATCCAATTTGCTGCCATCAATCGCTTGTTGGATCAATTAGTTGAATGTCTGTCACGCTGCGAACGCATTTTAGCGGCACCGATGCCAAAAGCTTATTCGATTCACTTACGGCATCTGTTACTTTTGTATTGTTTGGCACTGCCTTTTCAGATGGTGAAAGATTTGCAATGGTGCACAATTCCCGTTGTTGGGGTAGTGGCTTTTGCGTTGTTTGGCATTGAGGCAATCGGTTTAGAAATTGAAAATCCCTTTGGATATGATGCTAATGATATACCCCTCGATCGACTTTGCCAAAAGTTGCACAACGATATCGAAGAATTAATTGCTGCTGGAACAAAGGAAGACAGCATTGAAACATCACCAGGGCAAACGCATATTAAATGAGCAGAGCGGTTGTGTAGGAGTTTGGCTCCACCTAAAAAAGACAGGTTTTTTTTGATAAGTAAGATAGTACCTAAAAAGATACTAGAAGAACTAAGAGCGATCGCGCTTCCAAAATTTATCAACTGTCTTTAAAACCTGCAATAAGTAGCTTTGATAGCTAAAAGACAGAAGTCTGAATGCTGAAAGGCCGGAACTGCTATAAAATATGAGACTTGTAAAGAATTATTTTTGCTAGCTCGATCGACTCCAGCTAGCGACTCTAGGCTCTTATCATACAAAAGCCGGAAAGTCAACCCAAAAACCACAAGCCACCAAGAGAGAGGATTGAACACAATGGCATTTGAACTCGCACCATTACCCTTCGCCGCTGACGCCCTAGAGTCAGGTCATATGTCGGCCCACACTTTTTCGTTCCACCACGACAAGCACCACGCTGCTTACGTGACCAACCTCAACAAGCTGATTGAAGGCACTGAACTTGCCAGCAAATCTCTTGAAGAAATTGTCAAGGAATCTGCTAAAGATCCATCCAAAGCCGGCATTTTCAACAATGCAGGTCAAGTTTGGAACCACAATTTTTTCTGGAATTCCCTCGCACCGGGCGGCGGTGGCGCTCCGACAGGAGCTTTAGCTGAGAAAATCAACGCCGACTTCGGCAGCTTCGACAAATTCAAAGAAGAATTCAAGACGGCTGCGACAACTCAGTTCGGTAGCGGCTGGGCTTGGCTGGTTGTGGACAACGGTACTTTGAAAGTTACCAAAACAGCTAACGCCGACACCCCGCTAGCACACGGCCAAACTCCGTTGCTGACTTTGGATGTGTGGGAACACGCTTATTATTTGGATTTCCAAAACCGCCGTCCCGACTACATTACTAATTTCTTGGATAATTTGGCTAACTGGGATTTCGCAGCCACCAATTTGGCTGCGGCTTAGTAGCATTGGACTTTGAGGACTTTAGTCCTTCTTGGTTTGAGGACTTTAGTCCTCACTACAAACTTTATAGGTTGGTAGTGAGGACTTTAGTCCTTCTTGAGAGATGGCGAAGCCGATCGAACTACTTAGTAGTAGTTAAAAAATTCTGAAATTGTGTTATAGTGGGCTCGGTAACTATTTTACAAATCTTGTAGTTTCAGTGGCTGTTCGCGCGATGACCTCTTCACCAACCATAGCACCCGTTCGATCGAGTCAAGTTACCCGCAAACCTTATCCCAACTATCGGGTAATAGTCCTCAACGACGATTTCAACACATTTCAGCACGTTGTGGAATGTTTGACCAAATACATTCCAGGGATGACGAGCGATCAAGCTTGGAAACTCGCCAACCAAATCCACCACGAAGGCCAGGCCACCGTCTGGGTTGGCCCGCAAGAGCAAGCAGAACTTTATCATATGCAATTGAGCCGTGCGGGACTGACAATGGCTCCGCTAGAGTCTACGTGAAAAGTGTCTAGAGGGCCGAAAGTTCGATCGTTTTTCGGTAATTAATGTGAAATTGATAGGATGTCCGGTGAGGCGACGGAGATAGGGATTTAAGAGGCGATCGTAATTTTGCCAATCATTCCCGCCTCTGTATGTCCGGCTAACGTACAGCGCAGGTTGTACGTTGCCGATTTCATGGGTACAAACACCCATTCTGCCATAGCGCCCGGTTTAAGTTCCAATTCGTGAATCGCTCCTTTAATTTCCACCTTACCCGCTTCAACTTTTTGAGTCCAACTCGCATCAGCAAAGTTTTTGGCAGTGAAATAATGTTTCTGCGAACTGGGATTTTTTAGCACTAATTTATAGCGCTTGCCCGATTCAAATTCTAGCAGATTGGGAAAAAATTTGAGTTCCCCAGCTTCGTTACCTAAACTAACAGTAATTTCGGTGACAGGTGGCCGAGACAAATCACCGGCAGCACTAGCAATTGCCGCCGGCCTCAAGATTGTGCTCCCACATAAAATTAGTCCCAAAATAACCTTGAGAGCTTGTTGTAACCGCTGGCTGCGGTAGAATTTGCCTAATTGCCAACCGAGTAAATTGATCGTGGCTGTTATGACTACTGACTAATGACTGCTGACTTAATTCGATCGCCAAACTTCATCCCAAGGCCCGCCCCCAACTTCCAAACCCGATAAAGAACTTTGAGCCTCTAAGATAATTCTAGAACGCTGCTTGCCATTGTTTTCAACTTTTCCCCCCAAAAACTCTCGCAGTTGCAAGCGCAATTCGCCGTGCGTCGTATCCCGGCAGCAAAAAGCCATACCTTTTTCGGTCGGAGTTCGCACATAAGTACCAGGACTGTTTGTAGTGCCAATTAACTCAACTTCAAACTGACTGTTTCTAGCCTGCATTTTCCAGCTTCCCCAAGGTTCAATATTCCAACTAACTTGCGAATTCCAAGGCACAAATTCGTAAAACTTGCCTCGGTAATGCAGACAAATCATTGCTACCGATTCCATCCACCACAGCACGCCCCGCTTGCCGCCGCCAGCAGTTAAAGCTAAATCCTTTTCGCCTTGAAAACAATTGCAATTAATCCAAAACCACTTTTGCGGAAAAGCACCGCCCCAGTTTTTTTCGCTGTAAGCGGGAGCATCTTTAAATTCGTAGCGTTGGCCGTTCCAATCAATCCAGCCCGTGGCTAAACCGTGAGCCATTAAAATTTGCCATCCCGGCTCAAATACGGGGAGAAAAGATAGCATTCCCGCCGTAGATTTCTGGATTTCCTCAGAGTTTCCCCAGCCATAAATAGGTTGAATTTCGTACTGCCAAAAACAGCGGCTGCCGCTTCCCGGATCGTGCAGATAACCTTGATTTAAAGTAGCAGTAGCTTGATAGCCTTCTTCGACGCGGCTGTCGAATACTTGCGGCTCTAAATATTGGGGTTTAATTTGTAAATCTGTTTTGCCCCAATGTCCGAAACCTAAGCTTTCTCGGTGCGCCCAAAACTTATTTACATCGGGGAAAGTGCGGCACAAATAGCTATCTTCCGGGCCGAGAACTTGAGCTGCACCGCCACTGTAAGGTTGACCGCCTCTGGGGTCTTCGATGGAATACATGAATGCAAAGGATTGTCCGTGAATCGGTAATGTTATTCGGTAGTACCAGCCTTCAAAAAAGCGCCGGGAACTGCCGTCCCCAGTGATATCCGCTGTGGGGAGTTTCAATATTTTTGAATTTTGAGAGTGAATTTGACATAAAATTACCAGTAGCATGACAGGGAATTCACGGATAACTGTTTCTTCCTTCTTCCTTCTTCCTTCTTCCTTCTTCCTTCTTCCTTCTTCCTTCTTCCTTCTTCCTTCTTCCTTCTTCCTTCCTTTATGTCTTTAGCACTTTGGCGATCGCCCTTAGCTCGCGCGCTCCACCGCAACCGCAGTCTTGCTTTTGCCCGTTACTTGCAACTAGCAACTGTTCGCGCCACCGGGCGTCCTGCCAACCGCACTGTGGTGTTTCGAGGCTTTTTAGCAGATACTAATCAGTTGAAATTTATTATAGATATTCGCAGCCAAAAAGCCGAGGAAATTAACCTCTATCCTTGGGGGGAAATTTGCTGGTATTTCCCTAAGACTCGCGAACAATTTCGGATTGCTGGAAAGCTAGTTTTGGTAGGGGCAGATTATCCAGAGGCAGAGTTGTACTTATCGCGGTGCACAACTTGGCAGGAGCTTTCTGAGGCGGCTAGATCACAGTTTGCTTGGCCGCAGCCGGGGGATGACAAAGCCGAGGCTAGTGCTTTTGATTCTGCTTCCCCAAATGCGATCGAGCCGCTGCCTAATTTTTGCTTGCTGTTGTTGGAACCGGAAACGGTGGATTTTTTGGAGTTGCGGGGGGAACCGCAAAATCGGTCGCTTTATCGGCGCGACGGGGAGGGAAATTGGTCTATGCGATCGGTTAATCCGTGAAAAATTAAAGTGAAAAATTAAAAATTAAAAATTAAAAACAGAGATTGGGATTTTTAACTTTTAATTTTTCACTCCTCAGATGCCGGTGCCGTCAAAAAACTCTTGAATTGCTTTATCTTTTAACTGACAAGTGGTGGCAACAGCTAATTGGGTTTTTTCAGCTACAGCTACATTGCTGGTTTGATTTAAAGTTGGGAATGCTGAAGGCGAATTGGGAACAGAATTTAAGGAGACAGATGCTTGAGGAAGCAAACTTTTTACTTGCTGTTCGAGGGATTCGATACGATCGAGCAAAGAGCGAATTACCACAGCTTCCGAATCCGGCAAACTGCCGTGTTCTAGGGGATTGACGCGCACTCCCGATCGATAGACGATGCGGCCGGGAATCCCTACCACTGTACAGTCAGATGGTACGTCGCGGAGCACGACGGAACCGGCGCCGATGCGGACGTTATTGCCAATTTGCAGATTGCCGAGTACCTTGGCGCCGGCACCTACAACTACGTTTTCGCCGACGGTAGGGTGACGCTTGCCGCTTTGTTTGCCAGTACCGCCAAGGGTGACACCTTGGTAAATTAGGGCAAAATCGCCGATAATTGCTGTTTCGCCGATCACAACCCCCATACCGTGGTCGATGAATACGCTTTTGCCGATGGTTGCCCCTGGGTGGATTTCAATTCCGGTCAAAAAGCGAGCAATGTGGGAAATCAAGCGGGGGATGAAGGGAAGTCCCAACACATAAAGCCAGTGTGCGAGGCGGTGCAGCACTAGGGCCTGAAGACCGGGGTAGCAAAATAAAACTTCCAGCCAGTTGCGAGCGGCAGGGTCGCGATCGAAAATTATACTGAAGTCAGCTCTAAGAGTCTTTAGCACTTTCGGAGTTACCTATTTTGGTTAAACACGCCACTTTCGATTTTACATTTTACTGGATGGGGGAAGTGAGCGGTCGATCGGGAGGGGGGAGAGTGGGGTAGAATTTGACGACATTTTATTGCCGCCATCCAACAGCGCCGCTGTGTTTTATTCCTGTACTGAGATTGTATAGTTAGACTTGACTCCGGGTTCGACAGTACCTACCCAAAGCCTGTAAGAGCCTGCTTGCCAGTCAGAATCAAGTATGCCAGCATCTTTATTCTGACCTATATCGTCTCCGCAGCGCACCGCATTACCGGGGCCTTGTACGAGTAAGGTTGTGTCCTTGCCTCCGGTGTTGACTTGGAGTGTGAGTTTTGAAAAGTTTTCCTGCAAGACTATGATGTGGTCGGGAGTTGGGGTGGCAAAACCTAAACATTTGTTTTTGTGGCGATCGGCGTTTGCTACGGCAGATAGAGAGTACGATCCGCCTGTGGAACCTCTCAAAACTGCTGTTGGGGCTGCAAAACCTCGCGATAAAGTTAAAGTGCCGAAATTGGCTGTTTCTGCTAAAACTGGTAGGGCGACGATCGCGGCGATCGCAGCCAAGAGCGCACCGTTTTTGAAATTGGCTGGCTGATTAAACAACATGGCAATACTCCTCGGTCACAACTTAAAACCACAACTCAGAATTTACCCATCGCAGCCCCTAGAATCCAAACTCGGGAGGAAGAATAATTTTTTTTAAATTAGTTCAAAACCTCCTGGCTTCTCTTTCTTATGTCTATCAGGACAATCCCTGTACGATCGCGCTCGCTTGTGCCACTCGGATTTCTGCCACAGGCGAGCGACTCATGTCCGAAATTCTACGGTGTCAAGATGATAAATTTGATACTCCTAGCCTTGCTGTTGGCGATCGGTTCCCTATTGACACAGACCTTGGTATTGTTACCTATAGGCCTATCTGGCTGGCTCCACCTCCCTAATTGGCTGAGCCTGACCTTGATTTTTCTGGCTATTTCTTGGTGCTTGGGGGATTAGTTAGCAGTCATGAGTTATTAATGATTAGTCAAAAGTTAACGATCAATTATTACCCTTCCCCCAAGAGTCAAGGCGCGATTGTCCCCGGTTTGATGATGTATACTTCACAATTGACAATCAGCAATCTAAAATCTAGGATTTGACATCTACCTATAGAATGATGCAACGACAAGTTTATTCGATCTCAGCATTTCACTCTTCAGACAAAACCCTAGCGGAAACTCCTAAGAAACAGGAGCGTCCGATACACCGGGCGATCCTGTTAATGCTGGTGGCAACCGGTTTGCTGGGCCTGCACGCTAGTCGGCTGGTGGAATTGCAACTGGTACAAGGGAAGCAAAACCGGGAACGAGCCGAAAACAATCGCGTTCGCCTAGTGCCAATGCCAGCGAATCGCGGACACATTGTCGATCGCAAAGGCAAGCTGCTAGCGGCCAACAATTTAGCTCGATCGGTATATTTGTGGCCGAAAGAACAAACAGCGGAAGAGTGGAAAGCGACAGCAGAGAAGTTGAGTCCGCTGGTTAAAATCCCGGTCGAAGAAATTTTACAAAAATTAGAAGAGGTCGATCCTCTATCCTACAGACCGGTGCGGATTAAGCAAGCCATGCCGCCAGAGGTGTTTGTGCCCCTAGCAGAAGAGGTGGGACAAATACGCGGAGTGGAAGTGCGGCCAGAAGCGAAGCGCTATTATCCCGAAGGCAGTTTGGCGGCTCATGTTCTCGGATATATTGGCGAAGCTACCGCAACAGACTTGGCAGCTCACCCGGAATATCCGATGGGGATGATTGTCGGTCAGATGGGCATAGAAGCGAGTTCTAACAAGAAGATTGCGGGAGTTTGGGGCGATCGGCTGATCGAGGTAAATGCCAACAATCAAGAATTGCGGCTGATGGGAGAGACACCGCCCAAACCGGGCGAGGCGGTGCAACTAACCATAGACTTGGAAATGCAAAAAGCAGGCGAAAAAGCCCTGGGGAACCGCCGGGGGGCAGTAGTGGCCCTGGATGTCAAAACTGGCGCGGTATTAGTTCTGGCCAGCCACCCGACTTTTGACCCCAATCTGTTTACTCGAAAAATGACTAAGGATGACTGGGCAACTCTTCAAGACCCGGAAAATTCATTTTTGAATCGTGCTATGCAAGGCTATCCCCCCGGCAGCACTTTTAAAATTGTGACTTCCGTCGCGGGTCTGGAGTCGGGCAAATTTTCGCCGGACTCAATTCTCGGTACTTCGTCTTACATTACTGTGGGGGGAATTGATTTTAACGAACACAGCGGCGGTTTCGGCGACATCGGCTTTCGGGATGCTTTGGCTTTCAGCAGCAATACATTTTTTTATCAAGTGGGGATTAGTACGGGGCCGGAGCAAATTTCTAAGTGGGGAAAACGCTTGGGAATTGGCAAGGATACGGATTTGAATCTTTTGGGGCTAGGCGGCGGCACTCACGGTCAAATGCCGACACCGGAGGAGAAGGAGAAAATTTATAAAGAACCTTGGTATGCGGGTGATACGGTAACGATGTCGATCGGTCAGGGGTTGGTGTTGGTGACTCCTTTGGAGGCGGCGGTGATGGTGAGTTCGATCGCTAACGGCGGCTATCGGGTGAAGCCCCATCTTTTGACTTCTATGACCGGCACACCGGAGACTCAACGGGTACATACGGGGATGAAACCTTCAACAATTCAGGTGGTTAAGGAAGGACTGATCGCGGTGGTTGCCCAGGGTACGGGACAGGGGATGAATGACGGTACGATTCCACTAACGGCGGGCAAAACAGGGACTTCGGAGGTTATTGGACAGGAGGATCACTCTTTGTATGTGGCCTTCGGGCCTGCTGAGAAGCCGGAAATTGCGATCGCCGTGGTTGTGGAAAATGGGGGTTATGGTTCTGTTGCCGCGGCCCCGATCGCTAAGGAGGTGTTTCAAGCTTATTTTGGGAAACCGAAAAAGGTGAAGGAGTCAGTAGTGATTGCTCCTTAGTTATTGGGGATTGGGCATTGGGAATTGGGCATTGGGAATTGGGCATAGTTTCTTCCTTCTTCCTTCTTCCTTCTTCCTTCTTCCTTCCTTCTTCCTTCTTCCTTCTTCCTTCTTCCTTCCTTCTGACTAATTCAGCCGCATAAATATTGTAGCTTTGCGAATTCCTGTTATTTCTCCCGTACTGGTGACGGTGAGCGATCGCAAGTGGTCGAACAATGGTCTTGCCGAAAGTTCAATTAACCTCAACAGCGGGATTTGTTTTTCCCAAATTGCCCTGCTGGAGGGCCAGTCTAAATAAAAATAGCCGTCGTTAGATGGCGGTAGCGGTTCAATGCTGGTTTGAAAATCTTGATTAGCAACTAAAGAGCCTGTTTCGGCTGCTTCTAGTGCTGCGTCCATTGCTTCTACTGAGGTGGTGAAAATTTCGTATTTGCCGACGCTGGCTCGGACTCCTTTTGCCTCGGTTTCGAGCGCACTTTTTCTCTTATTTTCTCTATCATAATTTTGACTCGTTGTCAACTGCGTCCAAGCGGTAATTTTCTGGTTTCTGAGAGTGAAGCTGCCGATGCTGTATTCTTTGCTGCGGGCAATTTCATCGAGTTTGTCGATCGCCTTTTGGGAATCAGCAGATTTTTCGGCGGCAAAAATCCAGTCAGCACTATTTGACGAATTCGGAAGCACTGCTAAAGCGTATTCTCCTTGTACCCAGTTAAATATATCCTGCAGCAGGTTGACGCCCCAAACTTGCTGAATATCTGCGAGAGTGCGATCGACTAATTTTGAGACTTCTGCATTAGTGGACACCGCAGATGACAAATCAGCCCAAAAATTCCTTAAATCGGTGCTGGCGATCGCGAAAGGACTGGCTGAGGGAATATACTGCAAAGCTTGCACAGGTTCCGAGAGTGTTGGAGAAGCTGTGTTTTCTCGCGATGTCACTAAAGCAGTTTGAGCCAGCAATCCCCGTCGGTTGACTCCGACAGCAACTGCGAGAGAATTAAGAGAAACTTGGGGATTTTGCTCGGTTGCTGACTTCGGGAGATTGACAAATGCGAAAGCAATTCTGCCTTGAGTTAGCTGCTGCAAAGCTTTTTGATATTCCGGGGTATTATTGAGATTTAGAGTTGCTGCTTCAACGTTATTAATTGCATCTCGAATCACATTCGGACTGTTGGCAAATAAAACAAAACTGGGGTTATTTCCCGAATTTGAACTGCCGCCGATTGCCGCTGTTGCGAAGCTACGCGGCAAAGTTGACTTCGGCAGGGAAAACGGGTTGAAAGGCGAAATTGTAGCGGATTTTTTGTTAGCTGTAAGTGATTTTTTGTAATTTAGTTGGATGCCTTTATAGAGTTCCGACTGCACTGTTTTATCTGCCCGAGATTGTTTTCGCCAGTAGGAGTCGAGAAATTGTTGGCTGCGATCGATATTTTGGGAAGAAACTGCCAGCAAAAACCCAGTTTCTTTGCCGTTGCTGCTGTCGCCATCCAAATCGGGCGTTGTGACGGCGAGAGTAATTTCGTCACCTATCCAAGGTTGGATATCTCGACTGTAATCCAGACCTGTATTGGCCAGAAAACTTTTTTTGATTTGCTCAAATTCTGCGTGCGATCGACTTCTTTCTTCGGGAGTGGCAAAAACTTGTCGCAATGCTTCGAGGCGATCGGGATTTACTAGCATTGAAGCTAACAAAGGTGCTTGTTTCGAGACAAACACAGCCGCAGCCGGAGTAGTTGTCGGCCCGCCAGCGAGCAAATTCAGGGGAGTTTGAGTTGTCAGCCAGTAAAAACCACCGGTACTCAAGCCTAAGAGTGCCAAGACGCCAGCAATGAGGAAAGAAAAGAACGATCGCAGCTTCATACAACAATGACCACAGTCTATTATTAACTAGAGTAGCGCATGACCGTAGCTGTCTGCAGATACTTTTTGTGCGGTTCGCAAAAAAAAAAGGATAAACTAAAATATTCTCAAGCTCTAAAACCCAAGTAAAATGCTAACAATATCAACGCCCGCCGAACAGCGAGTTTTACTGCAAAATATCAGTTGGCAGTTATATGAAATCCTGCTAGCGGAACTGGGCAACAAACGTTCCACCCGAATTGCTTATCATCAAGGTCAATTAGAAATTATGGTGCCGCTACCGGAACATGAAAATCGCAACAGGCTGATCGATCGGTTAATTGTAACTCTCATAGAAGAACTCAATCTTGAGTACAACCCCTTTGGGTCGATGACTATTAAAAAACGAAAAAAAGCAGCGGGTAAAGAACCAGATTCATGCTATTATATCCAAAATGAAGCACTGGTCAGAGGGAGAACAGAATTAGACTTTGCTCAAGATCCGCCGCCCGATTTAGCACTGGAAATTGATATTACCAGCAGTTCCTTAAATCAATTCGATTTATATGCAGATTTAGGGGTACCAGAAATTTGGCGGTACGACGGACGAAGCATCAAGTTTTATCAATTGCAAAATGGCGAATATGCGGAGTGCAATTTTTCCCGGGCTTTCCCGATGCTACCGACTGCAAAAGTTGACGAATTTATCGATCGCTGTCAAACTACAGGCGCAACCGCAGCAGTGCGAGAATTCCGGGAATGGGTAAAAAATCAGTAATTGTGTAGTCTACCACGGCACTCCTCGCGCATCGGAAAAATCGGCATCTAGAACCGCCCCCGGATCGAATACAGCATCAGTTAAATCAGCTTTTCTAAACGACGTTATCGACAATTTTTCTATTTCTTCAACAGCGATAAAAAAGCCGATCGCAGTTAACCCAAGAATTACCCCAGAAACCAAAAATAAGACAATTCCCCTGATAGTATCTCCGCCCAAAAATGTCACAATACCGCTAGCCCCGATCGCAGCAGCAGCCCCAGCCACAGCCCCCGCCACAATTCCCGCCTCGCCCCGAGTCGCAGCAATCGCCGTAGCAGCCGTTCCAGCCACCGCCACAGCCCCCGCATCTGCCCCGGCAATCAGTCCTGTCAAAGCGCCAGCCGCCGTCACTGTCACCGCAGTTACCCCAGCCCTAGCAATCAAATTTCTCACCCGCCTGCGGCTTTGTCCGGTTCTGACACCCTGAAAATTTGCCCCCCTCAAAATCGCCCCGGTGAAATTGCAGCCTCGAATGTCGCAACCGCTGAAATTCGCCCCTGACAAGTCAAGCCCTTTAAAAGAACGGTTCCGCAAGTTTTGGTTAGCAAAATTGAGATTTCGAGGTTGAGTCATTCGATTTTAGATTTTAGATTTTAGATTTTAGATTCACAACCCAAAGACCTAGGATTGTAGATTTTAGATTATAGATTTTAGATTAACCAACCACAGGGCATTTAGAATAAAGCCTGTGGTTTATAACGACTTTCCATGTCTCCCATCTCCGAATCCCCATTTTCCCCCGCACAAATTGCCGGTGAAAGACTCACACCTGAAGAATATGAAGAAATCGTTCAGCGTCTAGGTCGCCATCCTAATAAAGCTGAATTGGGAATGTTCGGCGTTATGTGGAGCGAACACTGCTGTTACAAAAATTCGCGGCCACTATTAAAACAGTTTCCCACAGAGGGCGATCGAATTCTAGTCGGGCCCGGAGAAAATGCCGGCGTCGTAGACTTGGGAGAAGGCTTGCAACTCGCCTTCAAAATTGAATCGCACAACCACCCGTCTGCAGTCGAACCTTTCCAAGGTGCAGCAACCGGTGTCGGGGGGATTCTCCGCGATATCTTCACAATGGGTGCACGCCCGATCGCACTTTTAAATTCCCTGCGTTTTGGCAACTTAGACGATGCTAAAACTCAGAGATTGTTCAAAGGCGTAGTATCGGGAATTTCTCATTATGGAAATTGCATCGGAGTACCCACAGTTGGCGGCGAAGTTTACTTCGATCCTGCTTATTCCGGCAACCCGCTAGTTAACGTCATGGCCTTGGGTTTAATGGAAACTCAAGAAATCGTCAAATCCGGCGCTTCTGGCATCGGAAATCCCGTGCTTTACGTCGGTTCAACTACCGGGCGAGATGGCATGGGAGGAGCAAGTTTTGCCAGTGCCGAATTGACGGACAAATCAATGGACGATCGCCCCGCAGTCCAAGTAGGAGATCCATTTTTAGAAAAATCCTTAATTGAAGCTTGTTTAGAAGCATTCAAAACCGGTGCAGTCGTCGCCGCCCAAGATATGGGTGCGGCAGGAATCACCTGTTCTACATCAGAAATGGCAGCCAAAGGTGGCGTCGGCATTGAGTTTGATTTAGACAAAGTTCCCGTTCGAGAAAGCGGCATGATTCCCTACGAATACCTGCTTTCAGAATCCCAAGAACGGATGTTGTTTGTTGCCCAAAAAGGACGGGAACAGGAATTAATCGATATTTTCCACCGCTGGGAATTGCACGCCGTAGTAGCGGGGACAGTCATCGAAGAGCCGATCGTGCGAATTCTATTTAAAGGCGAAATCGCGGCGGAAATTACCGCGACTGCTTTGGCAGATAACACGCCCATTTATCACCGAGAACTGTTGACCGAGCCGCCCGAATATGCTAAAAAAGCATGGGAATGGACGGCGGATTCCCTGCCACAATCCACAGTTACAGGTATCGAAATTAACGGCAATTTCCAAACTTGGAGTCAGATTTTGCTGACACTTTTAGATACTCCCACCATCGCTTCTAAACGCTGGGTTTATCGCCAATACGACCATCAAGTGCAAAACAATACTGTTGTTTTACCCGGAGGCGCTGATGCTGCGGTTGTCAGATTGCGTCCGCTAGAACCTTGCCAATCTTCCCTTGGTAACGGGCTAGAAGTACACCCCCTTGCTAAGGGGGATCTACAGAGAGGAAATGCTGTTTCTCTAGCTTCCGAAAGCAAACAAGAAGAAGAAGTAATTCCTCTATTTACAAAGGCACAAGGTAGGGAAACTCCAAAAGTTTCTCCCCCCCTTAGCAAGAAGGAAGCGCCCCTGGGAATTATTCCTGGAGTTGCTGCAACGGTTGATTGCAATTCTCGTTATGTTTATCTCGATCCTTATGAAGGTGCAAAAGCAGTCGTAGCGGAAGCAGCGAGAAATTTAAGTTGTGTGGGTGCTGAACCTCTCGCAGTTACTGATAATTTGAATTTTGGCAGTCCTGAAAAGCCTATCGGATATTGGCAGTTAGCGTCAGCTTGTCGCGGGATTGCTGATGCTTGTCGCGAGTTGGGAACGCCTGTTACTGGCGGCAATGTTTCTCTTTACAATGAAACTGTTGATGCTGAGGGAAATCCTCAACCAATTTATCCGACTCCGGTAATCGGAATGGTGGGGTTAATCCCCGATTTGACCAAGATTTCTGGCCAAGCTTGGCTAAAGAAAGGTGATTTAATTTATGTGCTGGGAATGGGGGAATCATCCCAAAATCCAGAACTTTCATCGGAAAGCTCAAAAATCGAAACTTCTCCTACTTTGGGAGGTTCGGAATATTTAGCGGCAATTCACGGGATTGTAGCTGGGAAACCGCCAAGGATAGATTTTGAGTTGGAAAGAAAAGTGCAATCGGTTTGCCGCGAGGGAATTCGGCAAGGTTGGGTAGGTTCTGCCCATGATTGTGCGGAAGGTGGAATTGCGATCGCCCTCGCGGAATGCTGTATCTCTGCTAAAATGGGTGCGGAAATTCATCTCAGTTTCAATTCGGCCAATGTCGGCCGCTGGGATGAAATTTTGTTTGGTGAAATGGGCAACTGCATTGTAGTTTCAGTGGCACCGAAAAATCAAGAAATTTGGGAGTCTTACCTGCAAGAACATTTGACCAAAATGTGGCAGAAGATTGGTTTAGTTTGCTGTGCTGAATCACCTTTGCGGGTTGTGAGTGCTGACAATCAAGTGTTAATTGAGGTGGCGATGGGTGAGATGGGCGATCGATTCTATAATGCGATCGAGCGTCGGATTGCATCTGTCTGACAACTTGAAGTTTCGATCCCCCTAAATCCCCCTTAAAAAGGGGGACTTTGAATACTCTTGCCCCCCCCTTCTTAAGGGGGGCTAGGGGGGATCTCGGGGTTTAAAAACACGCCCAAGAACCCCGACTTCTTACAAAATTCACGATTTTGGCAAAAACTTATTACAGAACTCGGGGTTCTTAGACACTATACAATATAAACAGTATCATTCATAAAATAAATGGTTTGCTGTATCAATCCCGACTGCGCCAATCCTCAAAACCCCGACGGGCAAACATATTGCATCAGTTGTGGCGTTAAACTCGTCCCCATCTTGCGAAACCGTTACCGCATGATAGGATTCCTCGGTAAAGGCGGCTTCGGCAGAACCTATTTAGCAGAAGATATTGACAAACTAAATCAACGCTGTGTCGTTAAACAATTAGCACCAAATTTCCAGGGGACTTGGGAGAGTAGCAAAGCGGTAGAATTATTTCAGCAAGAAGCCAGACAACTGCAACAGCTAGGACAACATCCCCAAATTCCATCACTAGATGCCTATTTTGAAGACAACAAATATTTGTATCTCGTACAGCAGTTTGTGGAGGGGGATAATTTGTTGACGCTTTTGCAAGATGGGGGAATTTGGCAAGAAAGCCAAGTTAAGCAACTATTACTCGAACTTCTACCTGTTCTCAAGTTTATTCACGAACAAAAAATCATTCACCGAGATATCAAGCCTGAGAATATTATGCGCCGTCGCAGCGACGGTGTATTAATGCTGATTGATTTCGGAGTTTCCAAACAGTTGTCGGGAACAGTGATGTCGAGACTAGGAACGCAAATTGGTACGCCTGGTTATTCACCATTTGAACAAATGAAAGGGGGTGAAGCTTATCCAGCCAGCGATTTGTTTAGCTTGGGGGCGACGGCTTTTCATCTAATGACGGGCGTACATCCTTCTGATTTGTTGCTAGAAAAAGGTTATAGTTGGACTGCAAATTGGCAGCAACATTTGAAGACTCCCATAGATCAGCGATTGGAATTGATTTTATCTAAGTTGTTGGCAAAAGATATCCAGCAGCGCTATCAATCAGCAGAGGAAGTTTTAATAGATTTTCAACGTCAGTCAACGCCAAATTTTATACAGACTTTAAAAAAGTTTGACTTTGACACGGTGACAGTTGATGTGCGGGGTAATATAACTAGCCATCAACACCGTCAAGCACAATTTTTTAGGGAAAATTTAGGTAGCGGTGCAACCTTAGACATGGTAGCAATTCCTGGTGGCCGTTTCGTGATGGGTTCTCCCAATACGGAAGCAAGGCGAAGTAACAATGAAGGGCCGCAGCGTACTGTTAATATCTCTCCTTTTTTTATGGGTAAATATCCCATTACTCAAGAACAGTGGGAAGTAGTGATGGGGAATAACCCTTCTCATATCAAAGGTTTGAAACGTCCTGTAGAACAAGTAAGCTGGAATAATGCTCTGGAATTCTGCCAGAAAATTTCTCAAAAAACCGGCAAGATTTATCGCTTACCTTCGGAAGCCGAATGGGAATATGCTTGTCGCGCCGGAACTACAACGCCTTTCTATTTTGGCGAGACAATTACCCCGGATTTAGTTAATTATGATGGCAATCATCCCTACGGTTCTGCGCCGAAGGGACTTTACCGCAAACAAACAACGGATGTGGGGAGTTTTGGGCCGAATCCGTTTGGTTTGTATGATATGCACGGGACTGTTTGGGAATGGTGCAGCGATAAATGGCACGATAATTATAGTGGCGCGCCGACTGACGGAAGTTCTTGGGAAACTGGAACAGATAATAACCGAGTGCTGCGTGGTGGTGGCTGGAACTGCAATACGGTCTATTGCCGTAGTGCCTATCGTGGCAGGCATTGGGCGGGGGCGGTCCATCGCAGCAGGCACCTCGGTTTTCGCGTGGTGGTAGCTTCGGTTTCTTCCTCGTCCTAGTTTCCGCGTAGTGCGCGGGTTGAAGCCGTAGGGTGCGTCGCCCGAAACAATCTGCAAGTTCGATCTACAATTTCACAGGGACGCACCACAAATTTGTAAGATCCGTCGCCTGAAACAATCTGCAAGTTCGATCGACAATTTCACAGCGACGCACCCTACAAATTAAACTGAAAAACTTATCTGCTCCGTGCTATTGCCATAACTGGCTGCGCCAAAATAGACTTTACATGGCGGCACAGATTCCCATGATGATATACTAGGTCAATTTTATGAATAAGTCAAGCTCGATCGCGCTTAAATTCTAATATTTCAAAAAGCCAGTGAAGCAATTTTATAATTGATTTTCCATTACACGATCGCCTATTTCTTAGTCCCCCTCTGCTGGGACGAGAGTTTGACTCTTAAGCGATTTCAATAGACTGTTGGTGCCTTAAAAAATGCTTTCACCCCTCACCCCTAAAAATAGTGGAGCGGGAGTAAGTATTTAATTAACCATATAGCTATTAACTACCAATAACGAACCCAAATGCTGCATTCCAGATGTGAGGGGTAACACCCTCCGCGATATTCGCCAACAATCTCTTTTAATCGCCTAATCGAGCGCCCGAGCGCGCCCCATCGATCGCGCCCCATCGATCGCCCGACCGCCCGCAATTAATCAAGGTTAATATAGGATCAGGGGGCGATCGATACTACAATGCCATTAAACGCCCCATCGCTTCTGTCTGAAATGCTACACGAGTTGGAAATAATGACAGATACGTGGCAAGATTAAGGGAATGTTAAGTTATGCGACGCTTTCGCAAACAAGATTTCCCGCTGAAACTGTCCCCCTAACCCACCTTCCCCATTAGGAACCCACCCATCTATGATTCCCAACCATTCCTTCGCGGCTGACGAGCATTCTAACAAACCCGACAAGCCAGAGGAAGCTTGTGGCGTTTTCGGTATCTACGCACCGGGTGAAGATGTCGCCAAGTTGACCTACTTCGGTTTGTATGCTTTGCAGCACCGCGGTCAGGAATCAGCAGGAATTGCCACCTTTGAAGGTGAAAAAGTCCACCTTCACAAAGATATGGGACTGGTTTCCCAAGTCTTTAACGAATCGAGTTTAGGTCACTTGCCCGGTAACTTAGCCGTAGGCCACACTCGCTACTCTACTACCGGCTCGTCGCGGGTGGTCAACGCTCAACCTGTTGTCGTCGAAACCCGTTTGGGAAGTCTCGCATTAGCACATAACGGGAATCTTGTCAATACCAAAGAATTGCGGGAAGAATTGCTGTCTCGGAAGTGCGAATTTGTCAGCACGACGGATTCAGAGGCGATCGCAGTGGCGATCGGTTCCGAGGTAGACAAGGGCAAAGACTGGCTCGAAGCAGCGATCAGTGCCTTTGGTATGTGCCAAGGAGCCTTTAGTTTGACGATCGCCACCCCCAAAGGCGTGATGGGAGTTCGCGACCCCCAGGGCGTCCGCCCGCTGGTAATTGGCATCCTCCCCACAACTCCGGTACGATACGTTTTAGCATCGGAAACTTGTGGCTTGGATATTATCGGTGCTGAATTTTTGCGGGACGTAGAACCGGGGGAATTAGTTTGGATTACAGAGGAAGGTATGGCTTCCTTCCACTGGAGTCAGCAGCAGAAGCGCAAACTTTGTATCTTTGAAATGATCTATTTTGCTCGCCCGGACAGCCAGATGGAAGGTGAAAGTTTGTACAGCTACCGGCTGCGGATCGGGCGTTTGTTGGCAGCAGAATCTCCGGCTGATGCGGATATAGTCATCGGCGTTCCCGATTCTGGAATCCCGGCAGCTATCGGCTTTTCTCAAGCTTCCGGCATTCCTTACGCCGAAGGATTAATTAAAAACCGCTACGTCGGGCGCACTTTTATTCAACCGACTCAGACAATGCGGGAGTCAGGAATCCGCATGAAACTCAACCCTCTCAAAGATGTGTTGGAAGGGAAGCGAGTAATTATTATCGACGATTCGATCGTGCGCGGCACAACCAGCCGCAAAATAGTCAAAGCCTTGCGGGATGCGGGCGCAACGGCCGTTCACATGAGAATTTCTTCGCCACCGGTGACTCATCCTTGTTTCTACGGGATCGACACCGACAATCAAGATCAGTTGATTGCAGCTACTAAGTCAGTCGCAGAAATCGGCGCCCAAATAGGGGTTGATTCTTTGGCTTTCTTGAGTTGGGATGGAATGCTGAGGGCGACTAACGAAGACCCGATGAGTTTTTGTTCGGCCTGTTTCACTGGTGATTATCCGATCGACGTTCCAGAAGTGGTAAAACGGTCTAAGCTCATATTAGAAAAAGCTGGAACCTAGAAAATCCAAAATAGAGAAAGTGATCGCCCGTCACTTTCCCCAATTTATGGATTTTCAAGTTTTTCCGGTAAGTCATTGCCAGAATGTGTGTAGAAATGTTACATTAACTTAGCTTTAGCAATTCTTGCAGAATTTGTGAACTGTAGTAAACAGTCGCTTGGGTAAAACTTGTGTGAAAGCCAACCCTCGGATTGGAGATGGGAGATTGGAGATTTGAGATTTGTGCTTGAATCTACAATCGCCAATCTAAAATCGATGGTTTTTCCCTACACTCTCGTTCACAATTTCTGCTCGAAAGGCTGTATGCTACCTGCAGACTGGAGGTAGTTCCTCCAGATGTCCACTCTCAGATGGAAGTCGCATTTCGCACCAACAACGGGCACATGAGATTTTTTCAGATAACAGGGTCGATCGCACTAATTTTTCCCACACAAGTATTCCACAAGCCAACTTGCTTGAGAATCGCGGACGGGCTGTTCATGCGAACTAAAGAACTTTAGGAACCCTTGCAGAGTAAAAATATGGCTCCTTGCAGTTTGAAGCAGTGATTTCACCTGCATAGGGATACAACCCCCCGACTCCTGTCCGGGAGAGCCAAAAAATTTAGATCTTAGTTAAGCCCCCAGATTCATCTGTGGAGTGAATCTAAAATCTAAAATCTAAAATCTAAAATCGATTGACTGTTACAAGGCGGAATGCGGTTTCTCAAGTCAGCTTAAATCGGAAACTTCGTGCAATCAAATACTGTTCTCAATCCCCCGAGCAATCAAGACTCGTCCTCTCGTACAACAGAGTTACCTTTTACTCTTCAAGATATCAAGGCAGCCATTCCAGCCCACTGTTTTGAGCCCTCGGCATGGAAATCTCTGGCTTATTTCTTTTTAGATATTGGCATCATCGCCGGTTTGTATGCGATCGCCTACACCGTCGATTCCTGGCTGTTTTACCCAATCTTTTGGTTGATGCAGGGAACAATGTTCTGGGCATTGTTTGTAGTGGGCCATGACTGCGGACACGGTTCATTTTCTAAGAGCAAATGGCTCAACAACCTGATAGGACACCTCTCCCACGCTCCAATTCTCGTGCCCTTCCACGGTTGGCGGATTAGTCACAGAACCCACCACGCAAATACAGGCAGCTTAGATAACGATGAAAGCTGGTATCCGGTATCGGAGAGCAAATACAATCAAATGCCTTGGTACGAAAAGCTGGGACGCTTTTATTTGATGTTATTTGCCTATCCAATTTATCTATTTCGGCGATCGCCCGATCGGGAAGGTTCTCACTTCATGCCCGGTAGCTCGATTTTCCGTCCGTCCGAAAAATGGGATGTGTTGACGAGTTCCGCATCCTTGGTACTGATGGTAGCCTTTTTAGGCGCCCTAACCTATCAGTTTGGTTGGCTGTTTTTACTCAAGTTCTACTTGGTTCCCTATGTAGTGTTCGTGATGTGGCTGGATTTGGTAACATTCCTGCACCACACAGAAGCCGATATTCCTTGGTATCGGGGTAAAGATTGGTCTTTCTTGAAAGGTGCATTGTCTACGATCGATCGCGACTACGGCATCATCAATTCCATCCATCACGATATCGGCACCCACGTAGCCCACCACATTTTCTCGACAATGCCGCACTATCACTTGAAGGAAGCAACGGAAGCCATCAAGCCAGTGTTGGGCGATTATTATCGCAAGTCAACTGAGCCAATTTGGAAGAGTTTTATTCGCTCTTACTGGGATTGTCATTTTGTCTCGGATACAGGTTCTGGAGTTTACTACGAATCACCTCACAGTCGGCGATCGGCTGAAGTTAAGTAGCTTAAATAAACAATAGAATACGTAAAAACCCGGCTTCTTAAAGAAACCGGGTTTTTCTTTTTTGCGCGTGTTTGATAATAAGATGTTCCACATTTAACCTGGATAGGGCGGGCAAGATGCCCACCCCACAATAAATTTAAGAGTTTTAAAAATGCAAACTAACTAAATGTTTTTTAGCTAAGCGTATCCGCTGAAAAGAACACAATCAAAGAGGTTTTTAAGTTGTCACACGTTTAATCTATATACTTATTTTGATGGCAACTTTTGTGAGCCGTTGCTTCTAGCCCGCCCCAAAGATAAAAACTAAATGTAGTACAGCTTAGTTAGGACTTCAGTCCGAGCAAGTTTTATGAGGACTGAAATCCTCAGTACAAACTTGATAACGGTTATTCTACCGGACATAATATTACAGATTGCCTTTAAGCCCGATCGCCGTGACAATCGTCCACGCATCTACCAACAGCAACAGCAGCGTACAGAAGAGCAAAATAAGATACATCCAAGGCTGCGACAAAGGGCGGACATCTCTAGTATCAATACCTGTTTTTGCTTCCACCAAACCGACTAATTTACCAAACCCAGCCACTCGCATTGGCAACAAATAGCCTTCACCCGAATGACTCAAAAAATAGTAAACTAAACCTCCTTGACCGGTCGATCGAGGTTTGAGAGCTTTCACCTCAGTCCAAGGTAGCGACCAACCCTTGCGAAACAAACGCGGAAACCATTTGGGATACGTGACTTCAATCCCTTCTTCGCTCAAAATTACCCTTTCACTGAGCACGCCGTACAGGCCCACAGCCCCGACAAAAATTGCCACCCAGAGTGCGGCGGGGGGAACTGGCGCTTTGGTTACTTCCGACAAAAAGGGCAAGGGAATTGTCAGGGCTGCGTACAAGCTCAACAGCGTGATTCTAATCAGGGGAGAAAGCCGGAATATCGCCGGCTCAAATACTGGGGCAGAAGATGGGGAAGAGGCGATCGGTTGTGCTGACATGGCTGAAATTCGAGAAGCTGTTTAATGATATTTTTGCACAGCTTTCGGGCCCGCAAGAAAACTCAGGGAAATACGAAAAACCGGACAATATTTGCAGTTGTGAGTCTTGATCTAAAATTCATTCCAGAAACTTTGATTCTTAACTGTTGAGTTTTTACCGCTTTGGAGAAGTTGGAATTTTGAGCGCGGAGTTATCAATTAACTGACAATTTATAACTCAAAACTCACAACTGCGATTAATCGACGGCGGTTAGTGCCGGGACAGTCAAAGGTTCTGAGATTTCTCGGGATTTGGGGCGGCCGACCATTACTGCTCGATCGCCCTGAACTGCCTCTGGCGATCTGCTAGGATTGACGTTTGAATAGGGGCCTTCGTTAATCTGCAAGCGATCGCAAGGAATTTTATCCGACAAAATTGCACTGGCCATCATCCCGGTGTGAATTTCCAATGCTGCCGCCGGCATCGCTTCAAACACTAAGCGCTGTCCGGGAAACACCACTCGTTCAAAGTACCAGTTAGGAATGTTGGCGATGCGAGCAATCTGAATCTGACTGGTGGCGTTGACGTAGCAGCACAGAATTTTGCTGTCGGCGTCTGAGGGTACGGGGTCAAGAATTTGAGCCATAAATGCTGAGGGAGCCTTGCCTAAAAGTTTTAGTTATCTTCTCAGGCTAACACTAGGCGATCCCAGCCTACTGTAAAGCCGACTACCAACTCCCTTACACATTAGAGACCGATCGTACCTAACTTAAAATTTAACCGGATAAATATCTGGTTTTTAACTCCCCGCTGGGATTTTCTGTCAAAATACGCTGTATTGACTTAAAAATTAGCTTTTTTCTACTGCTGTCGCCGATCGACACCAACAAGCTCGGCCTTAATCCCAATAGAAAAATTTAAGAATATTTAATGTCAAATTGCGAAAATTAGACAGATTGTAAAGTTATATTAAAAGAATATTAACATAGCTGAAAAAGTTCCACTTTAGGATATGGCAATCATGGAAAACCGAGAAAACCGAGTCCTGTACGTTCGCCTCCCTTGCAATCCTATTTTCCCGATCGGAGTTGTGTATCTTTCGGATCACGTACACAAGCTGTTTCCCGATGTCGAACAGCGCATTTTCGATTTAGGTGCGGTGCCCCCCCTGGATTTCGCTAAAGCTTTGGATGCCAGCATAGACGAGTTTAAGCCGACTCTGCTGGTTTTCTCTTGGCGGGACATTCAAATTTATGCGCCCGTGGGCGGCAGGGGCGGCAATCCGCTGCAAAATGCCTTCGAGTTTTACTACGCCAAAAATCTGCTGATCAAGTTCCGGGGAGCACTCGGAGGACTGCGTTTAGCAGCGTCTTACTACACCGAACTCTGGCGCAATTTGGGACTGATTAAGCGCGGATTGAAGCGGGCCCGGAAATACCGCCCCGAAGCTCGTGCAGTGGTCGGCGGCGGTGCTGTGAGCGTCTTTTACGAGCAGTTGGGCCGCAGTTTGCCGGCGGGAACTGTGGTTTCGGTGGGGGAAGGCGAAGCTTTGCTGGAGAAGTTGATTAAGGGCGAAGATTTGGCCGAGGAAAGATGTTATGTGGTGGGAGAAACCGTGCCGCGCGCGAAGCTAATTCACGAAAAGCCAGCCAACATCGAGAAAACTGCCTGCAATTATAACTACATCGAAACGATTTGGCCGGAGTTTTCCTATTATCTACAGGATATGGACTTCTACGTCGGAGTCCAAACCAAGCGCGGCTGTCCTCATAATTGCTGTTACTGCATTTATACGGTGATTGAAGGGAAACAAGTGCGGATCAATCCGGCGGATGAGGTGGTGGCCGAGATTCGGCAATTGTACGATCGAGGTATTCGCAATTTCTGGTTTACCGACGCTCAATTTATCCCAGCACGCAAATTCATCGACGATGCAGTTGAATTATTGCAAAAAATCATCGCCGCTGGCATGGACGACATACACTGGGCCGCTTACATCCGTGCGGACAATCTCACACCCGAGTTGTGCGATTTGATGGTAAAAACGGGGATGAATTACTTTGAAATCGGCATCACCAGCGGTTCTCAGGAACTGGTTCGGAAAATGCGGATGGGCTACAACTTGCGAGTAGTTTTGGAAAATTGTCGCGATTTAAAAGCAGCAGGTTACAACGATGTGGTTTCCGTTAATTACTCGTTTAATGTCATTGACGAAACCTTTGAAACTATCCGGCAAACTATTGCTTATCACCGAGAATTAGAGCGTATTTTTGGAGCCGATAAAGTAGAACCAGCGATTTTCTTTATCGGGTTGCAGCCGCACACAATTTTGGAAGAATACGCCTTTAAAAAGGAGATTCTGCAACCTGGTTACGATCCCATGAGTTTGATGCCTTGGACTGCGCGCAAATTGCTTTGGAATCCAGAGCCTTTGGGTTCGTTTTTCGGGCAAATTTGTTTAGAAGCTTGGCAGCGTAATTCCAATGATTTCGGCCGCGAAGTGATGGCTATTTTGGAGGAAAAACTCGGCTGTGCGGATTTGGAAGAGGCATTAACCGCGCCTGTGGAACTCAAAGACAAACAGTTGGCAGCAGTTAATTAATTACCAGGTTCGCAGTCAGGACGAGGGTTATTTAAGAAATGGGAAATGGGAGAAAAAATGTTTCTTCTGTTTCCCTTTTTATTATTCACTAAATAGCTAACTGCAAATAAACATTACCCTGTAACTGAGTCAGTTCGCGATCGCATGGGAGGCGAGAAACCCGGTTTATAGGAAAATCAAAGGTTTAGTAACGAGAAATATATGAAGAAACCCGGTTTCTCAGATCAGCGTGAACAAGTCATAAAATCTTAAAAATGTCATAAATGCAAGAGATTGCTTTCCTTCGATCGCATTGACATACTTATGTATTTTCACGGGTGTAGGGTGCACAGTTCGCACCTTACTTAAACCGACGGTGTACCGTGTTCCTGCACCTTTCACCTCTGCTATTAAATATTATTAATATCCAGCAAAGATCGCTTAAGATGTAATTATATAGTTAAAACCAGGAGTGACAAGATGTTTTATAAAGATAGGGTTAAGGGCATTAAAGGAGTAGGTCTAGTTATGGCGGGCATTAGTGCGATTCCCTTCGGGATAGCTTCGCTTCACGGCTTTTTGACAGCCTCAGCAAAAGCAACTCCACTAAATCAACCGATTGGCAAAGTTCGGGCGATCGCACCCAACACTTTGGGCAATAATCAACCGCTGCAAATTGCTCAAGTTGAGGGATGTCCGAGGGCCCAAATGGTGCACTTTTTCGCAACGCCCAACTTTTCTATATACATTTGCAAAACCCAGGAAGGCGAAATTTTTTACCGCGGCCTGAGCAAAATAAATGGCAGCCAAATCAATGTCATGCAAGTAAGGACAGGTGACGACGGAACTTATGAAGCGACTAACGGCAATATTATCTATTCGATTAACCCGGAACGCCTACAAGTCCGGCAGAATGGTAAGGTAATTTTGACCGAAGCTGTCATCAAGTAACACTAACTGTTATTTAATGATAAATTCACTAAATTTAGGGTGTATTTTATTTACGTTAAAAAGTCAAGAGCCACCCAAACACATTGATTCCTTAATCATCAAAGAGAATCAGTGGTAACGCTTATAAAATTGACTAACTTTTGTTTAAATACCTCTGAATTAGGACGATCGCCACAATATCGTCCACCGGTCTCGGCGGCGTCCGCATTCCCTTCGGAATCAAGCGGTCGAGTCCCGTCGGAGGGTACATTTGCCAGTAGCGTTCCCTTGCTTCTAAACTGCTGTACCTCTCGTCCACCTGAACAATTTTGAGCGCAGGCGACACACTCTGCGTCAGTTTTTGTTTCCAACTCTTAGAAGTCGTTTGATCTCCGATCACCACTAAATCAATGGGAAACTGTTCGCACAAAGATTGAATAGTAGATATCGCTGCTTCCGACAGCACAACTTGATGGTAGCAGACCTTCTTATCTCTACCCATTACAGCTATGCCACACTTGTCTTTACCTGGATCGAAACCTAAAATCATAGCCAGTTACCCATTATTAATTACCAAATTTATTTTTTAATTTTCACGTCTCCTGGGCCTTGTGTTTGTTGTCCGGTGCGGAAAACAACGGCTCCGTTTTCAAGAGCCACTAAATCTATTTTAAGCGGGCCGGCGATGTAAGTGACATCTGCAGCGATCGCCTGAACGTCCAGCGGTTTCTCGTACTGCTGCAACTGCTCGATAAAACCAGCTAAAGTTTCAATCTGACTGTCGGCAACTTGGACTCTACCGCCGACAACACCGATCAGGCGAGCGCGAAATTGACAAGCTTCTATCAATTGCAGCAACTGCTGTCGCACCTGTTCGTCGGTCAAAGTCACCGGATCGACAGCAACCCCTGCAATTACATCTCCAGCGCGGAAAACCACTCGATTGATTTCTGCTTCTGCAAATACCTTAATTACCTTTTCTTCCCGCAGGTAATTAGCGCCGGCGACAATTCGCACCACGTAGTCTTGACCGTCTTTAATCTGACTAATTAGTTGATCGATTTCTGCTTTAGTAATTTGAATAACCTGGTCTCTAACCTTCCTATTTTCCGGCTGCATGAGTCCCACGGTGGTTTTATTTGCTTCTTGCAAAAGCCGATCGATCGCGCGGCTCGCCATACCGGGTTCGATAATGCGAACGACGCCAGCAGCTAAAATTTGACCGCGCCTGATGGCAACTGTACCCTCGCGGATTGCCTGAAAGTCGCGTTCCAAAACTTGCACTTGCTGCTGCAAGACAGTTTGTTGCTGTTCGAGTTGAGCTTGTTGCTGTGCCAAGGTTTCTAATAGTGCTTCCCTCTCGGCAATTACTTTGTCGCGCTCGACAATAGTTCGATCGCGCTCGGCGAGATTTTGCACCCGCTGAGCAATTTCCTTGTCTCGTTGGGCAATTAGTTCGTTGCGATCAACAATTGCTGCGTCTCGCTTAACAATTTCTCCCTCTCGCTGGGCAATTTCCTTGTCCCGCTGGGCAATTTCTGCGTCTCGCTTGGCAATTTCTCGATCGCGCTGGGCAATTTGAGTTTTTACCTGCTCTCGCTGCTCGATTAACTGTTGGCGTTCCTCTTGGAGTTGGGCGATTTCCGATCCTAAAGTCGTTTTTTGAGCAGAAACTGTTTTCAATTGGTTCTCAGTGCGATCGAGCTGAGCTTGTGTAGTCGATCGGATCGTTTCAACCAGTTTCAATTGTTCTTCGGTGCGGGATTTAGCTGCTTCCACGCTGCTGAGCTGTTCTTCTGTCTTAGATTTAGCCGCTTCTACCTGACTTAACTGCTGTTCAGTTTTAGACTTGGCTGCTTGCACGCTGTTGAGCTGGGCCCGCAGCGAGTTTAATTTTGTTTGCGTCCGAGCTTGCTCGGCATTAGCTGCTTGGAGCGATTGATTAATTTGCTCTAAATTGGCTCTAGCTTGCGCTTGAGCGGCTCTGGCTTGAGCTAATTCACTTTCAACTCGATTTTTTTCTTGAGTGGCAAGGTTGATTTCTCTGCGGGCGTTGTTGAGCCTTTTTTGAATCTCGTCTATTCTAAAAACTCCTGTTCGCAGCGGCTTGCTAGTAGCAAACAAAATGGCCAGAGTAATTGCTGACAGGATGCTGCCGGCCATCACTGTCACAACAACAGCAGTATCGCGGGGGCGAAGCTTGAATAAGCTCAACCTTGCCTTGCCGACTTTCGTCCCAAGGCGATCGCTGACAGTGGCGATCACACCCCCCAACACTAACATTACAAATACCAGGATGTATCCAGCAGTCATTCCGATTTTAGATTTTGGATTTTGGATTTTGGATTGAATCTAAAATCCAAAATCCAAAATCCTATACTTTCTCGGCATCAAGTGAATTGCTGGCTTAAAGCCACCGGGTTGTGGACTGTGATCTTTTTCTTGTGGATCGAGATCATTGTTTCTTGCCTGAGATCCCCCAGCAAACGAGTCACCGTTACCCGAGTCGAGCCGATCGCTTCGGCGATCGCCTGGTGGGACAGCTTCAAATCAATCGTAATCCCCTCTGTACCGGGCACGCCAAAATCCCGGCACAGAATCAGCAAAAAGCTGACCAGTCTCGAACCCATATCTCGGTGGGCCAGCGTTTCAATCATCATCTCGGTTTGCAAAATCCGAGACGACAGTCCCCGCAGCATCACCATCGACAGTTCCGGGTCTTCCTTGAGCGCTTTCTCGACTTGTTCGATCGGCAACGAGATCAACTCTACCGGCGTAAAGGCTACCGCGTGGTAAAACCTGTCCGATCGGTGTCCCGTAATCAGAGACAGCACCCCAAATACGCTATTTTCGCGCAGGAGGGCGACTGTAATTTCTTCCCCTGCTTCGTACACCCTGGAGAGCTTCACAGCACCTCTAATGAGAACGTAGACGCGCTCAGCCGGGTCTCCAGGGAAAAAAATTGTCTTGCCCCGTTCAAAGGTTTCCACAATGGGTGGAAACGCCCCGCCGCTGATTTGGCGGAACACGGCTGCTAGCGGTCTATCATGCGTCACGACTAGATCCTTCTGTACTAATCAATACTTTATAACTTGCCGATTAACCTTATTGAGTAAATATACTGCCCAACCTCCCATATCCAAGGATTCGGTTACTTCCATCTAATGTTAAGGTAAACACGCACTGTATGATTAAATCTAGCCCTTCTCTTAACTTTTTCAATTCCGCCCCCATGTAGCTCCACAGCAAAATTAATATAATTGTGTCTCAATTGTGTCTCAATTGTGTCTCAATTGTGTCTCAATCAGTTAAAGCTGAATCAGTTGTGTCTAAACTGGCGGGGTTGTCGCACAGAGCCAATGAGAACGGTGCTAGTTGCTTCTAGAAGAAATACAGATGATAGATTTGACCGGAAAAAATGCTCTTGTTACGGGCATTGCCAACAATCGCTCGATCGCCTGGGGCATCGCTCAGCAGCTCCACAAAGCTGGGGCCAACCTCGGCATAACTTATTTGAAGGACGAGAAAGGCAAGCACGAGCGCAAAGTCGCTGAACTGGTGGAACCGCTCAATCCCAGTCTGTATTTGCCCTGCAATGTCCAAGACGAGAGCGAAATTGAGTCTACTTTTCAAACCATCGCCGACAAGTGGGGCAAGTTAGATGTCCTGATCCACTGTTTGGCTTTTGCTGGCAAGGACGAACTTTCGGGAGATTTCACCAACACTTCGCGCCAAGGTTTCTCCAATGCTTTGGATATTAGCGCTTACTCGCTGGTACGGCTTTGTGCAGCAGCTAAACCGCTGATGGCCGAGGGTGGCAGTATTGTGACGCTGACTTATTTGGGCGGCGTCCGGGTAGTTCCTAATTATAATGTGATGGGAATTGCTAAGGCGGCTTTGGAAATGAATGTTCGTTATCTGGCTGCTGAACTGGGCCCGTTAAATATTCGGGTAAATGCGATTTCTTCTGGCCCGATTCGGACTCTGGCTTCGTCAGCAGTTGGCGGTATTCTTGACATGATCCACCACGTTGAGGAAGTGGCGCCGCTGCGGCGGACGGTGACTCAGCAGGAAGTGGGAAATGCTGCGGCTTTTCTGTGCAGCAATCTCGCTAGCGGAATTACGGGTCAAGTTTTGTATGTCGATGCCGGTTACGAAATCATGGGAATGTAACAGTTGTCGAGAATTTTGAGTTATGTAGGGGCGGGTTGAGACAATAAACTTTAACTTTAACAAGTAAGTTTTATGCAAAAGCCGCCCCTTTCGAGAGTTTTGAGTTGTGCATAATTCTCTTAACTAAACACTTGAGAATCAGCGCTGCTCAATCTGTAATCTTCAATTACTAATTATCAATAACTAATGAATGACCCATTGCGAATTATGGAGATAATAGATCGCCCTTCTGTACCTCCTGCAACTTCAGTTCAACCAGCTAGGGCCGCCTTGGTGAAACGCACGACACTGGAAACGGATGTCACGGCCAGCCTCAATCTCGACGGTGTGGGAACTTGCAAGGCGTCTACGGGGATTCCGTTTTTAGACCATATGTTGCACCAGATTGCTTCTCACGGATTGATCGATTTGGACGTGCAGGCGATCGGGGATTTGGAGATTGACGACCACCACACGAACGAAGATGTGGGAATTACCTTAGGTCAAGCGCTAGCAAAAGCTGTCGGCGATCGATCGGGCATTTCTCGCTTCGGGCATTTCATCGCACCTTTGGATGAAGCTTTAATTGAAGTAGTGCTCGACTTTTCGGGACGGCCTCACTTAAGTTACAGCTTGGAAATTCCCAACCAGCGGATCGGCACTTACGATACTGAATTAGTCAAAGAGTTTTTTGCGGCGGTGGTGAACCACACTCAAATGACACTGCACATTCGCCAGTTGCAGGGGGGAAATTCTCATCACATTGTGGAAGCGGCGTTTAAAGCATTTGCGCGAGCTCTGCGGATGGCGGTAGAAATCGATCCGCGGCGCGCCAGTCGGATTCCGAGTTCTAAAGGGGTTTTGTAGTATGGGGTTTGCAGTAGCGCTTCTGGGCTACTGCAAAGCTGTCACTCAAAATATATCTGCTATAGATAGCCTTTCTCACGTTTCTGGAGGTACAAAATGACTAACCCTCCTTGGCTGGAAAATATCAAATAACAAAAATCAGTTCGCTATAATTCAATCGAGGAGTATGCGCCCCACGCCGACAATGGGAACCAGGGTTGACCTGCAGTCGCCTATTTTTTTGATACATTTTTGATACAACAGATGGGGGAAATGGAGCATCTGAATAAATCGGGAAACATCTACCGTTATTTGCTGCTAAAGCAATGTCTCTAGCCTTAAATTGCGAGTGTTCTGACGGGTGCCCTAAATGCTTGATTCAGCTTGGCTTTCCCCAACAAAACCAGGGATGGCACAAGAAAGTTGGTGTGTTTCGGGTTGAAGCAATAGTAGCTAGTTCTCCAAATTAACAGTCTATAAAGTAGCATTGCACCTACCAACTCGTGAAACTTAAACAAAAATACCAGATTTTCTCCGCAACTGCGAACACTAAGCGCTGGAAGACTGTAAAGCTACTTTTAAACTAATTAAGCCGGACGAGCTTTGGTGAGGAAACTTGACAAGCAGCGGCTCCACAACTTTTTTTAAGCTGGCTAGATTGGGGAGTAGTTGAAAAAATTAACCCTATGGATTCACTAACTTTTTTGCAGAAGATCAAGCTGACAGCGACAAGACAGGAGACTCCTGCCGAATCGGAATCTCAATAGTAAACTCTGTTCCCCCGCCTGGTGCAGAAATACACCCCAAGCTTCCCCGGTGTTTTTCCACTACAATTTGCCAGCTAATCGATAGCCCAATCCCTGTGCCCTTACCGGGGGGTTTTGTCGTAAAAAACGGGTTAAATACGTGGCGACGAACCTCTTCCGAAATCCCTGGCCCATTGTCCACAATTCGGACAGCTACCCAATTGCTGCTTGTTACTTCTGTGCTAATCCGAATCACGCTAGGATTCGCTTTAATTTCTTCTAGCGATCTCTGCGTATTCCACTCGTCAATAGCATCGATCGCATTTGCAAGTACATTCATAAATACCTGATTCATTTCTCCCCCATAACAGTCCACTTCGGGCAGGTTTGGGCAATAGTCCCGCACCACTTCAATCGAGGGGCGCTCTGAGTTAAATTTTAGTCGGCTCTGTAAAATCATCAGCGTGCTGTCCATGCCTTCGTGAAGGTTGACCGATCTCATTTCATATCCTTCTTGCCGTGCGAAAAGGCGCAAAGATAAAACGATTTCGCGGATGCGATCGGCTCCTAAGTACATGGATTTGAACATTTTAGGCAAGTCGTCTTTGAGATAATCTAGCTCGCTGGCTGCGATTTCTGCTTGTATATCTGGAGCCGGATTAGGATAGTGCTTTTCGTAGAGGTCAAGGATAGTGACCAAAGTTTTTGAATATTCCAGAGCATAGGAAAGATTTCCATAAATAAAATTAATTGGATTATTGATTTCATGGGCTACGCCAGCTACGAGCTGACCTAGCCCGGACATTTTTTCGCTCTGAATGAGCTGGCTTTGCACCTGCTTGAGTTCGTGCAGGGAATTTTCGAGCTCTAGGGCTTTGTGCCGCTCTCGCGCTTCCGATGCTTGCAAAGCTACTTCTGCAAGCTTGCGTTCAGCAGCCTCCTGCTTGAGGCGTTCATTCGTTTGGGAAAGTTCAGCGGTGCGCTCTTCTACTCGCCTCTCGAGCTCTTGTGTCAAAACTTGTAGGTCGGCTTGCGCTCGCTCGCGCTCGATAATTTGCGCCTGAAGCTTTTTAGTTAGATTTCGCAGATTCAGGTGCGTGATAGCCCGAGCTAAAACTTCTTCCTGTTGAAGGGGCTTAGTGATATAATCAACTCCCCCCACATTAAAGCCTTGGACTTTGCTTTCTGTATCGTCCAGCGCGGTCATAAAAATGACTGGGATATCTTTAGTTAAGTCATTCGCTTTCAGATGTTGACAGGTTTTAAATCCGTTCATCTCTGGCATCAGAATATCCAACAAAATTAAATCCGGCTGGGAATATTGCACTTTTTTGAGAGCGCTAGACCCACTGCGAGCTACCCAAACAGTGAAGCCAGATGCGGTCAAAAAATCCAATACTGAGCCCAGATTAGTGGGCGTATCATCCACAATTAAAATGGTGCCTCTGTCTAAAGATTCGCTAGTCATTTTTAGTCCTCATCTAAACTGTTGAACAAATTCTACTAATTTGTCTTCTTCAAAGTTTTTGGTTAATTCAAGTAACTGATTGGCAAAAGGTGCATAACGCATATCTATTGCCTTCAGGTTGCTGGCTCGCTGCTCAATACTGAGGAGTTCACCTTTCATGGCTAAATCGAACAGGACTGCAACTTCTTCCGAAGGGGGAGCAATCATTTGTTGGTCTTGGATTTGGGAAGAGGGATCGGTAAATATACCTTCTGAACTGAAAGTTGTTCGCTCCTCATAAACCCATTGTAAACCTAAATGGTTGCCCAAGCATTCTAATAACTTTTCTGCCCGAATTGGTTTGAGGAGAAAAGCGTTGCAACCATCCTGGAAAATGCTGTGGGGATCACCGGATAAAATGCTAGCAGAAGTTCCGATCGCGATGACATCTTTCAATGGAGGGATTTTTCTGATCCGCCTCACCGCTTCAAAGCCGTCCATGACTGGCATTACTAAGTCAATTATAATACAGTCGGGTTGAAATAACAGCGCTTTATTCAAGCAGTCTTGACCGTCCGTTGCCTCCATTAATTCAAACCCGATAGGACCTAAAAGATTAACTAAGACAGAGCGATTTTGCCAGCGATCGTCAACAACTAAAATTTTCCGCCGATCGCCTGAGAAACCCCTGATAATTTTTTCAGTTTCTTTTTGATACCCTTCCCAGTTTTCGGTAATAGGCAACTCTAACTCAAACGAGAAAATACTGCCTTTACCTAAAGAGCTTTGTACTTTCAGTTCGCCGCCCATCATCTCCACTAATTGGCGACTAATTGGCAGCCCTAATCCTGTCCCCTCTATCTGGCTAACTGAACCGCTGGCTTGCTCGAAGGGCAAAAATATTTTTGAGAGTTCCTCCGGCGCGATGCCAATGCCTGTATCTTCTACTTGGAAAATAAATTTCGCTGTTAGGGATTGGGGATTGGCGATTGGTGATGACAAAGATTGCTGAGTCTCCAGCCTGTCTACTTTAAAACTAACGCCTCCTTTTTCGGTGAATTTTATGGCATTACCGAGTAAGTTGATGAGAATTTGCCGCAACCTTTTTTCATCGGCTTGGACGCAAGTGGGAAGTGGAGTTAGCGGTTCGTAAATCAAAGAGATTCCCTTCTGTTGGGCGCGAATCTGGCAGATTTCAGTAATGCCTTGGAGAAAGTCTGACAGGTGAAACTCGGTGAGATAGAGTTCCATTTTTCCGGCTTCGATTTTGGACAGGTCTAGAACGTCATTGATCAGAGTTAGGAGGTGTTCGCCACACTGATGAATGATGTTAATACCAGAATTTTGCTGACTGGTTAAACCTGTGTCTCGTTTGAGGATTTGGGTATAACCTAAAATGCCGTTGAGCGGTGTGCGAAGTTCGTGGCTCATGTTGGCGAGAAATTGGCTCTTGGCGCGGTTTGCGGCTTCGGCCGCTTGCTCGGCTCGCTGTCGCTCTTGAATTTCCACTTCTAGGCTCGTATTTTTGGCTTTTAATTCCTCGGTTCGCTCTTCTACTTTGACTTCTAAAGTGTGATAGAGGTTGGCATTTTCTAAGGCGATCGCAGCTTGTCCCGATAGCATCCGCAACACTTCTACCCGCTTCGGCGTGAAAGCGCCATCAATCACGTTGTTTTCTAGGTACAGGATGGCACTTAACTTACCTTGAGATAGGATAGGCGCACACAAAATTGATTTTGGTTTGTGTTGGGCAATGTAGGGGTCGGCGTTAAAAATTTCCTCGCGGCTGGAATCATTTAAAACGACATCTTTCTGAGTTCTGGTGACGTAATTAAGTACCGAGATAGGCACTTGCCCATAAGTTGATACTGGTAAAGATTCCAGCACTCGGACTTGATCTTTAGTCCCCGCCGCTTCTATAACAAGTTGACCCTCTTTTGAGAGAATAAGCGATCCAGTTTCAGCGCCGGCGTTTTCTATCAAAATTTTCATTAACTTGGTGAGCAAGTTAGGTAGAACAATTTCGCTAGAAATGGCAATAGATGCTTTCATTACAGTTGCCAAGTCTAGCAACTCTGTTTGAGCGCCTGTAATGGTCAAAGGAGCCATTGTCATCGTAGGATCGAAAGGGGTTTCGCTGACCGCAGGCGATCGCGCTATTAATTGCGGGTAATTTTCTTCTAGATGTTTAACTTTAGCTAAAGCTCCCCAGCGCATATAGGCATAATAAGCATCGGTCATGTAGGTGCGGGCAATCTTTTCTTTACCCCAGGAAAAATAGAATTTAGCAGCGAGTTCGTGAGCTAGTGCTTCTTCGTTGATGTACTCGTTTTCTTTGGCAAGAGCGATCGCTTTGTCGTACATTTCGATCGCTTCTACTGTTTCGCCTAAAACATGATGTTTTTCGGCCTCTACTAAATAGAATTTATGTAGATGATTCATTGGGGCATAATGGGCCCAGTTTTGCAATTTTTCTTGATTAGCTTGTACTCGGTTAAGAATGTCCTGTTGGTCGGAATGCGAAGTTTCAGGATACACAGCTAGCCGTACTAGAGAATCGTAGAAATAGAAGATAACAACAGTTAGCTGCCCTGTAGATGATCCGAAAGAACTTTCTACTTGAGGGATATTTTTTAACGCTTCCGCGTAATTGTCAAACACATAGCAAAGCGCAAGTTTTTGCAAGTATAAGTAATGAATTGCCAGTTGGTTGTTGGTTTGCTGATATAGCGGCAGCATTTTCTCTTCGTCGTATACTTCCCCCTTTAACTGGCATAGATTTTCGCTTCTTCCCACCATGTTTAAGACGGCTTGCCAACAGATTTTTGTATTATTAAGCGCTGTTTCTTGGCTGATTTTATGAATTGCATCTGTGTAAGTTGCTATCTCTTGTTCGAGTTGCATTAGTTGCTTCCCAACAAAAAACGAGTAATGACTCCAAACCATGACGGCATAGCCAGCATATTCTAAATCTCCAGTTTCCAGCCCAGTAGAGAAAGCCGACAGGAAAGGTTCTAAGGTATTCCGGACGTGTTCTTTCCAATGTTGAACGGCAGCATACACTAAGTGGCAAGTCTTGACTTCGATTTCTTTGGCATTTAACTTTGACACTAGACGTAAAGCTAATTGGCCCAACTCATAGCCCCGCTCAATATCTCCTACCGCCCCGCAAAGAAGAAGACTATATACCGCATATGCAAAGGGAGACACAGAAGCATTGCCATATTGAACGGATAAATCGACCTGTTTGCACACTGTTAAAGGCACGAGTGCGGGCATCCCAGAATAGCAAGCAGAAAATATACTTGACAAAATCCTGATCGCTGCTAATTGATAAGGATCGGTCATTTCAGGGAGATCGATTAAGTCCTCAATTCGGGTTCCGCTCAAAATTGCCGCAGTTTCCCCCAGCGCCTGGCCAATATCAGATGGGTTTGGCGAGTCGGGAAACTCTACCTCCAACTGCTTTAAGACTTGCAGCCCCGTATTCAATGCTTCGAGCAGCTTGTTCTGCGCCATATAAGCTTGAATCTGGACTTCGTACACTTTTACTATGTCCAATAGCGTTTTGGCGCAGTTTTGTACTATCTCAACGAATCTCTGCATTCGGCCAAAATCACCACTCAAATATGCTGACTCTGCTGCTTCCTCATGCAGCCTTAATGTCAGTTCATATTGATTGTCCCAACTATCTACCGCTAGCAGAGATAAACCCACTTGCAAATATTTGACGGCGGAATCGTGGGCTGTAGCAGCTTTCGCTTTCTGACCTGCAATCAGATTCAATTGGGCTAGTTCATATTTTTGGGATTCAGTGGTAAGTAAGTCAGTACCATAATTGAGTTGGTTAACTAAAGCGAAAATATTTTCTTTTCGGTCTTCGGGCGTTGTACTTTGCAGCAGCAGTTGACCGATTTTTAAGTGGGTTTCTTTTTTCTGCTCATCTGGAATCAAAGAATAGGCAGCTTGCTGCACTCGGTCATGTAAAAACTTGTAGTCAACCTTCACATCAGTTAAGGTAAAACCGCCCGATTCTTCCTGACTAAATACGAGGGGAATTTTGTATTCATTGCTCAAAGGTAAAATCAACCCAGCTTGAAGTGCTGCCCACAATTGCGCCGCCGTGACTAAGGATGATTCCTGATTGACAATCGCCAAAACTTCTAAGTTAAAAGTGTTGCCAATACAAGCAGCAAATTTTAATACTTTTTGGGTATCTTCTGGCAATTTGCGTATGTTTCTAGCAATCAGTTCTACAACATTGTAATCGGTGATGCCGATCGCTTGAATTTGCTCGATATTCCATTGCCAGACACCAGAATATAAATCATAAGTCAACAAATCTTCTTGATAGAGAGTTTTGAGGAGTTGACTTAAGAAGAAAGGATTGCCCTGCGTTTTATTAAAAAGTAGAGACGCGAAATTTCGCGTCTTTACAGACAGGGATTCCGAACCGCCCGATTCATTTAAAGTATCCGCAATTAATTCTTCGACATGAACTAGGTGTAATGGTTGAAGGACAATATTATTCACCGTCGCACCACTTTGGCGAATCTTGTCAAGTGTTTGAATCGTGGGATGAGTTGGAGAAACTTCGTTATCTCGATATGCCCCAATCAGCAACAAATACTTGCTATCAGAATCAGTTATTAGCAATTCTATTAATTTCAACGATGCCGAATCCGCCCACTGCAAGTCATCGAGGAAGATAACTAAGGGATGGTCAATAGTCGTAAATACGCCAATGAATTGTTTAAAGACGCGACTGAAACGGTTTTGAGCTTCAGTTGCCCCTAGTTCTGCTACGGGGGGCTGTTTGCCAATAATCAGTTCAACTTCAGGAATCACCTCTGCGATCACTTGCCCGTTAACGCCTAAAGCACCTAATAGTTTCTCTTTCCAAATTTGAATTTCTGCTTCGCCTTCGGTTAGAAGTTGCTGAGTTAAGGATTGGAATGCTTGAATCAGGGAAGCATAAGGAATATTGCGCTTGAACTGGTCAAATTTCCCCGCAATAAAATAGCCTCGTTGCCGCACAATGGGTTTGTGAACTTCATTGACCAAAACTGTTTTGCCTATCCCGGAATAACCGGAAACCAGCATTAATTCGCTGGTGCCACTGGCAACGCGATCGAAAGTTTCTAGAATTTTTTCAATTTCTTGGTCGCGACCGTAGAGCTTTTGCGGTATATTTAATTGCCCTGCTTTATCCGCACTTCCAACAACAAAGTTGGAAATATCTCCGCTAGCCTGTAGTTGGATAAAACAAGTTTCTAAGTCAAATTTTAGTCCTTCAGTGCTTTGGTAGCGGTCTTCAGCATTTTTAGCTAATAACTTCATCGCAATCGCTGAAATTTGTGGTGGGATTTCAGGATTTAGCTGCTGAGGGGGAATGGGAGTTTTGGCAATATGGCTGTGTACCAATTCCAGCGGGTCTGTGGAATTAAAGGGCAACTCGCCTGTGAGCATTTCATAGAAGGTAACGCCTAGTGAATAAAAATCAGTGCGGTAGTCAATTGACCGATTCATCCGGCCAGTTTGTTCGGGCGACATATAGGCGAGTGTGCCTTCGAGCAAATCGGGATGGCTGAGCGTCGAATTTTCTCGCTCCAGGCGCGAAGCGATGCTAAAATCAATAATTTTAACTTTTTCAGTGGCTGGGTTGATGATAATATTTTGTGGCTTTACATCTTTATGAATAATGTTATGTTTATGGAGTTCTGCTAAGGCAGAGACAAGCTGGAGAGCCAAAGAAAGAAATTGAATGATTGAGACTTTTTTACCCTTCATCCAATCGTTGAGAGACTCGGAGCCGGAATCTTCTAATATCAGTGCTAAACCGTTTTTATAGCTTTCTAAACTAATGGCTTTGATAATCGATTCTACGTTCAAGCTGTGCAGGATTTGATATTCGTGTCGCAAGCGGGTGATGTCCGAAAGAGTGGGATACTCAGCCTTTAGCCTTTTGACGATCACGCTGGAAAAGTCTGCATCCTTCCGAGCGCGATCGACTGAAGTTCTTATCCCGCTGTGGAGGGTTTCAACGAATTGATAGCCAGCTAAGTTGATAGTCATTGTTATTCTACCGATCGCAAGGGAATTGAGTGTGAGGTTAAGGCCGGTTTTAAAACTTAATTATTATTGGAGCTGATCGTAACATAGTAATTTACTCAACCAAAGTGAGCTCATGTTTCGCTTCTGGCAATCATGGCCTCATGAGATTGTGTTGTTAACTGTGCTGCCTCAAGGCGCGTTTTGGGTGTTTGTTGGGGGATTAGTTGGCTGCACTTTCAAGGGTGGTGTCGATCGAGTGTTTCCCCGTTGCTGATAATTATCGTTGTCAACCATCACCTCAAACCGAATCATCTATCCATCCGCAAGCCGAACAATCCTAATGAACAGGCGGCGTTTCATACTGGGGGTAAGTCATTTCACATTGGGGACACCGGTCAGTAAACAGTGGGTGGGTATCCAAAAGTTCTAACTGTTTTTCTTTCTGGTGTCCACCCCTGCCTCGGTTGCAGAATCAATTCGCCACCATTGTAGCTTGCCCCTTCGGGTTCCCACAGTTCATCGGGTTCAGCGTTGGGGGTCTGCTCAAAAGTCGGGGCAAGTGTCGGTGTCTGAGCCTGTGGGATGAACTGCACAGACTAAGTGTGGGTTGCGGGCGAGCCAGGAGACAGCGATGGCTCCGCCCCGGCTTACGCCTACGCATTCGGGAAGTTTGGGCATGGCGGGCGTGTTGGGGTTTTGGTTTGGGTTTAGTTTCCCAAAAATTGGGGTGTTGATGGCGATGATCGTACTCGCGTCAAAACATTCCTGCCTTACCGTTATCAAGGATATTGGGCAAAAACTGGGCTAGCTATCGCGACTGCGAGTTACTTGAAAACGCATGAGAGTGAGCTTACCGCCAACTGTCATGCTTTTTGTCAAATTCTAAATTAACGGCATCACTCCTCAGGTTAATTCGTTTAGCGGTCACACAACCACCAAACGTTGTCCAAAAACCAGGGCGTGTACCCGCACAGCGAAACGTGGACGCAGGCTGTTAATCCCTCACCATCTTACCAACGTCCCATGTGCTCACGCCCTTGGGTATGAAACAAAATATGCCTCCCTCGGTTGGATTGCTGTTTTTTAGCGGGCGTTAAAATTGATAGTTAAAATTGACGATAAAATTCAAGCAATGACCGTAGCTTTCATTGACATTGAACACATTCACAGTTTACAGTGTAAAATTACAGCCAAAAGTTTAGGTTAATTGGACTAGCAATACGACTGTGCAAATGGTAGCTCCAAAATTTAAAATAGAAAGGAGAGCGATCGCAGAGTTGGCAAAACTTGGGGAATAGGTGGAATTAGCTGTATTTTGCAATACTAACTATCCTTGCCAATAAGATTGCACTTGTCACAGGTAGCTCGAAAGGAATTAGTGCTGGCATCGCCCTTGAATTAGCAAAATTTGGTGCCAATATTTGTGTCAACTATTGCGATTCTCCAAAATCTGCACTCGAAGTAGTCAACCAGATTCGCTACACCTATAGGTAGCTTTTCTAAGGCTTTCCCAAATAAAGAATACCGAGAGCAATTGTAGCTCCCGGTATGAGTTTTTCCAATTCCGTTGTTGTTAGGTAAATCCAATCAGGCTCAATTTGGGAAAATTTGCCTCACTCAATTAAGCACAGCCTTCTGCGTACTGAGTTCACCATTCGTTACACCAAACGCCGATCGTTATTGGTTAGCCTGTTCCAGGGTCGGATTCGCTGTAGTTCCAGCAACTTGAGCCAAATTAATCTTGACGACTTTATTGCGAGCTTTAGTCACTTTGGGCAGGGTTAGCGTTAGAATGCCATCTTTGTATTCAGCTTGCACAGAGTCGTTTTCAATGTGTGCGGGCAAGGGAAGCACCCGGTGGAATTTGCCATAGCGGAATTCAGAGCGGACGTAGCGGGGTTTTTCGTCTGTGTTTTCGTAGCGGCGTTCGCCAGAGATAGAAATTGCTTCGCGAGTGACTTGAACGTCAATGTCTTTGGGGTCAATTCCAGGCAGTTGCGCTTTTAATACGAAGTTGTCCCCAGCATCAGCCAATTCCAGAGCGGGCATCCAAGTGGCTTCTGAGTTATCTCTCGTTGTTGCCCGTTGGTCAAAAACTTTATCGAGTTGCTCGCGGATGGTTTCTATTTCCGTGAAGGGTTGCCAATAGCGCATCAACATAATCTGTCACCTCAAAGATGGGTAAAGCGTTATAAGGAAAGTTTGGGTTGAAGCTCATTGCTTACAGTTATTATGATGCCGCTTTATAAGTGGGAGCAACAGTCAGGAAAACCCAACTCAGTTAGTCGTATTTGCCAGAATAAGTGCGAAAAGCTCAGGGGCAATTGCTATGGAAGAAAACCGTACAAAGCTATTCCTAGAAACCGAAAAGGCTGTAGCAACGCCATGATGAGCCAGCCTCAGAACTCTGCACGGCGCGAGCGTCGCCCGAAGGATCGCCGGTGTTGCCAACCGTACCAAAAATGCGGTGCGGGTGATGTGTAGCAGGGTAAGGACGTGCAGAGCGGGCCTGAGCTGCTTTCTAATAGCCATCGATCACTCTATGAGGGATCTCGCATAATCCCGCTCAAGCTTAAATATCTCCCTTATTTCTTAGTCTGCAGAGGCGGACTTAGTTTCTGTAGTTGCGGTTTCCACCGCCGAACTATCGAGGGGGTAGCTTGTATTAACCACCCGCACTCAATCTATCCAAACTTCGTCAAGAATCGGAAAGCATCGAGTACGTGACTCGCGCAAACGTAAGGCGAAGTATTGTAAAAAGCTTGCCAAGCCGCCGCTTTATCTTCGTCGTATTTATCGGCTCTTTCCGGGTATTTTCCTTGCCAATTCAGCCGGACTGCGTGACCGACTAATACATCTAAAACGATGTATTCTTCTACTTGCAATTCTGGGTTGCGCTGGGCAATCGCCGCCAACTCCATCAGCGCCTCAATATTGACTTGTCGGTATTCCGGCGCCACAATCTTATTCAGCAAATGCTCGATTTGTAGCGCGAAATTCTTTTCACCCGGTGTCATTTCCGATAATATAATATGGCTATCTAACCGATTGCGCCGCTCTAATTTGTCGCCAATTATCAAGCCTTTGCAGTGCCGCAGGAGTCCCCAAACACTCGGATAAAAATCCTTCGGTACGCGATTGACAGTACCTTCCATCTGCCGCTTCCGCCGCCATCCTCCCGCAGCCATTTGCGGTTCTTCGGAAACTGGCGCTACTACCCATTTAATATCTTTTTCCGCCTGTTTGACCCGCAGGGATTCTTGCTGTTTGAGGATTTGATTCATTTCCTCGTATTCTGTCAACACTTGGCGCAGGCGATTTTTGATTTCAAAGGGACTTAGCTGCATTAAATGTTCGTAAGCTTCATTTTGCGTAACTCCCAATTCGCGGGCTAATTCGCTTGTTAACAGCAGAATAAAGTAGCTAACTCTCAGTGTCAGCAGACCTTTAAATAATTGCGGTTCTGCTTTAATTAGGACGCTGAGGTAAATTAGAATTTCTTGGGTGAGAACTCGATCGCGAATATCTTCTCCGCAGAATTGGCGAATTTTGTCCATCACTTCCGTGTAAGATCCGGGTCGCGAAATTATTGAATCTTCGCTGTAGGCTTTCCCCACAGCAATCTGTTTTTGCCGCACCAAAATGTCTGTCACCGCATCGGACAAGCTGATATCAACTTTGTCCAGCAAACCTGCGACATGGCGGATGACGGCCCATTGGATTTTTGATTGCGAGCTTTCTCCAGCTTTTGTATAAACTTCGTTAAGCAAATCCACAACTTGTACCGTGGCTTCCGCGCCTCCAAATCCTGTATCAAAATTTAATCCTTTGAGACGAACTAAGGTGTGCAATAACTCAATTTGTTCGTACAAATTTTCTGAATCTCGCAGGCTACTTAGCAAGAATTGAGTATTAGTTTCGCACTCTAATTTAAATTCTTGCGTGTGACCCAAAGGCCAAGTTTTTTCGGGAGTGTAAGTTAGATAGCTGCGCGTTTCTACTGCACCTGTCACCGGAGATTCGGTAAATTCAAAATCCTGCATGATATCAATTCTTTCGGTACCAGCAGTCAGCATTAACTGCTTAAGATTTCCGAGTTTAACGGGCGTGTTGTTACAGTGTCCATCCCGGAATTCCTTCATTAATTCTAACAACGCTTCCCGGCCGGTTTCCAGCATCGTGTGAGTCAGCATCAGCGTTACCGTAGGGCGTCCCAACTGATACCAGTGGCGGTGAATGTGAGAAATTTCGCTCTTGATTTGAGCTACTAAAAAATGGTAATCTAAAGTTAAGTAAAACTCTTGTCTGTTCAAAAAGGAGGGGAGAAATACGATCGCCTCTTCGCGAATTTTAAACACTCGAGAAGTTGTTAAACTCCGCAGACGGCGCACGGGGCGCCCGGTTAAGCCTAATTGGTCGTTTCGTCCAATTTGCGTGTAAATAGCTGATAATTCTTTAGTCTGGCGGACTTGAATTGGTTCTACCTGTTTTGGGGTTTGGGCGGCAATGCCGTTAGCGGCTAATTCTGCTTGCAAATCTTCGTCTTCAGCTAACAGTGCAATTTGCACTAAAGGTTCTCTGTGTTGGCCCACTGATAGGTGCCTTCCCAGCGGGTCGATGTCGCCAACTGCGATTAATTCTTCGTTCAGCAATTGACCGAGAAAATACAGACTTTGCGCCCAAACTAGGGGAATATTTTCATTCGGTAAGCGCTGCTGGCTGCTGGGATTTAGCTTTTCTGCTTCTATATTTTCGGCGGGGACGTAGTACAATTCGGGTAGCAGCGGCAAACCAGAGCGATCGACTGCTAGAGATTCCAAACGCTGCTGGTACTCTTGCACTTGGGCTTGATTTCCCTGAAATATGCCGTCCAAGAGCAAATAAGTGAAAAATAGCGGCCACTCGCATTCAATGTGCTCGAACTGCCTTAATTCTGTGGGTTCGTAGTGCAGTCGATCGGCATCTTCCAACACTGTTTGGTGTCCGTCCCGCAGAAACCGCTTGCAGCCGTATTTTCCTTGCAATTTGTCAATAATCTTATTTCGAGTCCGTTCTATTAATTCTCGGTCTTCCACAGCAAAAGCCGGAAAACTAATCACGCTCAATAAAGCAGCATCTACTTCTTTTGAACTAGATTCGCGAGGCAAAAGCGATTCCAAAGTTATGCGGCTTCTGGCAATTTCGTCTGGCAAAACGTGAATAACCGATGCTTGAGAGCCTTTAATCCCAAACAAATCTAACCCATTTATTGCTTCCAGCGCTGCTTTTGCCATGCCAACTGAACTGGCATTCAATTCTGCATTGCCACGATTGATTTTATGGCCTCTTTCCCAAATTCCGTAATCCGGCGTGCGGTAGGCTCTACCGATGTAGTAAACTAAATTTTGCACGAAATTGACTTCATCTATTGTAAAAATTACGTGCAGCCCGGAAGCCGTCATTTGAGCAAGAATTAATAAGAATATAGATGTAGCGTCTAACTGTAAATGGCCCCACTTGTCATCACCGACAACAATACTTCCAGTTTGAGTGTTGTATTTAGCGTGCAGGGCATCTAGGGGCGACTGAGTATTTTTAAAATGTTCTACTTTGCTCGATTGCTGCATCATCGCAAACAGCAATCCGCGCATCAGTTTGACTGTGCTGTGTTCAAGTTCAAATGTCCTGCCCTGATCACCATCAATTTTGCGGTAAGCTAAACCCAAACCCCAAACCGCGAGAATGCTATACACGTTGTCACGCACCCAGGCATCGGTGTAGTCGCCGTGGGCGTTAACGGCGGTACTCGCCGGCAGCAAACCAGTAATTGGGTTCTGGCGCTTGAGGATGATGTTTTTGATTTGCTGGTAGTAATAATCTAACCTGGTTTGCCGCTGGGTTTTTGCGATCGCCATTTCGTTTTCCTTCTTTTTCCTGATGCGAATAGATTTGCGGTGAATAGACTTTTAAATATATCAGATATTAGATCATTTCTCAAGTTATCCAAACACAAAAAGGTAATTGCCATGTCTACCCAAAACCACAATAACAACAGCATTCCTTTCGTGAAAGTTGTCTACTCTACAGTGAAAATTAATGGTAAAATTGAGCTAGTACCGATGGAATGGTACGCTGACGGGTCTGTCAAAAAAATCGAACACTAATGCTCGATCGCACTTGGCTGGCAAACTCTAAGGAACTTGCGCGACCCGTCGCTTACAAAAAAACCGGTTTCTGGGCCACCGAACGATGACTTAACAGACTTTTGGTGGCACAAACCGGGTTTTTTGCGACCAAAACTGCTCTAGCGTCGATCGCCAATCTCAGCTAATTTAAATAACTAGGTGTGTAGGAATCTCAAAGAAAAAAATATGGATCGATCGCAGCCGCAATTTTCAGTGCTGGGACTACCAGTTCACATATTAGATGATTATGCAGGTTGGCTGATGCAGCGCCTGCATCAAGGGTTAGGAAGTCACGTCGTGACTTTGAATGCTGAAATGGCGATGCAAGCCGAGCAAAATCCGGCTTTAGCAGATGTAATCCGCAAAGCAGAACTGGTGATTCCCGACGGTTCGGGAGTGGTGCTGTACTTGCGGATGCGTGGCAAACCGGCGCAGCGCTATCCGGGGATTGAATTAGCAGAATCGCTGCTGCAACAAGCTGGAAAATTGCCGGATTCGGAACCACTATTTTTCTTTGGAGGTTCCCCAGGAGTAGCGGCTGCTGCGGCAGAAACTTGGCAGCAAAAAGTTAACGGATTGTCGATTGCTTCTCAACACGGTTATCTTTCCGCAGATGAAGAAAAAGACTTCCGTGAAAGCCTCAAAAAAATGCAGCCAAAACTGATTTTTGTAGGATTGGGAGTGCCGCGCCAAGAATTTTGGATTGCCGAACACCGACACCTTTGCCCTCAGTCAATTTGGGTGGGAGTAGGCGGCAGTTTCGATATTTGGGCGGGAACAAAAACCCGCGCGCCGGCTTGGTTTTGCGACAATCATTTAGAATGGCTGTACCGGCTTTATCAAGAACCTTGGCGGTGGCGCCGGATGTTGGCTTTGCCACAGTTTGCATTGAAAGCTTTGGGGGATTTTAGAGCTTAAAAGCTGCCAGCACAAAATAGGTTTGTAGTGAGTTCTTTAGTCCTCATAAAATTCTGCGAACTTCAGTCCTCACTACGAACCAATTGCCATTAGACAATGTAAGGAGAATCGATCGCCTTTGCCCGATTAATCGCCACCAAAGTCTGGTAAATCAAAGCCGAAATCTCAGCGCGGGTAATATCCCGCTGCGGCGAAAGCCAATCGCGGGAAGGATAATTAACCACAATCTTCAAGCTAGTTGCGGTGGCCATCGCACTTAAAGCAAAATTAGGAATTTGAGAACGATCGTTGTAAACTTTCAAAGAATCAGGATTGCCGCCCTTGAGTTCCAAACCGTTAACCAAAGACACGATCGCCTCACTCTTAGTCAAATTCTGATTCGGGCCGAACTTCAACCCCGGAAAACCCGCCAAAAACCCCCCCCGATTTGCCCGTTCGATCGCACTTCTCGCCCAAAAAGTAGCAGAAACATCAATAAAATTTGTAGCCGGCACCCTCGGAATCGGACTAAACGCACTCACCAACAGCGCCGCATATTGAGCACGATTTAAACTGTCATCAGGCCTAAAAGAACCGTCAGGAAAACCGCTAATTATATTCGCCGCAGCCAAAGCTTCAATAAACTTCTGTGCCCAATGTCCAGAAATATCGCTGAACACCGCACCCCCGATATTCGGATTGCCGCCGCCCTTTCTCACCGCAGCTTGCACAGCTTTCAAAGCATTCACTTTCCCGTAACCAAACCAATCGCTGCGGCCGTTGTTAGGATCGTAATTTCCCATGCGATTGCCCAACTGGGGATCGGGATCGGGATCGACAATTTTCTCAGCAGTTTGTTCGAGAATTCCCCGCACTTCCCGCGCCGTCAAACGGGGGTTAGCCGAAAGTATCAACCCTGCAACCCCAGCGACTACTGGAGTGGCGCTGGAAGTACCGCCAAAAGTATCAGTATAGTCCCCCCAGTCGTAGCCCCGATCGCCCACTCGATCGGCAGTAAACACCCCCAAACCCGGCAAATACTGCGTCACCTCCGGCGGCGTGGCGATAAATCCAGTTTCGGGCAACCAAGTTCCCGGTGGCGCGTTGTTGCTGGGGGCGCAAACCGAGATGCTGCTGCCCCAATTGCTGTAGGCTGCTTTTTTGTTGAGGGAAGTGGAAGCGCTGACGGCAATTACGTCGGGGTGAACGGCAAATCCGTTTAGCCATCTAGTTTGACCCTCCACGACGTTGTTGGGCCAGCCTTTCTCGTTAACAGTACCGTTGACTGGGCGGTTGGCATTCCCCGCAGCGAACAGAATAACGCAGCCTCTGCCGCCCCGCCCTTGGGTTGCTGCTTTGGTGATAACGGCACTCTGCCGCAGGGAAAGGGGATAGTAAACTGCAGCAGGCCCCCAACTGCAAGAAATGACGGCGGCACCTTTTTCGATCGCCCAATTAAATATTTTTTCGACAGAATTGTCATCGAGAAAACCACTGGCACGGATGGGCATCAGGGCGCATCCGGGGGCGACGCCGACAATGCCTTTGCCGTTTTCTTCAGCAATGGCGACGCCGGCACAACTTGTGCCGTGGTTGTCTGAGTCGGCGACTGGCATCGGGGAGGTGTCGCCGTCTTTGAAATCGATGGGTGAGACAATTTTGCCTTGGCCTTGAAAATCTGGGTGGGTGATGTCAACTGAATCGTCGGCGATTGCAATTACGATCGATCGAACTCCACGAGTCATGTCCCAAGCTGGTTCGGCATAAATTTGAGCACCGCCGACAAGTTGGTTGCCGCCTTTGTTATTGAGATACCACTGTTTGGGATAAAGCGGATCGCGGGGCGTGTAATGCTGCTGCGTCTCTACTAAAATGTTGGGTTCCGCTACGAGAACTTCTGGATATCTTGTCAGGCGGTTGGCAATTTTGACCGGGTTTTCTGTTGCTTGTTTTGTGACTTCGCAGACGAAGGTGTTGGGAATTCCTTCTACTGGCCGGACTATTTTTAAAGCTGCTGCATTGGCGATCGCATTTCGCGATTGTTCGTCTACTTGTTCGCCAAATTGAATGGTAATTTGCTCGGTTAAATAAAAGAATGTACTCGGATTGTTGGCGGGGCAATAGACGTGGCTGGCAAAAGCTACGGCATCACTGGCGCGGGCTGCTTGCATTGCTGCTTCTAGGCTAGAGGGCGCAACGAGATATTCTTCGAGATTGAAGAGGCCGACGCGACGGTTGAGTTTTGCCCCAGTTGTGGCAGCCCAATCGTTTGAGGCTGAGGCTGTTGATGAGGGGCGGACTGTAAAGCGATCGTCCGCTTTTGACAGCAGCAATTCGTCGCCGCCGCGCTGCAAAATCACTGCCAGACTTTCTTCTGGAACTCCGATACCTTGATAATTTTGGAGAGTGTCGGAGGTCGGTTTGCTGGGTTGTACCATCAGAAATGTTCCTGTTTGACTTTGATGTCTATTTATCAAACATATTTATAAGGCGTCAGGGATGTTTTTACCATGAGGGGTTTGAAACTGTAACTAACAGCGGTAGTTTTTCCATCAGTCCGCGTCGGACTTAGTTTGTGCTATCGCGTTGCTAGCGGTTTCAACCGCCGAGTCTTTTTCGATATCAGCGAGTTTTTCAGATAAACACGCTCAAATAAACACGCTAGGATTAACATTAAAAAATTCTCCCAGGGCCTTAGCTTGCGCCTTGCTAATCGCCCGTTTCCCATTAACCACCTCAGAGACTACTCCTTTGGAACCAATCACGCCCACTAAATCGGCTTGTTTGAGTTCGCGCACTTCCATGAAATGCAATAGAACATCCCGGGGAGTCACTTCCGGATCTGGGTAATACTTTGATTCGTATTCTTCGATCAACAGCCCCCAGAGACTCAGTAAAGTTTCTTCTTCTACTGTTAATTCTTCCTTAGACATCAGAAAATCGACTTCTGCGAGGGCAAGATCATTATCTTCTTCGTTCAGGATTGGCTTAGGCTGAGATTTAGCCAGCAGTTGACCGTAAGCTGTTTTTTCAATTGTGATGTTCATTTCTCATTCCTTTGCTTGCTTACTTAGACATGGTTCTCAAGTAGAAGGTGGGTGTTTGTTTCTCGCTATCATGATTTTGACGTTGGGAGTAAATGTTTTCGAGTGATTGAATACATCAGGGAATCTGTAATGTTTCCCCGATAATTTTAGTGGGACTTAACCTATTTTATGTTTGACTTCATCTTCATCATTCCACTTGATATTGTCATATTCGGTATGGGTTATAAATTTTTTAAAATATATAATTTTGGCGGTATAGTTGATTTTTACGATTAATCTATACTGATTACCTTTAATATTAAATATAGTATATCCACAGACTTGATCGACCGATTTGGAATATCCCTGTCGAATCTCTTCTAGTGATTCCCAATCGTTGTCTTTGATGGCCTTGCGCCAGACTGCGATCGCAGCCTTGGCATCGTCGGAGTAGGATTCGATCGCACTCTCCAGATTTTTCTTGGAAATTAGTCTCATTCCAGTACCGTTTTTTACACGACACCTCTATGTTCTCTTAATGAGAACCTCCTGTCAAGTCTCTACTTGAATTTTTCCTAAAAAGCCTTTTGCCCGATCGCACCCTTTGACATTTCAACAAATTTGGTTTACACTTAGCCGGTTGCGATCGCCAATGGTAAGATCGGCTCAAGCTAAATATTTTTTTAAGGCGCACAGGCGCAAAGTAATTTCATGGTATACTCTGGAACTGTTTGCTGGCTTCGCTCCACTGCCCGGATTACGATCGGGGCGATCGCAGCTTTTACCCTGTTGCAACCGCTCCCAGTCCAAGCACAACAACCTTCTGGGCCAGAGAATCAACCGCAAGTCGAACCCGCCGACGACCCCACAGACCCCAACAATCTTCGCCCTCTGACGCAAGACAGCAGTCTGCTGAGCGTCCCAGGAGGCCAGCGTTTGATGACAGAAGCCAGCAGTGCTATTTCCAATCAGAATTACACACTCGCCAGTCAAAAACTCCAAGAGTCCCGCCAAATTTTCAATCAACTGTCCAACTTCTACCAACAACTGGGGAGCAGTTTTGCCGGAATTGACATCCGCTTGGCAGAAAGCCACCGCACCAAAGCTGTAGAAACAGCCCAAATGCGCGACGAAGCTACCTACCGACTGGCGTTGGTACACCGGGCGCAAAATAAACCGGAACTGGCTGTGCCCCTGCTGATTCAGATTATTCGATCGCAGCAGCCAACTCGCGACTTGGGCAAGAAAGCTTACCAGCAGTTACTGGAATTGGGTTTTGTGGATTCGCCCTTTCCCCGGCCTGCCAGCAGTCAACCGAGATCATCGACAAAATAGTTCCACTAAAATCTAAATTACAGCCGTTTATCAGAGAAACCAATGGTTACACCGTCTCAAGTAGCAGAAATGATTAAGGCAGGGTTGCCCGACGCTAAAATACAAGTTGACGATTTGACCGGCGGCGGCGACCACTATCAGGCCAGAGTCGTCTCTGCAGCCTTTGAAGGAAAAAGCCGAGTACAGCAGCACCAACTGGTCTACGGCGCTCTCAAACAGGCAATGGCTAGTGAAGCCATCCACGCTTTGGGCTTGGAAACCTTAACTCCTGCAGAATGGGAAGCTAAGAATCAAGTTGCTTAATTGTTGAGTTGCAAGTGCCGGTCACAAGTTTGTGCAGGTGTCAAGAGTTGCTTGAAATACAACTGCTCCACTTACGCACAAAAACCCAAAAAATCCGGTTTTTTAACTGGAATCTATAGCTGTAACGAAAGATTTTCGTAAAAAACGCGGTTTCTGCGTCAGTCAACGTTTAAAAATTTTCAAACAATATTAGGGCCTACCATGAGTACAACAGCACATCAAAGAATTGACGAGTTGGTTAAGCAAAACAAAATCATGGTGTTTATGAAGGGCAATAAGTTAATGCCCCAGTGTGGTTTTTCTAATACTGTGGTGCAAATTCTCAATACTTTGGGAGTGCCTTACGAAACAGTTGATGTTTTGGCAGACCAGGAAATTCGTCAAGGCGTTAAAGAGTATTCCCAATGGCCGACAATTCCCCAAGTTTATATCAACGGCGAGTTTATTGGTGGCTCGGATATTATGATCGAGATGTATCAAAAGGGCGAATTGCAAGAAGTTGTAGAAGTGGCTTTGGCTTCTTAAATTAGACAGAAAAAACATATCCCCGACTTCTTAAAGAAGTCGGGGAAATAACAGCAATCGCGCTTTACGTGGAATTAGGTTGATTTACTTAATTATTCGTTATAGCAATACTAAATCATTTGTGAATTTCTTACTCCCTCCCCGCGGGTTCGGGGAGGGTTGGGGTGGGGTAAAAAATTTACGACTCATTTAGGATTGCTATACCAGGCTCTGCCTGGGAACGCAATGCGGCCGGCTCGGCATCGAATTTTTAGGCTCCCAAAGCGAGGCCGAGCCTCTGGACATCGGTTCCCAGGCAGAGCCAGGGAACCCGTTACAATTCCCAATTCCCAATTCCCAATTCCCAATTCCCAATTCCCAAATCATCAAGGGTTTATCCAACCGAATTTGCTATTTAATAGTAGTCGGCTTCAGTTTGGGTCTGTGGCATTGCAAAATTGGAGGGGTCGTGAATGTAACGCGCTGCTTCTTCCTCTAGTCTGTGAATCAGATAGGGTTCCAGACCGTTGGAATGCCGCAGGGCTGCTAAATACCCGTCTAAGTAAAGCCGCAGGTCATCGAAGCGATAACCTCTATTCCACATTTCGACGAGGGCGTCGGTGAGTTTTTGGTAGTGCCGGATTGTTTGGGTGTCTTGTAGCATGGTGTGAGGTTGAAATCCTTTGTGGTTTGTATAATGACGGCGGGATTTAGGAATGGCCTCGATTGATGCTGAGTGGCTCCGCTTGAGGCTATTTCTAAATAAAAGTTTTTACCCTGCTCAACAGGCTACCCTCCATAAAAAATTTCACTCGTTGCAATGCAGTTGCTCGACTTTTGGCGCGCACCTAGATAATTCGCTGTGCGTTTAATGGAGTCGGGATGTTGCTGAATTTGGCGGTCAAAGTGGGTTAGTGTTCCGGCTACCGAGCTAACGGTTGGAGGAATTCTAGTTTCACTTGCGCGATTTGTCAACCTCCTGGCAGTGGGGGCTGGGTCGGGGGGTTCGCTTTTGGCAGGCGGTTGGGGCATGGGGTCGATCATCTTTACACTGTCTTATTTTCATTGTAAGCTTACCGCCAGAAGGATTTAACCTTTCTGCAGGCTGACCCTACCAAATTGACCCAATATTTAAAAGTCCTACCCTAGGTATGTCCGCTGCTTTAAACGCAGCTCATGCTTGAGTAGCGATGGTTACAAAAGCTTGACAAAAGCTCTGTTAACCTTGTAGCAATTAGTGATATGGGAAGCTCGCCTCTGTGGAATCTGCAAGTATTTCAATTGTTGAAGGGAATCCGCACCTGCGATCGCTCTTGGGGTGGCATCTACAGCAAGTCGGTCACTGGGTGCACCAGTCAGCGGATATCAGTCACGCTAGGGAAATATTTTTCAGCCGTCAGCCAACTCTAGTCATTCTGGATGCCCAATTGCCGGATGGGGACGGTTTGGAATTTTGCCACTGGCTGCAACAGCAGCAGCAGTCACTGATTTTGATGCTGTCGGCGCGGAATTCGGAATCGGATATTGTTGAAGGTTTGAAGGCGGGGGCAGACGATTACCTGACTAAACCCTTTGGGATGCAAGAATTTATGGCCAGGGTGGAAGCTCTGATGCGCCGCAACCGCACGATGGTACCGCCGGCGACGCTGGAGTGCGGGCTGCTGAAAATTGATTTGGTGCAGCGCCGAGTCAGGTTGTACGAGGAACATATTGAGCTGACTCCCCAGGAATTTAGCCTGCTGTACGTGCTAGCTCAAGCTGGAGGAGTGCCGCTGTCGCGCTCGGATTTGCTGCGGAGGGCGTGGCCCGATGCTATTGATAACCCCCGGACGATCGACACTCACGTACTCTCTCTGCGTAAAAAAATCGAAATCGACCCGCGACAGCCGAGCCTGATTCAAACTGTACGGAATGTCGGCTACCGACTGAATCTGGAGTTGTTGAATGCGAATCAACGGCATTCACCGCTGGTACCCGGAGCTGTGAGTTCTTAGACTAGGATCGGGCTATAAGTCGGATTTTATTTTGGGAATTGATTGGCGATCGCATCTGTTTTCGCCGCCATAATAAAGTCATTGCGGTGCAGTCCAGAAATCGCGTGAGTCCACCAAGTAACGGTAACTTTTCCCCACTCGGTTAACAGTGCGGGGTGATGTCCTTCGGTTTCTGCTGCTTCGCCGACGCTGTTTGTAAAGGCGATCGCACTTTTGAAATCCGGGAATTCGTAGGTGCGTTCTATTTGGGGAATGCCATTTTTTTCGATTAAATTCCAGTCGGGAATTTGAGGTTTTAGCTGGACAATTTCGTAAGCTGTGAGGCGGGGAGAGTTTGGGCGGCAGGCGGCACAGGGTTCTTTTGCTAAAGGTTCCATAAATTGCGTGTTAGCGATCGGATGCTAAAAGATATTATAGACATTTCTAATGTGGATTATTTGGGACGGGGCAACTGTCCTTTAGGAGTGACGTAGAGATTGTGATGGAAATGGCTCAAAAAACAGATGAGCAATCATTTAAAGTTTATGGAAATAATCGTTCACCGTGGAATCGCTTAACCGATAATGTCAGGAAGGGGCGCGTTGATTTGGCTATCTCGCTTATATTGTCAACGTTGGTGAACCCGCCCCTGCAAGTGCGATCGATCAACCGATAACTTTCTTAATCAAATCCAACTTACCTAGATAGGGAGCGTACCGCCATTTTAAGTCAACTAAAAATGACTTTTGCAGCACGCTTTTGTAATGAGAAAAAGTATCAAAAGTCGCTTTGCCGTGATAACTCCCAATCCCGCTGTCGCCAACTCCCCCAAAAGGTAAAGTTGTCACCGCGTATTGCATTACAGTATCATTTATCGAAACTCCCCCAGAGGAAGTTTCCCGCAAGACTCGCTCTTGTTTTTCTTTATCCTTCGAGAACAAATACAAAGCTAAAGGTTTGGGACGAGCGTTGATTTGGGCGATCGCCTCCCCGAAATCATCATACTCCAAAACTGGCAAAATCGGCCCAAAAATCTCATCTTGCATCACAGGCGAATCCCAGGAAACATTATCTATAACCGTCGGTGCAATATATCTATCTTCCGGCTTAACTTTCCCGCCGACGACAACTTCCCCGTCTTTAATAAACTCTGCCAAACGTCCTAAATGATGCTGATTGATAATTCGGGAATAGTCGGGACTTTTCTGCGGATCGTCGCCGTAAAATCCGTGAATTGCTGTTTTAATTGCCTGCATCAAATCAGGTTTAACTTTTTTATCAACTAACAGGTAATCGGGAGCCACACAAGTTTGACCGGCATTGATGAATTTGCCCCACGCAATGCGTTTAGCAGTGTATTCAATTTGAATATCTGAGTCTACAATGCAAGGACTTTTGCCGCCCAATTCTAATGTGACAGGTGTCAGGTGTTTGGCCGCGGCTTCCATGACTATTTTACCGATTTTTGTGCCTCCTGTAAAGAAGATGTGGTCGAATTTTTCGGCTAATAATTGTTGACTGATTTCGACTCCTCCTTCGAGGGCGGCTACGTAGGCGGGATCGAAGGTTTTGGTAATCAAGTCGGCGACAACTTCCGACGTGTGCGAGGCGATTTCAGAAGGTTTGAGGATGGCGCAGTTGCCGGCGGCGATCGCCCCGACCAAAGGTGATATCATTAGCTGAAATGGGTAATTCCAAGGCCCGATGATTAAAACAACGCCCAAAGGTTCTGGGTAAATGCGGGCCGATGCTGGGAATTGATCGATCGAAGCAGGCACTTTTTTCGGCTTTGCCCAGGATTTAACGTTTTTGATGGCATAATTAATGTCTGCGATCGTAGCAATTTCAAAATAAGCCTCGTACTCCGGCTTGTTCAAATCAGCGTTGACAGCATCCACAATCCGTGATTCATTGGAAGCGATCGCACTTTTGAGATTTTTGAGTTGTTCGATCCGAAAATCCACATCCTTAGTTTTCCCAGTCGCAAAAAATTGTCGCTGCTGCTGGATAATATCGCTGACTCTGATTACCATATTTATTCCTCCATGTCTATCAATAAATGTTACAACAGGAAAACGGAAGTTGGGTAAAGTGCGATCGGTGTTAGATTCCCGACTTATTGAATAACTTGGGAATCTTGGCTTTATGCTATAACTTATAAGGTATTAAGTGTAGATTTTTAATGTGAGTTAAGTCATGAAAATCTCTAAGAACGATTTTTTTTTCTATTCCTGCTGGCTGCTTTGCTTGCTTGCAGTAGCAGGATGTACCTCTAAGCCCCAAAAGCAAGTTGTCATCTGCTCGAAAGACTTTACCGAACAAGTCATCCTCGCAGAAATTTTAGCACGCCATATCGAAGCTAAAACAGATATCAAAGTAGAACGAGAACTGAATCTCGGAGGCTCGCTTTGCCATCAATCCCTAACAACAGGTAAAATCGACTTGTACGTCGAATACACGGGCACTGCTTACGCCAACCTGCTCAAACAGAAACCGATTTCTGATCCCAAAAAAGTCCTCGATTACCTCAAGCAAGAATATCCCAAACAGTTTAAAGCAGAATGGACGGAACCGCTGGGATTCAATAACAGTTTTGCGATTATTGTGCGGGGAGAGGATGCCAAAAAACTCAATTTACAAACTCTCTCACAACTTGGGAAAGCTGCACCTAACCTCCGGGCTGGTTTCGGCCCAGAATTTAACGAGAGAGAAGATGGATTTCCCGGATTAGCTAAAACTTACGGGATTAAGTTTCGAGAAGAACCGAAGGAGTTGCTGTTAGGATTGCTTTATCAAGCACTGCAACAAAAAGAAGTAGATGTGATTGCGGGTAATACGACGGACGGTTTGATTCAAAGTTTAGGTTTAGTAGTTCTCAAAGATGACAAGAACTATTTCCCGCCCTACGAAGCAGTTCCGGTTGTGCGATCGCAAGTTTTGGAAAAATACCCGGAATTGCGTCAAGTGATCGGAGAACTGGGTGGCAAAATCTCCGAGGAAGATATGCGGAAACTAAACTACCAAGTTGATAAACAACAGCAGGAAGCCGGACAAGTGGCGCGGGAGTTTTTGCAGCAAAAGTTGGGCGTGTCAAAGCCCGTCGCTCCGGCGAAATAAAGGGTTTGAATTTTAGTATATTCCCACGTCAACTTAATTTGCCAAGCTGCAAAACAGAAGCTTTTATGGGATCAATTTGGGACTGGGCAACTTCAACTTTAATTGCTTCGACATTGAAACCCTCTAAGCTATAGCTGTCTTATTGATTTTCCGGCATCGGTACTTCTCAACAATAGTGCCTGTAGCACCTTTTTTAAAATTGTATTTGGGGATGTTTTCGCGCAATGCTACCGGTGAAAACAGTGGAAATTTCATTGCGACTTAGACCATTTTAGATTTTAGATTAAAGAATTAGGAACAGAGGATAAGGTGCGCGGGGCGCACCCTACAATACAGTTAGGCTATCTTCTTAAGTCCCTTCACTCAGCCTCCGCAAATTCAAAATATCGCTCATCTTTTTAATTTGCATACAAGTGCGCTCGAACTGTTGTTTATCCTGGATATCCATGCACAAGTCAATTAATGCAGGCAATCCGGGATATGTTTTGACTTGAGCGCTGCGGACGTTTACTTGGTTGTCCTTCAAATGCGATAAAACATCATTGAGAACTCCCACTCGATCGAGGGCTTCAATTTGAATGTTAACCGGATAAGTGTTGGGTCGAGATTCATTGCGGTTGCTGGAATTCCAACTCACAGGAACCAACCGATCCCCAGGCACGCTCTCAACATTTGAACATCCTTGCCGGTGAATCGAAATTCCGCGAGTGCGAGTCACAACTCCAATAATTGATTCCCCAGGAATCGGACAGCAACAGCCGGATAAATGGTAGAGCAATCCCTCTACACCTGCGATCGGCGATTTGCTCGGAGACGAACTCGGTACTGGTTTCGGTGCCGTCGATGCAGGTATTAGCTGGGGCAATTCCTGTCCTCCTGCGGGAGCAGCTTCAATTTTTTGCTGCACTTTTACTAAATCTCGCAGTCGATTTACTACGAGATTTAGAGTCACTTCGCCATAGCCCAAACCGGCGATTAAATCTTCGACGCTGTGGTAGTTGCAGCGCTGAGCCACAGACTGCATGGGTTCAGATTTCAGCAAAGATTCTAAGCCGTTTTTACCTAATTCTTTTTCCAGCAATTCCCGCCCGCGAGCAAGATTTTCATCTCGGTGCGATCGCTTCAACCACTGGCGAATTCGGTTTTTTGCTCCGTTTGTTTTGACAAAATTCAGCCAGTCGGAACTCGGATGACCATTTTTTTGGGTCAAGATTTCTACAATATCGCCGTTCTTTAAAACCTTATCTAGTGTTACCATTCGCCCGTTGACTCTGGCACCGGTGCAGCGATTGCCAATTTCTGTGTGAATGCGGTAAGCAAAATCTACGGGAGTTGATCCACTATTGAGAGCAATTACGTCTCCGTTAGGAGTAAAAACGTAAATATCTTCGTCGAATAAGTTGTCCTTAATGCTTTGTAAATATTCGCGATCGTCTTTCAGGTCGCTTTGCCATTCTAGAAGTTGTCGCAGCCAAGTAAATTTTTCGTCGTCGCCGGTGACTGTTGTGTTAGAACCGCCAGTTTCTTTGTATTTCCAGTGGGCGGCAATGCCGTATTCTGCAATGTGGTGCATTGCTACGGTGCGAATTTGCACTTCGATGGGGCGGCCGCTGGTTCCGATTACTCCGGTGTGTAAAGATTGATAGCGGTTGGCTTTTGGTAAACCGATATAATCTTTAAAGCGGCCGGGAATCGGGCGGAAAGAATCGTGGACGATCGCCAAAGCCCGATAACAGTCATCATTGCTTTCTACTATGATCCGCACCGCAGCAATATCGTACACTTGGTTAAACCCTTTTTGGCGGCGCTGCATCTTCCCATAAATCCCGTACAAATGTTTGGGACGGCCGCTAACTTCGTAGCATTTAATGCCTAAATTGTCAAGCCTTTCTCGCAAACAATCTGTGACTTCTGCGAGTTGAGTTTCTCGATCGGCCCGCTTCTCGGCCACCAATTCCTGAATTTCGCGGTAAGCTTCCGGTTCCAAGTATTTAAACGCTAAATCTTCCAATTCCCACTTAAAGCGCCCGATACCCAAACGGTTCGCCAGGGGAGCAAAAATATCTCGGGTTTCTAGGGCAATACTGCGCTGCTTTTCTTCGGACAAATGCTCCAAAGTCCTCATGTTGTGCAGCCGGTCTGCCAGTTTGACGACAATGACGCGAATATCTTTAGCCATTGCTAGGAACATTCGGCGGAAATTTTCAGCAAGGCGCTCTGTTTTGCTGGAAAAATTAAACTTAGAAAGCTTGGTGACACCTTCAACCAACTGTCGCACTTCCGCGCCGAACCGCTGTTCTATTTCTTCTAGAGTAATATCTGTATCTTCAACAATGTCGTGGAGGAAGCCGGCGGCAATCATGACGTTGTTGCCGCCCATATACCGGAGTATTCCAGCGACCGCTACCGGATGGCAAATGTAAGGTTCTCCTGATTTGCGGTATTGTCCTTCGTGCAAGTCGCGGGCAAATTCAAAGGCCCGACAAATTAAGCTGTCGTCCGTCGAGGAGCAATTCGGGTTAGGGCCCCCATCAGGCTGCGATCGAGTATTCAGGCATTCTTGCAGCCAATCGGGAACTACAGCAGGATCGATCGAATGAGAGGGAGTCAGAGTGTTCGCGTTCATGGGGTACACCTTTAAAACTTAGAAATACAAATGGTTAAAAGCCGGTTTCCGGTTGAATTGCCGAAATTATGTGTTTAGCTATACTAAACTAATTGAATGCCACAATTTGCAATTCAAAAAAATAGTCGATTTTTTTGTTAACTATACCTATGTAATCCCGAGTCGCCCCCCCTCGGAGGTAGGAAAATATAGTGACACCACTGCCGCCGCCGCAGTCTGTCGATCGGGGAAAATCGGGTAAAATAAGCATATTTTGGCGGTAGCGGTTGAGGTTGCGGGGGATCGGCATTTACCGGCAACGCTAAACTAACAGCAGCAGCCAGAAGGTTAGAGTCAGGGCAGAAAATCAAAAAAAGTTCTCACAAAACAGGGAATTGCTCCAAAAACGCACGGCTTCCCTCCATATGAGCAAACTTAAGTAAGTATCTACTTTGATTATAAATACAAATTTGTTTACAAAATCATGATATTGTCCGAAGACCGCCGCCAGTGCTACCAAGAATTACAGCAAGCACTAGAACAACTACAAAGAACTGCTGCACAGGATAATCTGGATGGGGCCGCCCTGGCGATCGAATACAGAAAAGTGCAACAATTTTTCGGAAACCAAATTATGAGAGCCGAAAGCGATGAGTTAGAGGGCTCCGAAACACCCCCAGAGCAGTCCTATTTGACGGAAATTCACAAGCAACTGCGGTTGTTGGGGACAGATGTCACGTTTTTGCAAGCGTCGCGCCAGCCAGCGACAGCAAAGGCGAGGCAAACTGCGGCGATCGCGCGGCTCAACACGCTAATTGGCTACTGTGGAGCACTGCTACAAAAAAATTCTGGTTCTTCAGGGCCCGCCAAGATACAGAATTAATAATTGAATTAACAGGGAATTAAGAAGGCAAGGAGAAATAAAGCGGTGGAATGTCCAAAATGTAAACATCCCAACTTAGAAGGCGGTACCTTAGCCGGCCGTATGTCGGTGCAGTGGTGTCCCACCTGTTACGGTATCTGGATTCCAGGCAGAGAATACGAAGCTTGGCAGAAAGAGCAGAGTCAGTGGTACAACAAATCCGAGAACCCAGATGCGACAGGGACTCTCGGCATAGAATTCACCCCGTCTGTCTACGACAGCAAAGCAGCGCTGTGTCCCGAAGACGGTCACTATCTGTCACGGGCGAAAGTTCCTTTCAGCAGAGTGCCCTTTTACATAGAGCGCTGTATGTTGTGCGGGGGCATTTGGTGCGATAACGGCGAGTGGGACATTCTCGAAAGTCTGGGATTCCACACCGAGATTGACAAGATGTTTTCTCCGAATTGGCAAGCTAAGGCCCGCGTGCAAGAACTCGCCTCTCGGGAACGTCAAGTGCTTACTGAGAAGCTGGGGCCGGATATCGCCGGATATGTGTTGGAACTCGCGGAAGTTTTAGCAGACCATCCTCACGCAGATTGTGCGGCTACTTACATACTGCGGAGAGCTGAGTTAAAGCGAAAGGAAATTTAGTCAGTTGGCTGTTGACAGTTGACTGTTGACTGTTGACTGTTGACTGTTAACGGTTGACTGGTGTTAGTAAGCGGTTGGTCGGTTAATGATGTAGTGATAAAATCTTTGTTTGTAGCAATTTCTATTGGTATTTACAAACAGCATATCGGTCTCTTGCCAATAACTAATAAGTCCTGAACCATACTAATAACTAACAACTAACCGCCGCTATATGGATAAATAATAAATAACAACAGACAACAGTTAACAGTTAACAGTTAACAGTTAACAGACAACAGACACCAGACTAAGGACTAATGACTAATGACTAATGACTCTTCTCTATTTTCAGTTGACAATCTGCGAGTAGCTTATCCTCAGCGGCGGGGCCAATCCGGTTGGGCCGTTGACGGGGTTTCCCTGACGCTGAAACCGGGGGAAAAGCTCGGATTAGTCGGGGAGTCTGGCTGCGGTAAGTCAACTTTGGGAAGGGCGGCGATGCGGTTGCTGCCGGATTCAACGCTGATTGAGGGGCGAGTTAGTTTTGCTGGAGAGTCGGTGTTTGATATGAATGCTTCGCGGCTGAGACGGTTTCGGGGCGAAGCTGTAGCATTGATTTTTCAAGATCCGATGACTCGTCTCGATCCTTTGATGACTGTAGGAGAACATTGCATCGAGACTTTGCAAGCTCACAGACCGAATTTGGATCGCAAGCAAGCTAAGAAACGGGCGATTGAAACTCTGGAAGCGGTGAAAATTCCCGCGTCTCGCTGGTCGCAATTTCCCCACGAATTTAGCGGCGGAATGCGGCAAAGAGTAGCAATTGCTTTGGCTCTTTTGCTCGATCCCAAATTAATTGTGGCGGACGAACCGACTACAAGTTTGGACGTAACTGTAGCTGCCCAGATTTTGCAGGAATTAACCAGACTTTGTGAGGAACGGGGAACGGCTATTTTGTTGATTTCTCACGATTTGGCGATGGTGGCTGAGTATTGCGATCGCATTGCGGTGATGTACGGCGGTAAAGTCGTAGAAACAGGGCCGGTGCAAAACGTTTTTGAAAAGCCGCAGCACGAATATACTCGATCGCTGCTCAAAGCAGCTTTGCACATTCAAGCCGATTCTGACAAAGGGTTAGCATTCGAGGAAATCAGGACTGAAGTCGTTACTGCAAACTTAACAAATTCGCCTCTTTTGACCGTAACGAATTTGCAGCAACACTACAGTTTAGAAAGCAATTTATTAGATCAGTTGTTTTCCAGGAATCGCCAGGTAATTAAAGCAGTAGACGGCGTTAGTTTAGAGCTACAACAGGGAGAAACCCTAGGGCTGGTGGGGGAGTCCGGCTGCGGTAAAAGTACCTTGTCACGCACGATTTTGCAGCTAATTACCGCGACTGGCGGCAAAGTTGAATTTCAAGGAATAGATATAACTGCTCTGAACCGCGATGCTGTGAGGAAGCACCGTCGCGAAATGCAAATGATCTTTCAAGACCCCCACGCTTGCCTGAATCCGATGATGACTGTGGGGCAAAGTATTGCTGACCCCTTGTTTATTCACAAATTAGCTAATGGCAGCGAAGCTAAAAAACAAGTAATCCAAATGTTAGAGCGGGTGGGTTTAACTCCCGGGGAGGATTTCTTCCGCCGCTATCCGGGGGAATTGTCGGGAGGACAACAGCAGCGAGTTTCGATCGCCCGCGCTTTGATTACTCGCCCGAAACTGATAATTTGCGACGAACCTGTGAGTATGCTGGATGCCAGCGTGCAGACTCAAGTTTTAGAGCTGATGTTGGAGTTGAAGCAGGAATTTAATTTGACTTATCTGTTTATTACGCACGATTTGTGGGTGGCGAGATTTTTTTGCGATCGCATTGCGGTAATGAATGCTGGAAAAATTGTTGAAATCGGTAAGACTAGGGATATTTTTACTAATCCGCAGCACCCTTACACTCAGCAATTATTGCAAGCAGCTCCTTTACTGGCTCGAACTCAATAAAAGGTCTAAAAAAGGGGCGAACAGATATCAGCCACTAAAGTCACTCACCGGCTTCTAGATGGATTTCGGAAATTTCCGGTTAAATTCGTTAAAGTTAAGGGATACTTTTCAAATCCTCCCACCGACACCAAGCACCATATGGCAGAATCTGACCTAGGCAGTTTTGCGGTGGCACCCGAAGCCTCATTCGCAATCGCAGAGGATGAGGACACCGAGATCGATCGTCCCACGGTAACTCCCTCGTCAGCATACAACAACTGGTCTGCCGACGATCCCGTGGGAGCTTTGTTCAAGGAAATGGCTCGCTATCCTCTACTGACTGCCACCGAAGAGGTGGAGTTGGCGCGCCGCGTTCAAGAATTGGTAGCCCTGGATGAAGTAGAACAGCGTTTGCAGCAGGAATTGGACAGGGTGCCGACAAAAGCTGAACTCGCAGCGGCTTTGGGGATAAGCGAAACTCAACTGCAACAGCTTCGCCACCAGTGTCAGTCGGCGAAACGGAAAATGATCAGCTCGAATTTGCGCTTGGTGGTTTCGATTGCCAAACGCTATCTGAATCGGGGCGTGCCTTTTCTCGATTTAATTCAGGAAGGAGCTTTGGGTTTGAACCGGGCCGCCGAAAAGTTTGATCCGGAGAAGGGTTACAAGTTTTCTACTTATGCCTATTGGTGGATTCGCCAGGGAATTACCCGGACAATTGCTAATCAAGGGCGGACGATTCGCTTGCCTGTTCACATTGTCGAACAGTTAAATAAACTCAAAAAAGTTTATCGAGATTTGAGGCGTTCTCTTCAACGCAATCCAACTGAAACTGAACTTGCTAGAGAAATGCAAGTTACTTGCGAACAGCTTCGCTACCTCCAGCAAGTACGTCGGCAATCTTTGTCTCTCAACCACCGCATCGGCTCAGAAGAAAGTTCGGAACTTTTGGATGTTCTCGAAGATAACGCGACGCAATCTCCCGAAGCTCAGATGAATGAGATGATGATGCGCCAAGATATTTTGGAGGTGTTGGACAGTATTTTGACTGAGCGGGAAAAAGAGATTGTTGCTATGCGTTACGGTTTGCTGACCGGCGAACCTTACACTTTAGAAGAGGTGAGCAGTTTGTTCAATTTGTCCCGCGAACGAGTTCGTCAAATTCAAAATAAGGCAATGCGAAAGCTGCGCCGCCCTCAAGTGACGGAACGATTGAAGGGCTGGTTGAAATAAACTAAAAAACATTGAGTTGGCATTTTGAAAAATCTTAAAATTATTGTGGGGACACTCCGACCCCGCCGTATATAGCAATCTTCGCATCATTTGTGAATTTATTACTCCCTCCCCGCTGGTTCGGGAGGGTCGGGGTGGCGTAAAAAATTTACGACTCCTGCAAGGATTGCTATATATGCTTATTCAATGGGGAAAAACTTAATTAAAAATTACAAATTAAAAATGTCTTGATGTGGTATTTTTAATTCTTGATTGTCGCGTACTACTTACTTATTTATGTCTTCTGAGGTAATTTTGCGTCCAGCTACCCGCGCCGACGTGCCGGTACTGTTTGATTTGATTAAAGCTTTAGCTGAGTACGAAAAATTATCTCATGCCGTTACTGGCAATGCCGTTGATTTGGAGCATCATTTGTTTGGCGACCGACCTTTTGCTGAAGCGATTTTAGCCGAGTGCGAAGGTCAAATTGTGGGCTGGGCGCTGTTTTTTTACAATTATTCTACTTTTTTGACTCAGCCAGGAATTTATTTGGAAGATTTGTTTGTGATCCCTGAGTTTCGAGGGCGGGGAATTGGCAAGTCTTTGATAGTTTATTTAGCGCAGTTGACGGTTGAAAGGGGCTGCGGGCGTTTGGAATGGAGCGTTTTGGATTGGAATGAATTGGCGATCGGATTTTACAAGGGTATCGGTGCTGATGTGATGCCCGACTGGCGGATTTGCCGGGTTGCGGGCGAGTCTTTGGCAACTTTGGCATCGAAGTAATTCAGGCGGGTTCGCGTGCCCAGCCCCTATTCCCCACAAAAAATTCATCTGTTGTGAAACAGGCATCTTGCCTGTGTGTGGAACAGGCATCTTGCGTAATTCAGGGCGGGCTAGAAGCCCACCCCACAAAAAATTCATCTGTTGTGGAACAGGCATCTTGCCTGTGTGTGGAACAGGTATCTTGCCTGTGTGTAGAACAGGCATCTTGCCTGTTAAGCTAAAATGCCGCACTCCGGTTAATTAATACCGCCCTACTTAATTGGCAAAAATATAGGAAAATTTAAGTAACAGTAAATTTTGATTGAGAGAGTCGATCGTGATTATTTGGGTAAACGAGCAAATCGATCCGTCGGGCATTCTTTATTCTTGCATTGCTTGTTGCGATGAGACTCAAGCGAAGGATTGCCACAAATCTTTTGAGCAGAATTTGACGGCGGAGCAAAAACAGCAGGGCTGGGTGGCTACCTTGCGGACTGTTAGTTCTTGGGATGAGGTGCCTGTTAATGCTTTGAAATTGAATTAATGAGTGCAAGTCATCAGCAGCTTTAGTCTCCCCCTGTTTCCGTTCGCTCGAAACGGTCGGAAAACGGGGGACATCTGTTTGGAAAAGGCAAGATAGCTCGATCGCACATTGGTCAAATTAACAGAGGTTTTGTGAATCTGAAGGCAAAAAGCTGCAAGCATTTGGGGCTGCCAGTCTGAAGATTGTGCCCTGCAAGGTGCGGGAATTTGGGGGGAAATTTTCGGGCCTGCTGTGCTGCGAACACGCTAGGACGAAAAAGCGTGCAGGTGCGATCCTCTTCGAGGGCTCCGCTAACGACAATTCGCATTTATTAAACGGACTTTAGCATTACTATTAATACATAAAGGCATTTCCAATTGTCAAGTTAAATTTTTATGCTTGAAACCTTATTTCACGCTTATACCCCTCTAGTTATCTGGACTGGCTTGGGACTGCTGTTGTTTCAGTACATCCCAGTGAATTTTCCCAAGGTGCTGAGCCACTTTCTTTTCTGGATTGGGATACCGCTGCAAATTCTAGTTTTGGCCCGTCAAAGCAATTTTTCGGGTGCTGTGGGATTTACGCCGGCGATCGCCCTATTCGTGTTATTTCTGAGTACGAGTTTTGCTTGGCTGACTTGGGTATTATTGCGTAGGCTGAGTGCGGCCCACATCAAAAAGCCCTATTTTCAGGGCAAAAATTCTCTAGTAAATTTATTTTTATTAAATTTTAATTCCCTGAAGCGATCGAGCCAAGGCAGTTTTCTCCTAGCTGCGATGTTAGGGAATACGGGGTTTGTTGGATTAGCAATCACCCCGTCTATCATCAGCACCGATAACAGCAACTGGGCTGTCTTGTACAGCGTCACTAACAATGTTATTGGAACTTATTGTTTCGGTGTATTTATTGCTAGCTATTTCGGGAACTCCGAGCAAAAAAATCACTGGTGGACTCCGATCCGGGACGTGCTGACAGTTCCTGCCTTGTGGGCTTTTTTAATTGGTTTTTATACTAGAAACATTCCCCTGCCCGAGACAGTGGAATCGGGATTGCAGACTGCTGTTTTGGTGGTAATTGCCAGTGCTTTGCTGCTGGTGGGCATCCGGCTGAGGTCTATTAAGAAATGGGAAAGTTTTGAACTGGCGTTAATCCCGTCGCTGTTAAAAGTGGTAATTGTGCCGGTGCTGATCGGATTGGGTGCTAGTTATTTCGGATTGAGCGGCGATCCGAGGTTCGTGTTGGTGTTGATGTCGGGAACGCCCACAGCTCTTTCCGTGCTGATTTTAGCAGAAGTCTACGAGCTCGATCGCGATTTGTTAGCTAGCAGCATCGCCCTCACTTCTGTCGGGTTGCTGTTGATGCTTCCGCTGTGGTTAGCTGGGTTTAGTTAATATTAGCTAAATTTTCAAATCAGATTGCTCTAAAATTTCGCAGTACAATCAACGATAACTGCACGGAAAAGAGGATGAACGAGCCAATAACTGCTACAGATCTGCCTCCTGCATTCCCCGATCATACCCAATTGCCAGACGAAGACGGTACATTTGTAAAAAATTTTCAGGAGCATCCTCAGAGCATCATTCTGACAGATTCGATCGGGCCGGTTGTAGAGCGCCTGCATCCAGACGGACAATATGCGATCGGGCAAGATTGCGGCATTTACTGGCGAGAAACTGACCCGCCAGAGCGAGGTGCTTCTGCACCGGATTGGTTTGAGGTGCCGAATGTACCGGCAACACTTGACGGTTTTCGCCGTTCTTATGTACTTTGGCGGGAACACATGGCTCCCTTCATTGCTTTAGAATTTGCTAGCGGTAATGGAGAGGAAGAGCGCGATTCCCTTCGGGATAGCTTCGCTTCACGTACTCCCTTGACTGTGGCCGCTGACGGTACAACAACTAAACCCGGTAAGTTTTGGGTGTACGAGAGAATTATCCGCATTCCTTACTAGGGTATTTATGAAATGAGAACTGGCAATTTAGAAGTCTATCACCTGATAGATTTTGTGTATCCAAGGATGGAGCCCAACGAACGCGCTCACTATCCGATTCCTGTACTAGATTTAGAATTGGGACTCTGGCAGGGAAGCTATCAAAATCAAGAACTATTTTGGCTGCGGTGGTGGGATTCGCAGGGGAATTTGCTGTTAACTGGCTCCGAAAAAGTTGAAATTGAGCGGGGCAGAGTCGAACAAGAACAGCAAAGAACTCAACAACAACAGCACAGAACTCAACAAGTACGGCAAAGAACTCAACAAGCAGAGCGAAAAGCCGCCCAGTTAGCGAAGCGACTGCGAGCAATGGGAATCGATCCCGATGCTGAGGATGGATATGAAAGTCCCAAAACTCTCTCTGTAGCGCTAGCACTGCGTACCTTACCTTTTATAATCACACAAAACCAAGCTTATGGAAACTAAACCACCTCTACCGCCCTTTACGCTGGAAACGGCTAAAGCCAAAGTTCAAGCTGCTGAAGATGCCTGGAATACCCGCGATCCAGAACGAGTAGCCTTAGCTTATACGGAAGATTCTCAGTGGCGAAACCGTGCCGAATTCTTCAGCGGACGGGAACAAATCAAGGCTTTTTTAAGACGAAAATGGGCAAAGGAACTAGATTACCGTTTAAAGAAAGAACTGTGGAGTTTTACAGAGAATCGGATTTCTGTTCGCTTCGAGTATGAGTGGCATGATGATTCGGGCTACTGGTATCGCGCCTATGGTAATGAACAGTGGGAATTTGCAGAAAATGGGTTAATGCGAAGACGTGAAGCTAGCATTAATGATGTTCCGATTCAAGAGTCTGAACGGAAGTTTCGATAAAATTTATCTGTGAGTTGCTAAACGCATAAACCTGGTTTTTTAGGAAAATATACAGGTTTATAGTGAGAACTTTAGTCATGATTGACTCAAGGCCTGAAAGACGAATAAAGTCCTCACTACTAACGAAAGGTTGGTAGTAAGGACTTGAATCATGATTAGAACTATTGCAAAAATACAAAGCACCCCACCCCAACCCTCCCCTGGAATCAGGGGAGGAGGCAAGATTATTCTTGTTTCCCTCCTTAATAAGGGGGGACTGGCGGGGGGAGAATTTGACTTTTGCAAGAACTCTAAAGAAGTTTATAGAGCATCTGCGATCGTGTAGAATCTGAAAAAACAATTTTAATGGAGTTTTGTTGCAAATGAAATTTTTGGCGATCGAAACACTGATTGTTAGTTCTATCCTTCTGTCAATCTCATCATTGTCCTCTGCTCAAAGTAATCCACAGGGCTCTACAATTCTACCCACAGGAGCTTACTACGCTCAAGGAACAATGTTCAATAACTCCCGTAGAGAAATTGCACATCAAAATAATAGAATCTGCATCAAGATCGTCGATGGCCCTGCAAATCCCTACAAAGGAGTCGAATCTATCACAATTAGCAGCGTGTCTTTGGAAAATGGGAAATACTATATTGATGCAACTGGCACAGAGCTAGTATTAAAAAACAATGGAAAAGCATTCTCTGGCGACATTCGCGGTACATGGGAGTATAGAGGTATCTCCCCCGATCCAAGGAGTCAACCCATACAAGCTAAAAAAATGGCAGAATGTGTAGCGGCTCAAGGACGATATGTGCAGAAGATGGAAGGAATATCCATTTCAGGAATCGATTTTCCCAAGCATTAACTATGATCGAGATGGGTGGGGGCGCAACCAAAAGGTGATCTGTGGGATGCAGTAATGGGTAATCGAAGTAAGGTGCGCGGCGCGCACCCTACATCATTAGGTTATGCGTCCAGGATTGTATCCTCAATCGGTAAGCAAACTCGGAGAAGTCAGCACAAAGACATCCCTGGTTCCCACCCCTTCAGATTCCGGTTTAATCGGTGTAGTAAAGTGAAAAAACTCGTGGTCGTTAACTAACAGCAATTCTCCCGGATGCAGAATTTTATTAAAAACAGGCTTCTCTTTTTTAGCCAAGTACAAATGCGTTTCCCCGCCTACAATATTAGTTCTGTCAACCGAGAAAATCCCGATAAAATCAGTACCGTCTTGGTGAATGCCTTCCGGTGCGGGGTTGCCAAAATTGTGCGGCGAACAAGTCGTCCTGATTTGATGGATGCCGATTTCAGCTTCTGGGTGAATTTTGCAAGAATCGAAAAAAGCAAAAATCATCTGTTTGAAATTATCGAGGGCGATTAGTCGATCGTCCAATTCGGCAAATTCCCGCCTGATATCACCCACTAGCGGATTGTATGTTTTGCTTTGAAACAAATAGCCGTGAGGTAACTTAACTAACTCATTTCCGTTGACTGTAAACCGCGACAATCTCCTCGAACGATACTTACCTTTTACATACGGATCGACAGGCATATCGTCAAAAAATTCCTTGAAGCCTTCTAGCTTAATCGAGTTTACTTTTTTGAAAGTAAACATGAAAGCATAATCCAAATCAATGGATTCTAATACCGTTTTCATAGATTTTTCTCCATGAAGCCTTGCTCCCCTCTCTAATTTAGCCTTGAGGAGGTGTATGCTTCTACTCTAGCGCAGGTTTTTTGTATGTGTCGTAAAAGACACTACAAAAATTGCAAAGATATCGTAAAGCTTGCAAGATGAATCCGGGGGCTTGTTCTTCTTTTAATCCCAAATCCAAAATCTAAAATCTAAAATCGATTGACCGCTTTCACCAGCGACTGACAGGCCCGCAGGAAAACGGCAACATCGACCCCAAGTGTGACGTACTGAACGCCAGCATCAATCCACTGCTGGGCGATTTCGGGGTTGTCAGCAAAAGTACCCGCGGCTTTGCCTGCTTTGCGGATGGTTTGCACTGCCTCCTGCATCATGTCGATGACTCGGGGATCGCGGACTTGGCCGGGAATGCCGATCGACTGTGACAGATCGTAAGGCCCTAGAAAAATCACGTCCACCTCTGGCACAGTAACAATTTCTGCCAGGTTGTCGATGCCGCCTTTGCCTTCGACATGAATCACAACTAAGGATTCTTCGTTGAGTCGATCGGTGATATTTGTACCTGCGGCGGTGTAAAGTCCCGCCCGCGTAGCGAAGGAAAGGCCTCGCGTGCCCAGAGGACTGTATTTAGCGCTTTTGACAGCGGTTTCGGCATCGATTTTGCTTTCAATTTGAGGTACTTGAACGCCTGCACTACCGATATCAAGAGCTCGTTGAATTTGCGGCCCGTCGTTTTTGCGGACGCGAATAATCGGTGCAATTCCAGTGCAGTCGGCGGCGCGACACAAATCTTCAGCAGCAAGCGGGTTCAGGGGGCCGTGTTCCATATCGATAACGGCGAAATCAAATCCAGCGTGACCGCATATTTCCATGAATGCGGGATAAGCGCAGTTCATAAATAAACCGAGGACTGTTTCGCCTTGTTTGATTTTTTGTTTGAGTTGGTTTTGACGCATAAATTTGGAGTTTTTTTACCGCCGCTGACGACCGATGAACCTAAATTATTTTTAAGAATACAGCTAAAATATTGCCGTTACAAATTACTTTAGGTTAACAGAATAGACAAAAATTTTGTAGCTGCTTTTGCTTCGATTTTAAAGGGAATCAAGCACAAAAGCCAGCCGAAAATAAACATTCCTAAAATTGGTAAAAATATTGGTCCCACGGAGGGTTCGACTAACCAAGCAAATAAAGAAAACATTCCTATACTGCCAGTTGTCCACAGCCAAAGAATCAAAAATCCTATGACTATTTTATTTAAAGTCATCCTAATTTTGATGGAACAACCGAACTGTTGAGTATGGATATCTCCTTCTATAATTGGGAACAATAAATTTCGACCAATGATGATGCGATTAATCTTGAAATTTTTGCCAGAAAGTGTTCCTTCATAAGGTTTCGCAGGTGGCGGACCAAAGGGTATAATTATTCTAACAACTTTGGGAGGAGTGACAACTTCGTCCAACCTGCGCCCCACTTCCGAAAAAGTTAAACTGGTGGTAATTGTTAAACTCTCAAAAGGAATCAATGACCTAAAAATTTTGACGATTTTGAGCATAAGGTTGACCCGGCTGTTCAATAGTTGTTGCTGGTATAAATGCCTCTTCTCTAAAAAAGTTTTCCCTGACAACACCGCGAAATACCAGTATACTGCAAAATAAACATTTAGATGGCATGAGTGTTTTTCGCGCTATGTCAAAATTAATTCCCCAATCTCTGATGAAACTTAGACAGTATCTATTTTTGCTCAAAGGTCGATCGATCCTTAGCCTCACCCTCGGCATCATTTCCGCGATAGGGAGCATTTCGCCAGTATTTGCCGAACCTCCGCGCAATCCCGACACTGCTGAAACTTGCGACATTCTAGTAGCAGGCGGCGGGCTCGCAGGCGCTGCTACCGCTTACGAAGGTTTGCTGGCGGGGCGCACAGTTTGCCTTACTGAAATTACTGACTGGGTAGGCGGTCAAATTTCCTCCCAGGGAACTTCCGCACTCGATGAAAGAGAGACTCAGCGATCGCTCTTATTTTACCCCCGTGGCTACCTCGAATTGCGGGGGCGGATCAAGGAACATTACGGCCGGCTAAATCCCGGAGGCTGTTGGGTTAGCTATTCGTGTTTCATGCCCTACGACGGTCACAAAATTCTATTTAACATCTTGCAGGATGCCGCTAGAAAAGGCAAAGGCACGCTGAAATGGTTTCCCAATACAGTTATTAAAGAACTAGCAATTACTCCTGCTGGGGCGGGGAATACGGTTGGGGGCCAACAAATTAAAAGTGCGATCGCCATTCAACATAAACCCGCCGCCAACACGCCACCACTCAACACGGAAACTCTTTCTCAAACTATCGAAGATGCCTATCGCTACGAAAATTCTCCGCGATTTAACAAAACTATTATTCGGTTTATTTCTAAAGCATCTGGAACCCCCCCTAACACAAAAAGGGGGGGGAATTCCACAAGTTCCCCGCCTGTACAAGGGGGTGCTGATTGGTATGTTGTAGATGCCACCGAAACAGGCGAATTGATCGGACTTGCGGATGTTCCTTACCGCCTCGGAATTGACCCGCGTTCCCCTCTTGAACCTTCCTCCCCCAGCCCAACCGGCGACGCTTACTGCACTCAAGGTTTTACCTACACCTTTGCGATGCAGGCAACGAAGGAACCGCAGCAGCATCAAGTGCCGTCTTTTTATCAACAATATGCTCCTTACTACAGCTACGAATTGCCGAGATTGGCGAGCTTTCCCTTAGTTTTCACCTACCGCCAAATCAGGAGCATGAGACCGGATGAAAAGCGACCTTCAGACCCGAAGCAATTCCCGATTTATCCCGGGGATATTTCGATGCAAAACTGGACTTGGGGCAATGACTATCGTCCCGGTTCTGCCCAGGATAATTTAATTTATTCTCGCGAGCAGTTGGAAGAAGCAGGTCAACTGCAACCGGGGGGATGGATGGGCGGTTTGCGAACGGAAACTTTGCGAAAGGGAGAAGAAAATGCCAAAGGATTTTTCTACTGGCTGGTAACAGGAACTACTGACTCGCAGCTAGGAGATGGAGTCAAAAAGCCTAATCCAAACAATCGTTTTTTGAGCGGGTTGGATTCGCCGATGGGGACGGTGCACGGACTTTCTAAATATCCTTATATGCGGGAGGGCCGACGCATTATTGGGCGGCCGAGTTTCAATCAGCCTCAAGGTTTTATGGTGTGGGAAGTTGATATGTCTCGCACTGACTTTACGGCTGATTTTTATCGCCAGAATTTGTCGGAGGAAGAGTATCGCAATTTGTGGTTGGCTGTGGGTGGTTTGAATGCCCCGGCTTTGGCTGTGGGAAGTCAATCTGTTGAGGATACAAAATCGCGATCGCGCGCTACGATTTATCCTGATTCTGTGGGTATCGGTCATTATGCGATCGACTTTCACCCCTGCATGACCAACAGTCCGCCGGAAGCACCGGGAAATACCGAACGGGAAGGTACTCGCAAAGCTCAAGGGCAAGCTTATCCCTTCCAAATTCCGCTGCGGGCAATGATTCCCCAGAAAATTGACAATATGTTAGTGGCAGGTAAAAGTATTGCTGTTAGCCACACAGCGGCTGCTGCTTATCGAGTGCATTCTTTTGAATGGTCTGCTGGTGCGGCGGCGGGAGTTACGGCTGCTTTTTCCCTAGAAAAAGGGATTCTACCTTATGAATTAGTGGACGAATTGCCGTCCCGCGAGCCAAACTTGGAAGTGTTGCAGTTGCGGTTGCAACAAAATGCTAATCCGATCGCCTTTCCGGGTACTTCTATTTTCAATAGTTCGTGGCAAAATTGGAAATAATCGCAGTTGGTAATCTGTAGGGCGGGCATCCTGCCCGCCCTACAATAAAATTCACTCTTTGTAGAACAGGGTGCAACAAGCTTTCGGGCTTGTTCCTGACACCCGACAATTAAGTGGTTACCAAGAAGAGCCTGCTAACCAGTATAAAATAACCACTAACAAAATAGCTGATAAATATAGCTGATAAACAGCAATTTGTCATCCATCTTTCGACAGAAGCAATCAGGCACTGCTTTAGTCGGATAATATCAATAATCTCAAAAATATTCCCCCCTTCCCCTTCAAACTCGTCAAAGGTAACTGTCATGTCAACTGCACAGATAACAAGCTCCAATTCCAATAATGGTTATGCCAAACAGTTACTTAGAACCTTAGTGGCAGTCAAAAAAGGGGACTTTTCAGTTCGGATGCCCATAGACCAGACCGGTCTAGCGGGGAAAATTGCTGACGAACTTAACGACATTATCGATCTCAATGAGAGAATGGCGGCCGAACTCGAGCGGATCGGCACAGTTGTCGGTAAAGAAGGCAAAATCGCCCAGCGGGCCACCATTGGCAGCGCCGAGGGGTCATGGGCAGCTAGCGTAAACTCTGTCAATACCCTAATTACAGATTTAGTGCAACCAACCTCTGAAACCGCCAGAGTAATTCGGGCCGTAGCAAAAGGAGATTTATCGCAAACTATCGCCTTAGAAATAGAAGACAGACCCCTCAAAGGAGAATTCCTCCAAACAGCGCAAATTGTTAACACAATGGTAGACCAATTGAGCTCCTTTGCGTCGGAAGTAACGCGGGTGGCTAGGGAAGTGGGAACCGAAGGGAAATTAGGCGTGCAAGCAGAAGTTAAAGGAGTTGCTGGAACTTGGAAAGATTTAACGGATTCAGTTAACTCGATGGCGGGGAATTTAACAGCACAAGTGCGTAACATTGCCGAAGTGACAACGGCGGTGGCAAATGGCGACTTGTCCAAGAAAATTACAGTAGATGTAAAAGGTGAAATTCTCGAACTGAAAAACACGATTAACATCATGGTGGATCAGTTGAGTTCCTTCGCATCTGAAGTAACGCGGGTGGCGAGAGAAGTGGGAACGGAAGGCAAATTAGGCGTGCAAGCTGAAGTCCGAGGAGTAGCAGGAACCTGGAAAGATTTAACGGATTCAGTTAACTCGATGGCCGGCAATCTTACCGCACAAGTACGGAACATTGCCGACGTGACGACTGCTGTGGCAAATGGTGACTTATCTAAAAAAATTACTGTAGATGTTAAAGGTGAAATTCTGGAGTTAAAAAACACTATTAACATCATGGTGGATCAGTTAAATTCCTTCGCATCTGAAGTAACGCGGGTGGCGAGAGAAGTAGGTTCCGAAGGCAAACTCGGCGGTCAAGCAGAAGTTAAAGGAGTTGCAGGAACTTGGAAGGATTTAACGGATAGCGTTAACTTCATGGCAGGCAGTTTGACAGCACAAGTGCGGAACATCGCTGAAGTGACAACCGCTGTGGCAAAGGGCGATTTATCTAAGAAAATTACCGTAGATGTTAAAGGGGAAATTCTCGAACTCAAAAATACCGTCAACACGATGGTTGACCAGTTAAATTCCTTCGCATCTGAAGTAACCAGGGTTGCTAGGGAAGTGGGAAATGAAGGAAAATTAGGCGTACAAGCTGAAGTGCAGGAAGTAGCAGGAACCTGGAAAGATTTAACGGATTCAGTTAACTCAATGGCGGGAAATTTAACAGCACAAGTCCGCAACATTGCTGAGGTGACGACGGCTGTTGCTAACGGTGACTTATCTAAAAAAATTACGGTACAGGTTAAAGGAGAAATTTTAGAGCTGAAAAACACCATTAACGTGATGGTGGATCAGCTTAATTCCTTCGCTTCGGAAGTAACCAGGGTTGCTAGGGAAGTGGGTTCCGAAGGTAAACTCGGCGGTCAAGCGGATGTCCGAGGCGTAGCAGGAACTTGGAAGGATTTAACGGATAGCGTTAACTTCATGGCTGGTAGTTTGACAGAGCAAGTACGGAATATTGCGGCTGTTACGACGGCTGTGGCTAATGGCGACTTGTCGAAGAAAATTACTGTCGATGTTAAAGGTGAAATTCTGGAGTTAAAAAACACCGTCAACACGATGGTGGATCAGTTAAATTCCTTTGCTTCGGAAGTAACACGGGTTGCTAGGGAAGTGGGAACCGAAGGGAAATTAGGCGTGCAAGCGGAAGTTAAAGGAGTTGCTGGAACTTGGAAAGATTTAACGGATTCAGTTAACTCGATGGCGGGGAATTTAACAGCACAAGTGCGTAACATTGCCGAAGTGACAACCGCTGTGGCAAATGGCGACTTGTCGAAGAAAATTACAGTAGATGTAAAAGGTGAAATTCTCGAACTGAAAAACACGATTAACATCATGGTGGATCAGTTGAGTTCCTTCGCATCTGAAGTAACGCGGGTGGCGAGAGAAGTGGGAACGGAAGGCAAATTAGGCGTGCAAGCTTACGTGCGGGGTGTAGGGGGAACTTGGAAAGATTTAACCGATAATGTTAACTTGATGGCGGGGAATTTGACCGCGCAGGTGCGGAATATTGCGGAAGTGACGAAAGCGGTGGCAAATGGCGATTTGTCTAAGAAAATCACCGTGGATGTTAAAGGCGAAATTCTGGAGTTGAAAGACACTATTAACGTGATGGTGGATCAGCTTAATTCCTTCGCTTCTGAGGTAACGCGGGTGGCGCGGGAGGTGGGAACCGAGGGTAAATTGGGCGGTCAAGCTGAGGTGAAAGGAGTTGCGGGAACTTGGAAAGATTTAACCGACAACGTAAACTCGATGGCGGGGAATTTGACAGCGCAAGTGCGGGGTATTGCTAAGGTTGTGACGGCGGTGGCGAATGGCGATTTGAAGCGCAAATTAATGCTGGAAGCTAAGGGAGAAATTGCAACTCTGGCAGATACGATTAACGAGATGATTGATACGCTCGCGACGTTTGCCGATCAAGTTACTACCGTGGCGCGGGAGGTGGGAATTGAAGGGAAATTGGGCGGCCAGGCAAAGGTTCCGGGCGCGGCGGGGACGTGGCGAGATTTGACGGATAATGTGAATGAATTGGCGGCGAATTTGACTACTCAGTTGCGGGCGATCGCCGAAGTGGCAATTGCTGTTACCAGAGGCGATTTAACGAGGTCAATTTCCGTCGCCACTGAAGGAGAAGTTGCGATCGTTAAGGACAACATTAACCAGATGATCGCCAATCTCCGGGAGACTACGCAAAAAAATACTGAGCAAGATTGGCTGAAAACAAACCTTGCTAAGTTCACTCGGATGCTACAAGGTCAGCGGGATTTAGAAACTGTTTCTAAACTAATTCTCTCAGAATTGACGCCGCTGGTGTCTGCTCAGCATGGCGTCTTCTTTATGATGGAAGCTGTCGAACACGATCCGTTTCTAAAACTGTTAAGTACCTACGCATACCGCGAACGGAAGCATCTGGGAAATAGATTTAATTTAGGCGAAGGTTTGGTAGGACAGTGCGCCCTGGAAAAGGAACGCATACTGTTGACCGAAGTCCCAGAAAACTACGTTAAAATTTGCTCTGGACTGGGAGAATCTACGCCGCTGAATGTGGTGGTTTTACCCGTACTATTTGAGGGACAAGTGACGGCAGTAATCGAGTTAGCTTCGTTCCGCCGATTCAGCGAAATACACTTGACATTCCTCGACCAACTTACAGAAAGTATCGCCATTGTCTTAAATACAATTGCGGCGAGTATGCGGACGGAAGAGTTGCTGAAACAGTCACAGTCTTTGGCAGAAGAGTTACAAACTCAGCAAAAAGAACTAACGGAAACTAACAAGCGTCTCGAACAACAAGCGCAGTCACTCCGCGCATCTGAGGAACTGTTGAAGAGTCAGCAGGAAGAGTTGCAACAAACAAATGAAGAACTAGAAGAACAAGCTGAATTGCTAGCGCTGCAAAATAAGGAAGTTGAGCGGAAAAACCGAGATATCGAACAGGCGAGGGGGTTGTTGGAAGAAAGAGCCGAACAGTTGGCTCTAACTTCTAAGTATAAGTCGGAGTTTCTGGCAAATATGTCTCACGAGTTGCGAACTCCGCTAAATTCGCTGTTGATTCTGGCTCGATTGCTTTCTGACAATACTGAAGGCAATTTGACTCAGAAGCAAGTTGAATACACGCGCACAATTTACTCGGCGGGAAATGATTTGCTGGGGCTGATTAATGACATCTTGGATCTCGCTAAGATTGAATCAGGCACGATGTCGGTGGAAATTGAGCAAGTGTTGTTTACGGACTTGCGAGATCATTTGGATCGGACTTTCCGCCAAATCGCGCAGGATAAGAAGTTGAGTTTTAAAATAGAGCTTGAGGCTGGGTTGCCAAAAGGTCTCTATACTGATGCTAAACGGCTGCAACAAGTTTTGAAGAATCTCCTCTCTAATGCGTTTAAGTTTACAGAGCGAGGTGAGGTGAAATTGCGTGCCGAAGTAGCGCGGGAAGGGTGGAGTTTAGAGATAGAAAGTTTAAGGAGTTCCCCTACTGTTTTGGCTTTCTCAGTTAGCGATACCGGGATTGGGATTTCTGCTGAAAAACACAGGGTTATTTTTGAGGCTTTCCAACAAGCAGATGGTAGCACTAGCCGCAAATACGGGGGCACGGGTTTGGGTTTGTCAATTAGTAGAGAAATCGCTAATTTGCTAGGCGGAGAAATTAAATTGACAAGTAGCCCTGGTGAGGGTAGTAGGTTCACGCTTTATCTGCCACAAACTTACCAAGAATCGCGAATAATAATCACTGATACGGGTTCGGGAACGGGCAAGCAAACGCCTCAATTACCCTCTGCTACTTCTCCCGCACTTCCTTTGCCGAATTTCCACTTGCCGATCGCGCCTTACCCCTCACCTTTAATCTCTGATGATCGAGAAAATATTGAGAGTGACGATCGCGTGCTTTTGATTATTGAAGATGACGTAAACTTCGCTCGCATTCTGTTGGATATGGCGCAGGAACAGGGTTTTAAAGGTTTGGTGGCTTTGCGGAGCGATATCGGTTTGGCGATGGCGCGAGAGTTCAAGCCAACTGCAATTATGCTGGATCTAAATTTGCCTGTGATGGATGGCTGGACAGTGCTCGATCGCTTGAAGCACGACCCAAGTACGCGCCACATTCCGGTTCACATTGTATCAGTTGAAGAAGGGCGGCAGCGCAGTTTGCAGTTAGGGGCGATCGCGTACCTACAAAAGCCTGTCAGTCGCGAAGCATTGAGCACAGCTTTGACTGATATTAAGGGGTTTGTGGAGCGGCCCGTGAAGAATTTGCTAGTCGTGGAAGACGACGAAACGCAGCGTCTGGGCATTGTGGATTTAATCGGCAATCACGATGTTTCTACAACGGCTGTGGGGAGTGGTGCAGAGGCGCTAGCAACTTTGAAATCGGGACATTTTGACTGCGTTGTACTCGATTTGGGACTACCAGATATGACTGGTTTTGAACTGATAGATCAGATCAAGCAAGAGGCTAATTTGAAAAGTCTGCCGCTTATTATTTATACCGGCAAAGAGTTGACAAGAGCCGAAGAAACTCAACTCAAGCGCATGGCGGAAACAATCATTATTAAAGATGTGCGCTCGCCGGAACGTTTGTTAGATGAAACAGCTTTGTTTTTGCACCGAGTCCAAGCAAATTTGCCGGAACCAAAGCGCCAAATGCTAGAGCAATTGTATCAAACAGATTCGACGCTCGCGGGCAAAACAGTCTTGATTGTTGACGACGATATGCGGAATATTTTCGCCCTCACGAGTATGCTGGAGCGCCATAAAATGAAGATTGAGTATGCTGAGAATGGGAGAGAGGGCATTGCTAAATTGCAAAATACGCCTGACATAAATATTGTGTTGATGGACGTGATGATGCCAGAGATGGACGGTTACGAAACCATGCAAGCAATTCGTAATATGCCTCAATTTGCTTCGTTGCCAATGATTGCTCTTACTGCGAAAGCTATGAAGGGCGATCGGGAAAAATGTATCGAAGCTGGGGCGTCTGACTACATTACCAAACCTGTTGATACCGAACAGTTGCTCTCGCTGCTGCGTGTCTGGCTTTATCGATAATGGAAGTCAGTTGTCAGTTGGCAGTTGACTGTTGGCAGTTGTCATTAGCGAGCAGTCAACAGTCAGCAGTCAACAGTCAACAATCAACAGTCAACAGTCAACAGTCAACAGTCAACAATCAACAATGCCCAATAACCCATTACTAATTAAAAATGTCCGAAAGCCATGAACTGGAAACAATCGAAATTCAACTCCTACTAGAGGGAATGTTTCGCTATTACGGATTTGATTTTCGCAATTATGCTCTTGCCTCTCTCAAGCGCCGTATTTGGAACACTATTCGCTCGGAACGGCTCACCACTGTCTCGGCACTTCAGGAAAAGGTACTTCACAATCCTGCTTACCTAGACCGTTTACTGCTGGACATTTCTGTCAATGTAACGGCGATGTTTCGCGATCCCAGCTTTTACATTAGTTTCAGAAATAAAGTGGTGCCGCTACTGCGTACTTATCCTTTTATTCGGATTTGGCACGCTGGATGTTCAACGGGAGAAGAAGTCTATTCTATGGCAATCTTGCTGCAAGAAGAAGGACTGTATGACCGTTGTCGGATTTACGCTACGGACATGAATGAATTAGTTTTGAAAACAGCCAAAACAGGGATATTCCCGCTGAAACAAATGCAAGAATATACGCAACTATACCACCAAGCGGGGGGCAACAAAGCGTTTTCTGAGTATTACACTGCTGCTTATGAAAATGCGATTTTTCGCTCTTCACTTAAAGATAATATTGTCTTTGCTCACCACAACCTAGCAACGGATAATTCTTTTAATGAGTTTAATGTTATTTTATGCCGTAATGTGATGATTTATTTCAATTCACACCTCCAAGAGCGGGTACACAAGCTTTTTTATGAGAGCCTGGGAATGTTTGGGGTTTTAGGCCTAGGACATCAAGAGTCTCTGACTTTTACACCTTATGAAAAATACTATGAACCAATTGAAAGTAGTGAGAAAATCTACCGAAGAGTTAAATAAAAAAAATTTTGAAATAGTGGTTGTTGGCACGTCTTTGGGAGGGCTAGAGGCTCTGACTCTGCTGCTGGCAGATTTGCCACAAAGCTTTCCTTTGCCGGTAGTTATTGTCCAACACCGCCATAAGAGTTCTCACAATAGGCTTACTTATTTTTTACAAAAGCAAAGCTCTCTCCCAATCACAGAGGCCCGAGACAAAGAGGAGATCTTACCTGGACGGGTTTACTTGGCTCCTGCGGACTATCACTTGCTAATAGAATCGCCCTCTGACGAGGAGTTTAGCCTGTATGAAAACGACTTTACAGAATGGGGGAGCGTGGCAGTGGAGTCAATCCATAATTCAAAATCCCCAATCCCCAATCGCGGAACTCCTAAATTTGCACTATCAACTGAGGCTCCTGTCTGTTACGCGCGGCCCTCAATCGATGTGCTGTTTGAGTCTGCTGCGGATGCCTTTGGGGAGAAAGTTATCGGCATAATTTTAACGGGAGCTAATTCGGATGGCACTAAAGGCCTGGCAAAAATTAAAGCTGAGGGAGGATTGACATTTGTGGAGGAACCGGCTTCAGCTCTATGCCCGGCCATGCCAGCGTCGGCGATCGCAAATGTTGAAGTAGACTGGATTTTACCCCTCTCTAAAATCGCTCCCTGTTTAGTCAATTTGCTAAGAATTAAAGATTAAAAAAATTATGACTCTGCAGCCCCCCCATCGAGTAAATGTCCTTTTAGTTGACGATCGCCCCGAAAATTTGATAGCTCTAGAAGCTATTCTCAACAGCCCCTCTTATCATCTAGTACAAGCTAATTCGGGCGCGGAGGCTCTGAGATGTCTGCTTAATGAAGATTTTGCGGTAATTTTGCTTGATGTGCAGATGCCGGGAATGGATGGATTTGAGACAGCAACATTGATTCGCTCTAGAGATCGATCGCGAGCGACTCCGATTATTTTTATCACAGCATTCAGCAGTAATGACACCCACGTGTTTAAAGGTTATTCTCTGGGTGCGGTGGATTACCTGTTCAAACCCTTAGAACCGGAAATATTGACCTCGAAGGTGCAGGTATTTGTGGAATTGTTCCAAAAAACAGTCGAGGTGAAGCAGCAAGCAACACAGTTAGCTGCGGTTAATAGTGAACTAAGTAAAAGTGAAGAGCGGTTTCGCACTTTGTGTGCTTGTTCACCACTGGGAATTTACTTAGCTGACGTTGAAGGCCGCTGTACTTACATCAACCCGCGTTGTCAAGCGATTTGCGGGCTAACTTTGGAGGAAAGTTTGGCAGAGGTTTGGCAGCGGGAAGTTCATCCAGAAGATCGCGATCGCGTAGTAGCAGATTGGTTAGCTTGGATTAAAGAAAGCCAGGAATATTCTAACGAGTTTCGATTAGCTGGTAGCGAAGCTGTGCGGTGGATTCACGTGCAGTCGTCGCCAATGTTTTCGGATTTGGGAAAACTGATCGGTCACGTGGGCACGATTAGAGATGTCACAGACCGCAAGCAAGCAGAGGAAGAACGCGGCAGACTAATCCGCGAACAAGTGGCGCGGCAAGAAGCGGAGAGAGCTAACCAGATGAAGGATGAATTTCTAGCTATTCTCTCTCACGAACTCCGTACTCCTTTAAATGCAATTCTCGGCTGGTCTAGGCTGCTTCGTACCAAAACATTTGATCAAGAAACTATTGATAAAGCTCTAGAAACAATAGAGCGTAATGCTAAATCTCAAGCTCAACTCATTGAAGATATTTTAGATGTTTCGCGGATTTTGCGGGGCAAACTAAATTTAAATATGCATCCGATTCGGTTGGAATCTGTGATCAAGTTGGCAATAGATTCATTGCAGCCGCTGAGTGAGGAAAAATCCCTAGTCCTAGAATTAACGTGCAGTCCAAATGTAGGTGAAGTTATCGGCGATGCCGATCGCTTGCAGCAAATTGTGTGGAATTTGCTGTCAAATGCGATTAAGTTTACTCCGCAAGAGGGTAAAGTAGAGGTGCGGTTAGAGTCAGTTGCCGATGAGGCTCAAATTCAGATAATTGATAGTGGCATTGGTATCGCTCCTGATTTTTTGCCTTATGTTTTTGATCGCTTCCGCCAAGCTGATAGCAGCACAACTAGGTCTTACGGGGGTTTGGGACTGGGATTGGCGATCGTCCGTCACTTGGTGGAACTGCACGGCGGTAAGGTGGATGCAGAAAATAATCCGGGCGAGGGTGCGAAATTTACGGTGGCTCTACCTATTGCTCAGAGGAAGACCCGATATGCAGGGGATGATGGGTCGCCGCTCAATGACGCGACAGAGACTCTCCCCACTCTGGCTAATTTGCAATTGCTGGTGGTGGATGATGAGGATGACACGCGGGAGTTTTTGATTGCTTTACTCGAGGACGAAGGAGCTATGGTGCGATCGGCGGCATCGGTGGCCGGGGCTCTAGATGCACTGGAGAGTTATTGGCCGGATCTGCTGCTTAGCGACATTGGAATGCCGGGAGCAGACGGTTATGAGTTGATCACGCGGGTGAGAGAAATGGAAGTGCTCAGGGGTGGAAAGATGCCTGCGATCGCCTTGACGGCCTACGCCAGAGAGGAAGAGCGCAAGCAAGCGCTGGAAGCTGGTTTCCAGATGCACTTATCTAAACCAGTTGACATAACTAAGTTAATTGCGGCAATTGCTAACCTCACAGGAATGCTCGGAAATCCCGAGCAGACGGACTCGGCGGTTTCAACCGCTTTGTTGACCCCCCAATCCCGTGCCGATTAGTGAGAAAAATATTAAGCTAGCTTAAAGGACAAGCGATCGACAGTTCGGAACAAGACATTCGTTTTTCCACAAAAAACTGGATATTTGCCGTTTTTTTGCTTCAACCTGCCGTCAAAGTACAAAATTACCCGCCAATCAATACATGAATATTTTTAGCAGTCTGCTTTCTGGCCCAACTCCAGCACCCCAAGTCAAAAAACAGCGTCGAGGCATTGAAATTAAGTCGGAACGCGAAATCGAAATTATGCGACAGGCAGGGAAAATCGTTGCAACGGTACTTAAAGAAATTTCCCTAATGGTAAAACCGGGAATGACTACTGCTGATTTGGATGCTTATGCCGAAAAACGCATCCGCGAAATGGGTGCAACTCCCAGTTTTAAAGGCTATCACGGTTTCACGGGATCGATTTGCTCTAGCATTAATAACGAAGTTGTTCACGGCATCCCCAGCGCCAAAAAAGTAATTCGGGCAGGAGATGTTCTTAAGGTAGATACGGGGGCATATTATCAAGGTTTTCACGGCGATTCTTGCATCACGATCGCAGTTGTGGAAGTGACTCCCGAATCTGCAAAATTAATCCGAGTCGCAGAAGAAGCTCTCTACAAAGGCATCGAACAAGTGAAGGCTGGAGCTTATTTGCTCGATCTGGCTGGTGCGATCGAAGATCATGTCAAAAGCAACGGTTTTAGCATCGTTGAGGAGTTTACTGGCCACGGTGTCGGGCGAAATTTACACGAGGAACCGTCGGTTTTCAATTTCCGCACCCGCGAAATGCCGAACGTGAAATTGCGAGCGGGCATGACATTGGCGATCGAACCAATTCTGAATGCCGGTTCTAAGTACACTCGGACGCTTTCTGACAAGTGGACTGCTGTAACCGTTGACAATGCTATGTCGGCTCAGTTTGAGCATACTGTGTTGGTGACAGAAACTGGTTATGAAATTTTGACCGATCGTTCAAAAGTTTAAGCGGAAGGGTTCAACAATAATTTTGAGTTTTGAGTTTCGAGTTTTGAATTAAAGATTTAAGAACTTTTTAATCGTTAGATCAAAACCTAACTCAAAGCTCTTGAGTTGAACAACAATTCTTTAACTTCCTTCGAGGGATAGAGTGACAATAAGAGTTAAATGCGGCTAAATTAAAAAATAGTGGTAAAGCGTAAGGGTAACAACTATGTCAGCACGATTATTATTGGTAGATGATGAACCGGGCTTGCGGGAAGCAGTACAAGCTTATTTGGAAGATAGCGATTTTGCGGTTGAGGTGGCCAGTAATGCTCGGGATGGGTGGGAACTCTTGCAGCAGACTAATCCGGATTTGGTGATTTCAGACATTATGATGCCCCAGGTGGACGGTTATCAATTTCTCAAGCAAGTGCGGGAAGATCCTCGCTATAGGGCTTTGCCGGTGGTGTTTTTGACGGCTAAGGGGATGACGAGCGATCGCATTCAAGGCTATCAAGCAGGCTGCGATGCTTATCTTTCTAAACCCTTCGATCCCGACGAGTTAGTAGCAATAGTAACCAATTTGCTGGCCCGCCGCGCGGCTGCTAAGGAGACGAGCGAAAATGCTGAAAGTCCAGATATTGCTGCTTTGACAAGCCAAATGGCGAGAATTGAGTCTTTGCTGAGTGGGCGGAGTTCGATCGCCCAAAGTCCTTCCCCGATTAAAATTGATTTGACTCCGCGAGAACAAAGTGTTTTGGATTTGGTTGCTCAAGGTTTGATGAATAAGGAAATTGCCCGCCGCTTGGAAACTAGCGTGCGTAATGTGGAAAAGTACGTCAGCCGTTTGTTTAGCAAGACGGGTACTAACAGCCGTACTGAGTTGGTTCGCTTCGCTCTCGAACACGGCTTGACGAAATAGGAGCCCTCTCGACTTGGCTGGAGGCTGTGCCTCGCCGAGCTGCGTTACCAGGCTCTTCCTGGTAACGAGAATTATGAAAAAACTTAAAAATGTTAAGATATAAGTATTGACAGGTATCCGGTGGCTGTGGTAAGTCACATCAGCTTGCTGGTGGCAGCGCGGGAGTGCGAAAACTGGTGTGCGAAAACTGGTGTGCGAAAACTGGTGTGCGAAAACTGGTGTGCGAAAACTGGTGTGCGATCGAACTTCTCACCCACTTTGCTTTGAGTCTGAGATGAACACTCGCAAAGGCTGGGGAATTACTTAACGGGAAAACCTGACTGTTTAAGAGTTTTCACGTAGTAAATAGAAAGGCAAACAGTTGACCGGATATGCTCCGTTAAGCAAACTTGCCGCGAAGAGTCAGATAAGGTTATATCCGGTGGAAAAACAAGTCACTATTAATTAATGACTCTGCTCAAAAACGGATACTTGCGAACGGCAGGAGCGGTAAGTAGCCCACAATTTTAGACCCTAGTTCAAGCTCTCAGATTCATCTGTGGAGTAAATCTAAAATCTAAAATCTAAAATCGACTCACAGCGCTCTAAAGTAGCGGCGGATGTTGAATGTATAGCAGCACCAAAGTTTGGTTTATATCAGGAGAATACCATGAGGAAAATTACGGCGCTACAAACAATAAGTGCCATAGTAGCACTGCCGATCGTACTAATAGCCAATACAACTCAAGCTTTTGCCACTGATACCGGTCAGAAAATAGATCCAATTAAGAAAGTTTCGGATTTTGGCGATGAGCTAGATTTTGATATTGGGCCACCAACAACAATCAGCATTGAAGAAAGCGAGGATTGGGATGAACCTGATTTTGCAGCTACTTTAGATATGGAGATTAGTAAATTTATGACAAAAAATCTTCAAGCTGTAATTGATGAGCCCGCGCCGATAGTTTATCTCAGTGCGGCGAGGGGCCAGTCAACCCGGGAATGCCGGATTTCTGGGATCTGCGAATAACTGAATCGGATTTGTGCGATTTGGGCGATGGCTGGGAGCCCCGCAAACAAAGACTCTTTTGCTGGGTAGAATGTGAGCAATTATCAAGATTTCAGTAAAATCCGGTTAATTTTGCTGGGAATATGCGAATAACAGAGTATGTATTTTTTTGGGTATGCTTTAATGCGATCGGCTAAAACAATAAGTATGCAGGCTGAAATAAACTTAACTAATTGATACTTCCCAGTGATTGGAAATCGCCCAAAAGGGCAAAAATAAAATTAATCATGTGATTCTTCCCTGTGATTGGCAAACGTAAAAACCGGTAAAAGTAAACTTATAGCAACCGCCCAAACGGTTAGGACGTTCTTAATAGCACTTTCCCCTGCAGTCGATCCCTTCCATCCGTTACATCCGTTAAATAATCCGTTGCGGAACTTCCATCCGTTACATCCGTTAAATAATCCGTTGCCGAACTTCCTTTTTTCGGCAGTTGACAGCACCTATCCTGAGAAACTTTTTCAAAAATTAATTATGATTAATTCGCACTGCCAGCAAGACACCGCAGCACAGCAAAACAAAAGTTCGCTGCAAACTCTCACCCGGACTCTGAGAATGTCTCAGGGGCAATTTTCGCTGATTTTGGTGCGGTGCAATTACAGTGCGATGAGAGAGGAAATTGCAAGGCAATTGCGGGAGGAGTCTGGTATCGAGATTCGAGAAATTGTCCTTCCCCCATCTGTTAAAACTCTTTACACGACACTAGAAACCAAACTTTCCTGCAGCCATCCACCAGCTTTAATGGTGTTTGGATTGGAATCGGTAAGTGCGATCGATCGGGTGCTAACTTCTACCAACTACGTGAGGGAAGAATTTCGGAATAATTTTCCCTTCCCGGTGGTGCTGTGGGTGACCGACAAAATCTTAAAAAAGCTGATTCGGTTAGTAACAGATATCGAAACTTGGACAACAAGTGTTGAATTTGTGATCGGCCCCGACGACTTGGTGGATTTCCTGGGCAAAAGTGCCGATCGCATTTTTTCCAACATTTTAGAAAGTGGCAATTGGCGTCTAACTAATTCTGCCATTCTCGGAGCCAATTCTTTGACTGAATTAGAGTCGGCTAGCCAAGACTTGCAAACTTGCAACATCAGGTTAGAACCAGCCATTGAAGCGAGTTTGCAATTTATTCGCGGTAGGCACGAATATGCTTGTCACCGCATCCCTGCGGCTATTGAATTGTATCAAAAAAGTCTCAGTTTTTGGAAGCATCAAGTAGCATTTATTGGACAAAAAACAGAATTTAGCGATTTGTTATTTACCGTTCACCCAGCACCGGTGTTAGAGGGAATTCTGCTATTCCACATCGGTCTTTGCTACCGCTTCCAAGCAGAACAACACCGCAGCAGCAACCGTCCTTACTGGACGGAAGCTAAGAATTATTTTCAGGAATGTATTGATGTTTTAGAACGGGCGGGACGGCCGGATGCCGTTGGTATATTCATCAATCAACTTGGCGAAGTATTGCAGCATTTAGAAGATTGGGATGCACTCTGGAATTTAGCTATCAAAGCTCGGAGGTTACATGAAAATATGGAAAATTCAGGAGTTAATTTGGCTCAAGATTACGGCTTTTTGGCTAGAGTAGCCTTAGAGCAAAAGAACTGGCAAGGGGCGAAAGAATGGGCTTTAGTGGCTCTAGACGTTCTCAACTCAAATTTAGAAGCGACGGGACAGGGGACCCCTGTAAAGTCGCAGCATCTAGGCTTGTATCGGTTAATTTTAGCAGAGGCTCAGAGTCAGTTGGGTGAGGTGCAGGAGGCGATCGCACATTTAGAGCTTGCTCGTTTGGAAACCGAACCTTGCTACAACCCGCAACTGTATTTGCGGGTTTTAGAAATGCTGCGATCGCTCTATTTTCAGCGGGGAGAATATCTCCAAGCATTTCAAATTAAGCAAGATTACCGAGCGGTGGAACACACGTATCGGTTCCGAGCTTTTATTGGAGCCGGAAAGTTGCAGCCGCACAGAGAAGCGGTTAATTCCGTCGCCGAAACTGTTGCTGACGCTGCTACTATTGCTGACGAAATTACAGCTTCCGGCAGAGAGCAAGACCTCAACCGCTTGATATATAGGATGAACAATACCCCCGACAAACTGACAGTAATTTACGGTCAGTCTGGAGTTGGCAAAAGTTCAATAGTCACGGGAGGATTAGTACCAGCTCTCAAACAAAAAAAAATAGAAATGCGGACTGTTTTGCCGATCGTGCTGCAAGTTTACAACAACTGGCCGCGGGAATTGACTAGACAGTTATCTGCTGGGAAAGCTGAAATATTCGATCCGGAAATTTCCGAAGCAGTACCAGAAACTGCTCCGGTAGATTTTCCAGTAGAAGCAGGTGCAGTCAAGGGAAATCTTATTTCGGGATTTCACGGTGGCTCGACGGGGAATAATGAGGATCAAAGGGAGGAGTCACAGCCAGTAGAATTAATCATACAACAACAGGCGATCGAATACGAAAATATTCTCAAGGAGCTGCAAAGAAATTCCGAACATTTAGTGACTGTTCTGATATTTGACCAATTTGAAGAATTTTTTTTCGTGTGGAAAGAGCCAGCGGAAAGACAAATATTTTTTGAGTTTTTGCGGGAATGCTTGAAAATTAAATATTTAAAAGTCGTCCTGTGTTTGCGGGAAGATTACCTGCACTATTTGCTGGAATTTTCCCGACCCAAAAACCAGACAGGATTCGTTAACAATGATATTTTGGATGACATTCTCAGCAAAAATATACTGTTTTATTTGGGAAATTTTTCCCTGGTCGATGCGCGATCGGTAATTCGCACTTTAACTGAGCGAGCGCAGTTTTACTTAGAACCGGAGCTGATCGAAGAATTAGTCAAAAATTTAGCTGGAGAATTGGGAGAAGTCCGCCCGATCGAACTACAACTTGTCGGCGCTCAACTGCAACAAGAGAACATTAGAACTTTAAGTCAATATCAGGAACTTGGCAACAATCCTCAACAAAAATTAGTCGAAAGTTTTCTCGAAGAAGTCATCAAAGATTGCGGCCCCGAGAATGAAGTAGCTGCCCGCAGAGTATTGTATTTGCTCACAGATGAAGAAGAGATACGTCCCCTAAAAACCCGCGCAGAATTAGCCTCAAATTTAGCGACGTTTGCTGAAGCTGATAAATTAGATTTAGTCTTAGAACTGTTAGTAAACTCGGGTTTAGTTTTTCGATGGACGGAACTGCCTGCTGAGCTTTATCAGCTCGTTCACGATTATTTAGTTAGCTTCATTCGCCAGCAGCAAGAATTAGATAAAAAGGCAGAAGTTGAGGAACTGCGAAAGCAAAACCAAATTAACCGAGATGAAATTGAACAAATTCGCAAAGACAGAGAGCAAGATGCTTTGCTGTCGGAAGCTAGAGACAAACAGTACAAAGCGGAAGCTCAACTTTACCATACTCGGAGATGGCAATTGCGGGCGGCGGTTGTAGGAGTGCTTGTACTCGCAGGTGTTTCGGGGATGGCATTCGAGCAAGCAAAATTAGCAGAAATCGCACGGCAAGAAGCAGAAAAAAGTCGGACTGATGCCCTAAATTCGGCGTCGGAAGCTTTGGTGCTTTCTAATGAAAAAAATCAATTAGGGGTGTTGGGAAATAGTATCAAAATTGGTCGTGATTCTCAGAAAAGTACAGCGCTGCCTGTGGACACTAAAAATCAAATTGCTGAAAGGCTCAGACAAGCCGTTTCCGGGGTGCAAGAACGCAACCGTTTCGAGCAGCACAGCAAGTTTGTTTTGGATGTGAGTGTCAGCCCCGACGGCAATTCAGTTGCTTCGGCAAGTGCTGACAAAACTGTTAAATTGTGGACCAAAGAAGGTAAGTTATTAAAAACTTTCAATCACCCCGATAGCGTGACGAGTGTTAGTTTTAGTCCCGATGGGAAAACGATCGCTACTGGTTGTGCCGATCGTACAATTAGAATTTGGCAAGTAGATAACGACAAAAGTGCGATCGGCATTTTATCTGGCCACGGCGATATCGTCACCAGCGTCACTTTCAGTCCAGACGGCAAAACCCTAGCTTCCGCCAGTCACGACAACACCGTCAAAATCTGGAACCGGGCTAACAAAAAATTGCTGCAAACCTTAACCGGACACAAAGACTGGGTGCTCGGCGTCAGTTTCAGTCCCGACAGCCAAACAATAGCCTCAGCAAGTGTTGACAAAACTGTCAAACTTTGGAACCGAGAAAGTAAAACCGATAAATTTCAAATTAATCCCAAAACACTAACCAAACATTCTGACATTGTGTACAGCATTAAGTTCAGTCCAAACAGTCAAGAAATCGTCTCAGCAAGTGCCGACACCACAGCCAAAGTTTGGAACCGAAACGGTGAAGAAATCAGAACTCTCAAAGGACACAACGATGAAGTTGTCAGCGCGACTTTCAGTCGCGACGGCAAAAAAATTGTCACCGGCAGTGCAGACGATACGGTGAAAGTTTGGAGTCGCAGCGGCACTTTGCTCAACACTTTTCGAGGACATCAAGACGACGTAAGATCCGTAAGTTTCAGCGGCGACGGCACTATTGCTTCCGCAAGTAAGGACAAAATAGTGAAAATTTGGAAACCGGACAGCACTCCGCTGAATAAGATTTTATCGGGACACGGAGACTGGGTTTACAAAGTCAGTTTTAGTGCTGACGGCAAAACAATTGCTTCTGCTAGCGGAGACAAAACCGTGAGACTTTGGCGGGCTGACGGCAGTTTATTTAAAACCTTAGAAGGTCACAATGATTCTGTTACCTGGGTGAGCATTTCCCCTGATGATAAAACTGTTGCTTCGGCGAGCGATGACAAAACAGTGAAAATCTGGAGTTTAAACGGCAAACTGTTAGATACTCTCAGCCACAGCGGCATTGTTAGAAGCGTGAGTTTTAGTCCCGACGGAAAGATAATTGCCGCCGCCAATGCCGATCGCAAATTGTACCTCTGGCGCTGGAACGGTTCTAAAGCAACTTTGTTTGCAAAACTCGATCACAGCAATCCAGTAATTAGCGTTAGCTTCAGTCCCGACGGCAAAACTATTGCTACTGCTACCGCTGCGGAGGACAAGGCAAGCGGGAAGAAAAAGGCTTTTGAAATTACCGGAGAAAAGAGAATTTACCTGTGGCAATTTAACGGTTCGTCGGCGAAAATTATGAAAACTCTCGACCACCAAGACCGCGTTAAAAATGTTAGTTTCAGTCCCGACGGCAAGACTATTGCTGCTGCTTGCGCTGACAAAAAAGTTTACTTGTGGGGGTTTGATGGAAAGGCAGTTAATTTAACTGAAAAACTCGACCACAGCGATACTGTAGAAAGCGTGAGTTTTAGTCCCGACGGCAAGTTGATTGCGGCGGCGAGTGGGGGAAATACTGTTAAGCTGTGGGATTTTGACGGCAAGAAGGCGCTGCTATCTAAGACTTTGGAATCGAGCGATCGCGTGTTGAGCGTTACTTTTAGTTCTGATAGCAAAACTCTGGGTTTTGCTAGTAGGGATAGGACTGTAATTCTGTTGCCTGTGGAGAATTTGGAACTGAAGAATATCATTGCTCGCAGTTGCGAGTGGTTGGGAGATTATTTGCAGAATGACCCGAATGTTGCTGAGGGCGATCGACTGCTTTGTCTTGGATTTGGGAAGCAGGCGTTAAATAAGAAGAAGTAAACCCTTTAGTGAGGACTGCATTTCGCTGTCGGCGGATGAATAAAAACTTGCCTTTGTGACTGCGAACCTCGATTTGAATTCCGATTAAAATATTTATCTGTTGACTGGTGTTTTCTGCTATAAATTTGCGGTAAAATTCCAGTAAGAAACTTAACTTTTTTGGCGGTTGACCCGCCGCATCAATCCGCAATTCCAACAAAAGGTAAACCGCATGGATGTCAACTCCCAAAATGTCCAACCAATCCCGCTCTTCAACGAGACAAACGAGGAAACACCAGAGATAGGTGGCGGTTTGCCCATAATAGAATATTGGGCAAAACATACATTGTCCCCGGAAGGCCCGAAACTTTGGAAAACTTTGCTGCACAAAAGTGCTTGTTTGTCTTGTTCTTGGGGCACTGGCGGGCAGAAAGGAGGTTTTACAAATGAAGAGGGCGAAAAACTTCAGCGGTGCATGAAAAGCGTCGAAGCAATCTCCGCTGAAATCAAGCCGGCTATCTCAACTCAATTTTTTGAAAAGAAGAGTATTGCACAACTTCAGCAATTAACTTCAATGGAAGCCGATAGGTTGGGAAGGCTGAGTTTTCCGATGATTTTGCGGGCGGGTTCATCTCATTACGATCGCATTTCTTGGGAAGAAGTTTATCAAATTGCCGAAGCTGCTTTTCGCAAAACCCCCGAAAGAGTGGCATCTTACAGTTCCGGTCGCTCTTCCAACGAAGCGGCTTTTCTGCTGCAATTGATGATGCGGGCGATGGGTTCCAATAACTTAGCAGATTGTTCCGATCTCTGCCACGCTCCCTCGACAATCGGGTTAAGCGAAATGTTTGCTACCCGCACCTCGTTAGTGAGTCTAGAAAACTTGAAGGAAGCAGATTGCGTCGTGCTCGCGGGCAGCAATTCTTCCTACAACCATCCCCGTTTGATGAACGAATTGATTAAAATTCGCGACAAAGGCGGTAAAATAATTGTAATCAATCCGGTGATGGAAATCGGGTTAGTCAAGTTTGGTTCTCCCGCATTTCCCGTCAAGTCGCTCATCCCCGGTTCCGATATTTCCTCGTTATACTTGCAACCAATTCCCGGCAGCGATACGGCGCTATTTGTCGGCATTCAAAAGTCTATAATCGAACAAGGATTGCTGGGTCAAAAATACTTGCAAGCTCATACAGAAGGCTGGGAAGCAGTAGTCCAGCACGCCCGCGAAACCGATTGGAAAACTATTACTAAAACCTGCGGAGTTTCCCAAGCAGAAATTGAGGTGGCAGCCAAAATTATCGGCACGTCCCAGCGGGTTGTATTCGGTTGGGCGATGGGAATTACCCAACAGGATAACGGTGTAGATAACGTTTTCAGCATCGCCAACACGGCATTGATGACAGGAAATGTCGGCAAAGAAGGGGCGGGATTAATGCCCGTCAGAGGACACTCAAACGTCCAAGGATTCGGCTCTATGGGCGTCACTGTGAAGCTGAAAAAAGAAATCCAACAAGCTTTAGAAAAGTTATTGAATCGTCCCCTCAGCCCTGTTAAGGGCTACGACACTCGATCGCTCATTGAAGCAGCAGATGCAGGCAAAGTCGATACCCTGATATGCCTGGGCGGTAATTTGTACGGGGCGAATCCAGATTCAAGTCAGGCAAAACAGGCTTTAGGTAAAATTGAAACCGTTATATACCTCGCAACCAAACCGAATTTAGGGCATTTTAGCGGCTTGGCAAAACACAATACAATTGTGCTTCCCGTCCTGAATCGCTTTGAAAATCCCCACAAAACAACGGTGGAAGCCGGTAATAATTTTGTGCGTTTAAATGATGAGGGCGAAACTCATCTCCAGAATTCGGATTTGATTCCTGAAGTGCATTTTTTAACAGAATTAGCCAGCCGAATTCACGGCAATTTTCCCGTTGATTGGCGCCAACTTCAAGACACAAAATACGTTCGGCAATTGATTGCTAAAACTATTCCGGGCTATGAAAAAATAGCGACAATTGATGAAAACCAAGAGGAATTCACCATCAGCGGTCGCATTTTTACAGAACCTAAATTTCCTACAGAGTCTGGGAAAGCGAAGATGTTTGTCACGCCTTTACCTAAGCTGAAATTACCGGAAGCGAAAGAGTTTGGAGTATCGGAATCAACACAGGGTATTGTTGTGGCATTGATGACGGGACGCAGCTATTCTCAGCATAATACTGTGGTTTACAAAATTGAGGACAAGTACCGGGGAATGCCGCACCGCAACTGCATTTTGATGAATCGCGCGGATGCAGAAAGCGCGGGTTTGCAAGAACATCAGCGCGTGACGGTGCAGGGAAATGTGGGGAAAATGGAAAATGTCGAGGTAATTTACGGGGCGGTTCGTGAGGGTGCTGCTTTGATGTTTTATCCTGAAGTTAATGTGATTTTTCACCCGGAGATTGAAAAGCGATCGGGCACGCCTGCTTACAAGCGCGTACCTGCTTTTGTATACGCGGAAGTTCGGCAACGGATTCTGTAAGGGATGTAACGGATGTTATGATTAGCTCTGCCTTCTGTCTTCTATAACTCACATTTTAGATGATTTTTAAGAACAGGCAAGATGCCTGTTCCACAAGGAGTTAATTTTTTGTGGGGTGGGCATCTTGCCTGCCCAGATGCAAGTCTTAATTAACTCTTAATTTGCAAAGTTCTACCGCGCCAAGTCCACCCCCAACCCGTTTCAGTTTTAATCCCAGAACCGATCGCAATCGCCGCCACTAACGCACCTCCGAAACCTCCCAACCACCAGTATTTCGTCGGACAGTCAGAAATCTCGGCACCCAAGCGGCGCAAATTGTAATGCTGCCAAATTACGATTACGGATAAACAGATAGTTAACCAGGTAATTGGTAATTGGTAATTGGTAATTGGTAATTGGTAATTGGTGATTGTCAGAATTTCTGCGAAGTCCCCGTTTGCCAGCAAAATAGCTAATGCCAACCACGGCATCGGATAAATAAAAAACATAATTGCAGCCATGTAAACCATCAACCCCCAACTGCGGTTAGCGCCGAGATACAGATTCTTTGTCCAGCCTTCCCACAATGCGCTCCAAGACCGATACATCCGCACGGATGCCAAATTTGACCCGGAATAAAGTCCGAGCTTTAAACCCGCACGTTTGATGCGCCTAGCTAATTCCACATCTTCCACAATTTCGCCGGCAACTGCTTCGTGACCGCCGATTTTTTCGTATCCCGATCGCCTAAATAACATGAACGGCCCGCCGGCAAAAGCACTGTCTGTTTTCGAGGGATCGTTGACGGCGGTAAAGTCGTACCAAACTGCTAGGTGATTGAACATTATCGGCTGCACCAACCACTCGGCAAAACACTCACAAACCAGCGCTGGCATACTGGTGAACAAGTCTATTTTCTCGGTTTCGGCTGTGGCGATAGCGGTTTCGATTGCGCCTGGTTTGAGTCGCACGTCGGCATCGATAAATAATAAGAAGTCTCCGGTTGCTATTGGAACAGCTTGGGCGCAGGCCCAGTTTTTGCCCGCCCAATATTGGTTGGTTGGTCGCGGCTGACCTGCTAATATTTTAAGCCGGGGGTCGTTGAGATGCTGTTGCAGGGTTTGCCCGATCGCTAGTGTGTCGTCTGTCGATCGATCGTCTACAATCAAAACCTCTAGGTTCTCCACAGACAGCGGTGTACTCTCCAAAATGGCGATCGCGCAATCCCGAATATTCTCTGCCTCGTTGTATGCTGGTACGATTACCGAAATTTTAGGGAACTGCGCGGCGGACTCCGGTGACAGCTTAGCCAAACTTCTGTCGGTTCGAGGCGCATTTTCGACTGATCGGCGCAAATTCTTAGTGTAAGCTCTACTTACAATCAGAGAAAAAATTAGCAGGGTTAACAATATCAAAGCGAACAGACCTCAAATTTTCGGTACACGATTTGTCTCCCTAAATATTAAAAAATATTAAAACAAAAAGCTAGTCGATCGCCCGAAAAGTTATTTTGACCGCCTCTTTTGCTATAATTTGTGAGCATCTTTCGGCTCGCTCGCAGCGAGGGGTAAGACCCCTCACCCAGACAGCGACCGAAAAGCCGAGGATAGATATCAGTTGTCAGAGGATATTGGAATGGGCGAATTTGTGACAGTCGATGTGTTGGCGAACGGGATAGCCGTACTTGGTGCTTTCGGTTTTTTCTTTTTAGGATATCAAGCTTTGCAGATGTTGAAAAAATAAAGTATGGAAGAAGGAAGAAAGAAGAAGGAAGAAGGAAGAACTATTAGCTCCTTGCTCCCCCCAAACCCCTAAAAAAAGGGGAGTAGGGGGTGGGACAAGAGCATTCTTTCGCTCCCCCCAAACCCCTGAAAAAGGAGGATTTAGGGAGCTAAACTCAAAGACAAGTGACTCAACAGTGCAACTGTTTCTTGCGAAAATCAACCAAAAAAAGGCTGCGTTATTATCATGGTGAGCCAACTTTTAGATGGACGCTATCAAATCATTGAAGTCATAGAAACAGGAGAATTTGGACAAACCTATCTGGCCAAAGATATTCGCCGTCCCGGAGAACCGCAGTGCTTTGTCAAGCACCTGCGTCCCGGTACCACCGAACCGAAATTAATTAATACTACACGCCGTCTTTTTCAAAAAGAAGCAGAAGTTCTAGAAAGGCTCGGTCAACACGACCAAATTCCTCAGCTATTCGCTTATTTTGAAGAAAACGAAGAATTTTTCTTAGTTGAATCCTTTGTTGCCGGTCACTCGCTATCAACCGAAATTGTACCGGGCAAGCCTCTGAGCGAAGAAAAAATGATTCCTTTGCTGAAGGAACTGTTAGAAATTTTAGTGTTTGTACACGGACAGGGAGTAATTCACCGAGATATTAAACCGGCAAATTTAATCCGTCGCTATTCAGATAACAAGTTAGTTTTAATCGACTTTGGCTCGGTGAAAGAAATTCACATTGCTCAAAGACAAGCGCCGGTAACGGTGCGGATTGGCACCCTGGAATATATGCCGATCGAACAATTTCAATACAACCCGCAACTCAACAGCGATATCTACGCTTTGGGAATGATTGGCATCCAAGCAATGACGGGTTTGCCGGCTTACGATTTGCCGAAACTGCGGGATTTGAAAAATTCTAATAAAGGCGAAATTGTTTGGCGGCATTTAGCCACGTGTTCCCAAGCGCTGGCCGATGTTTTGGATAATATGGTGCGCTACGATTTTCGGGAGAGATACCAGTCGGCGGCGGAAGCTTTAGCCGATTTGAGGAAAATTGGCGATCGCTCGCGGGCGCGGATTCCCAAGCTAACAATATATCGCGAAGAAGTCGATCGGCGCAGCAGCAGCCGGGGTGATATTACAGTCGTCGGTCGTAGAATATTAGATGAACTGCGCGTGAGTTTGGAATTGCTGCCAGAAGAAGCAGAGGCGATCGAAGATGAGGTATTGAACCCTTACCGCAAATACAGGCAAAAAGGCGAACGCTACGAACAATCACTGCAAGAAGCCATGCAGCAAGAATATCCCTTTTCTCAGGAAACTCGCGACGAATTAAAACGCTTGCAGCAAGTTTTAGGGCTTACCGACGAAGATGCCGCGAAAATCGAAGAATTAGTCATTCCTAAATCTTTATTTGCTAAATTGTACAAGGCGATCTCCACAGTTTTGGAGGGACACCGCAACCCCAGTGGGCCACCAGCCAGCAGCGCCCCTCACCTCGAATTGCAGGCAAGTCCGGCGGTATCCTCGCAGGTAAATCTGAACGGAAAAACCGATTTCTTGATCGCCAGCCCAGTAGCACTTGTCCCCAAAGAAACTCGCAAATTCAATCCTTATCTCGCCGGGGCAACAATTGCGGCTATCTTAGCTGCGATCGGCGGAATTTACGGATATCTCAAGTGGCAAGAAGGGCAGCAGCGAGTCCAGAAAGAATCCCAACAGCTCAATCAAATTGAAGCTCTTTATAAAGGCAGTAATTATGAAGACTGCATCAGCCAAATACCAACAATTGCCGATACTTCCAGCAGCTATTCGTCCGCTCAGAAGTTACAGGAACAGTGCCAAGCAGGTCTGCAGTGGAAGAACGCCAAAGTCAAAAATTTCGCTCAGCATTCCGATGCAGTTGGGTCTGTTGCTTTCAGTCCAGACGGCTTAATGTTAGCCAGCGGTTCTAAAGACAAAACCATCCAAATTTGGGATTTAGCTACAGGCAAGTCGATCCGCACTTTTCCAGGAGATTCCTCCACTATTTGGTCGGTTGCTTTTGACTCAAACGGTACGAAACTGGCGACTGGAACCGGTTTTTGGCGAGTCATGCTGTGGGATTTGAAAACAGGGCAAGTGATTCGCAGTCTCGACCACACTGCTTCTGTGTGGTCTGTCGCTCTCAGCCCGGACGGACAGCTTGTTGCTAGCGGTAGCGGAGACAAAACCACGAAGATTTCGGATGCAGCAACTGGCAGTTTGATTCAGAATTTTCCAGACCATACAGATTTTGTTTATTCTGTTGCTTTCACTCCCGATGGAAAAAGTTTGGTTAGCGCTTCTAAGGATAAAAAAATTACAGTTGTTGATGTAGCAACGGGGAGGTTGCTCAAAACTATTGAGGGACACGGCGACGCGGTGAGGTCGGTTGCTGTTAGCCCGGACGGCAAGACAATTGTTAGCGGTTCCTACGATGAAAGTATTAAAATCTGGAATATCGAAACAGGAGATTTAATTCGCTCTATCCAGGGACATTCTGACGATATTGTCTCGGTTGCTATCAGCCCGGACGGGAAGTTTATTGCGAGCGGGAGCAAGGATAAAACTATTAAAGTTTGGGATTTTGCTACCGGAGAATTGCTGAATACTTTGACGGGACATTCCGATGAGGTTTATGTGGTGACTTTTAGTCCCGACGGCAAAACTATTGCTAGCGGTTCTAAAGACAATACTATTAAGTTGTGGCTGAGGTAATCAGAAGGAAGAAGGAAGAAGGAAGAAGGAAGAAGAAAGAAGGAAAAATAGTCCTTGACGCACAGACTATACTTGTAGGGTGCGAAGTGCGTACCTTACTACTACAGATAGTGTAACAATTGAAAACTTGTGTCCAGGACTGAAGAAGTCAGTCAACAGTCAACAGTATCCATTTGTCACTGGTCCTTTAATTGCTAAGATTAAGCTCGTTTTTTAAGGTTTGGGGAAAGTGCCAATAAGGCGTTTCTAATTCGTCCTCACTTGGATAATTTTCAGTTGGTTCCTCTCGGATTTGAAAAAAGTGGTAGAGGTTAGCCACAGTTAAGTCGGATATTTCTTGCCAATTCGAGGCAGCTAAAGCTTGATAGCCAGTAGCGATCGCCTGCTGGCTGACATAAAATTCGTATCTCCGGCGGATTTCCGGCGACACAGCGAAGGTTAGCTGGTCGCGCAAGGATAGAAAGTGAGACTTTTGCTTTAAACTTTCATAAAGTGAAGGTTCCGCAGCTAATACCGCGAATGTAGTGTACACGCTGCTTTTTAAACTCTCGCCGGTGAGTTTATCTAAACTAGCTAACTGGTGCTGCTCTTTTGGAGACAAAGTTTGCATCCAATCAACCTCATTTTGCCAAAATTCTATTACACTTAAATCATGACCGAGAATTCTAGTAACTTCAGGAAATAAAAAATCTAGTTCTGGTTCTGATTGACATCCTTTAACAACAGTTAGAAGATTTTGACAAATTTTTGATTGGAGTTCCAGCAGGCGATCGCTCACCATATTGTAGGCCCGCTGCAACTGAAACGTGACCCCGATCGCCTGCTCGATCGCCCAAACACATTCCATTTGCCTGAGCTGTCCTGCAGAAGACAGCCCCTCCAACAAACTAGGATTATCATAAATTTTTAAAGCCTCAAACAGCATATCCCGCCCGCTATTAATTTCGGAATTCCGAAGTTTAATATCTGGCACTGTCAGGGCTGACTGACAGCGTTTGATAGCTTTAGAAAAAATCTCGTAACCCTTAACCAGTTTCTGGCGGTGCATTTCAAAACTAGAATCGTGAGACACCTTAAAAATCTGCTGGATTACCTCTACTCCCCTATCTTTGAGGATGTGTCTGAGATCGATAAATCCGTCTTTAATTTTTAGCTTCTGGTGCTTTGCCTCTTCTCGGATTTTTAATACTTGGTTGAGGTTTACTGCTGACAAAACTGTGCTCGATACAGTGCCAATACCAATGACAGCAGCAGTCGCTTGCATCACTGCCAAATTAATTTTCAGACAGTTAAGCATTCTGTATATTTTTTGAAACCCCTGATGAGTTTGAGCAACCTGCAACGGCGCCAGTGTCACGTACACGGGAGCTACCAGCGGCTGTAAGGGCCCACCTCCGGCTAACTGTGCGAGCAATCCTATAACTCCGCGATCGGATAGAGTTTCACCTCTTGATTGATAAAAAATTTTTCCAAGCTCCACAAACTCCCCTGTCACCGGATCTCTAGCTGCCGGGAGCAATTTTCCTGTTTTTGCAGCAGGCTGTACTAGGTTGCCACTATTGAGTCGCGCCTGAGTTGCAGGGGTGAATATATAATCCATGTTGTGGCTCAGTTTCCATTCAAAAAGGCAGATGTTCTGTATTGTATGCTGTTTAGGGAAACGAGGGATGAAAGGAAATGAATGAGTATCTCAAGGCATTCCAGGCTATTACCCAGTTTAGCGATCGATTGTTGGCAGACGAATATCAATCCGTGGAGATTAAACAGTCAGCTACCCAACTCAGTTTAGATGTGGAACCTTGTATTGACGAAATTAAGCAATCTGCCATCAGACTCAAGAGACTACTTCAGGTATGTTTCAAAGATGTATCTCAGGCTGAGGATGTCTGGAATAGCAAGCCGAGAATTGCTGGAGCATCTCCTGTTGATGTCTGGGAGCAAATTGGCGAACTAAGCGGATGCGATGTGAGAATTCGCAGTTTAGGAAAACAGGGCAAATATGATGCTGTTGTTAAAGTTCGCAAATCTTGGAGCGACAAGGCGACCAAGTTAAAAACTCAGTGGTTTTTGTGGGATAAAAACCCTCAAGTATTTCAAAGAGATACTATTGGTTTTTTTGACAAAGATAATTTGTACAAAGAGTTGCGTAATGAAGTGGATTCCCAGGCAGAGCGAGTGAGTTTAATTATGGAGAATGAACTGAGTTTAATTTTTAAAGAATTACAATCAATTGATATAGAAAACATTGAAGTTTGTATTGAATGCTTCGACCTAAACAGTCAATCTAAATTTAGAAATCGGCTACAATCAATAGGCGGGGAGATTGTATCGAAGTTTACGGAGCCACTGAAATATTTGCCGGATTCTTATATGAAGAGTTTTAAAGAAACGCTGAAAGAACCTGTAGAAACTCTCGTTCATAAAAGCAATCTGGGAATCAGTTTGGTCGATTTTGAAGACTCTTGTAAAGTAATTGGCTTAATCCTGGATAATGTGATTATAGCCGTTTTTGAGGAGCGCATGAAACTGGCAATTCAAACAGTTGAAAAAGCGATTAAATTCTACAATAATTTTTTAGATAAGCAGGCGCGGTATCAGAAAGAGACGCCGGAACAGCGATCGGCGGAAAAAGATTGGATCGAATGCCAGCGGCAGCAACTCAGGGAAGTTCAGCAGTATATTGATGCAGTCATCAATCATTAGTGGTTAGTTATTAGACATCTCCCCAAAAGAAATTGCGTGCCGCTCGCTCTTAAATATAATTGAGTTTTACCATCCAAAACATGAGCCAACTCCGAGAGTATCTTGAAAAACATCCATCCGAGACTCAAAGACTCTTGGGTATGGACTACGACCAACTAACGGAACTCATTATCAGAGCCGAAAATCTCTACGAGCGTCAGAAAATAAAGCGAGAAATTCAGAAAACCCGCATCCTTAAACCCGGTAGCGGTCGGCTCCCTAAGTTGGCGATCGCAGACCAAATCCTGATGACATTAGTATACCTGCATCGCCTACCCACCTTTCAAATCCTCGGGGTACAATTTGGAATTGGTGAATCAACTGCTAATTATATTTTTCACCGCTGGCTAAAAACCTTGAGGGAGTTATTGCCAGCTTCGTTGTTAGAACAAGTAAAAAAAAATAATTCAGACTCTGCCTAGGTGCTGGAAATATTGACAGAATTCGAGTTAATGGTAGATAGCTATGACCAGCCCATACAAAGACCTACAGATGCTCGGGAGCAGAAAAAAATTACTGGGTAAAGCAGAAAAGACATACTAAAAAGAACCAAGTAATAGTCATGCCATCCGGCAAAGAAATCGTTGATGTAGTAGTTGGAGAAACTGGAGCAACGGCAGACCTAAAAATTTGGAGAAACCAACGATTGTCATTAGAACCGTCACAAAGATTTCAAGGGTATAAAGCTTATGTAGGAGAACCATTAATTAACACTCCTCATAAAAAAACTCGCGAGCGACCTCTGACTGCGGCTCAAAAGAGAGCGAATAAGTCAAAGGCTCAAAAACGAATCTTTGTAGAGCATTTAATTAGATCGCTAAAGATATTTCGAGTAGCAGCAGAAAGATTCCGCTTAAAACAAAAAAGTTACGACCCAGTAATTTTGGTAGTATGTGGATTAATACGATGGCGGCTCGGTGCGAGCGTTATGTGTCAGTAAAAGTCCATACAAGCAGAAAAAAAATAGTAAAAACTAGGTCATAAAATTGGGTAGTTCTTATTGACAAACCGTTGAAACCCTTATTGAAGCGTTGGTTTCGGGAGTTGAGCCCTTTAAGGGGATATTCTCCAGAAACCAAGCGGGGGAAGGGATTGGAATTATTGGAGAGGTCTAATGTAGATCTTGCCAGAAAGGTACAACACAAGCCAGTGTGCCACTCGGTACAGTAAGGGGCCAGTCCTTCCCAAATTGCTCTTGCGAAACAGGTCGCCACTTTTTCTCCCCACACCCGGCTACCAACAGCAACATACCTATTGCCATGCACTTCTTAAAATTCATTTGATTTGTCCCTCAGTTCCTTTTTTTTTACTAAATCTGGCATCACCTACCAAAATTTTTATTACTCAACTTTTGCTCATATATAGCAATCCTAAATCATTATCATGATTACGGTACAATTATATGCAATACTTGATTAGAAAAAAAAATGAATAACTTACAACTTCCACAAAAAGACATGGGAAAAGAAATACCCCAATTAGAATCTTTCATTAAAAGCGATATCGATGCAAGAGAAGTAAAACGAGCAATAGCTGTCAGGATGGCGCTTGAAGGTAAGCTGTACCATGAAATTAGCAAAATGTTAGGTGTAAGTGAATTCTTTGTGGGTTATTGGAAAAAGATTTTTAAAACCCAAGGCCTCGAAGGAATAAAACTAGGATATAAAGGCTCACAAGGGTATTTGACAGAGCGACAAACGGATGGAGTAGTCGAGTGGTTAAAGAATAAAGAATATTGGAACTTAGATGAGTTAGGGACTTATGTATAGCAAGAGTTGGGTGTGATAGATAAATCAAAACAGAGCTATTATGAACTTTTCGCTCGGGCGAATATTAGTTGAGAAAAAACTCAAAAAGTTAATCCAAAATCCGATGAAGAACGGGGAAAAAAAAAGCGGGAATAAATTAACGAGACTTTATCCAAAAACAAGACTGGCATAGAATCTGGGGAAATAATAGTATTGTTTTTAGATGAATGTCATCTACTTCATGGCGATCTGACAGGCTACGTTTGGGGTCAATCCGATCGGACAATTGAAATTCCAATTACCCATGATAAAGATAGACAAACTTATTTTGGTGCTCTCAATTATCAAAACAAACAGTTCCACGTTCAAGGTCATCCATCGGGATCTGGAAAATAAACGGTTAACTTCATAAAATATTTATAAAATAAATATGAAGCTCGGAGAATTATCTTAAACTGGGATGGAGCTAGCTATCATAAATATGGAGAGTTTAGAGATTTTTTATCAACAGTAAATGGTGACAAAGAACCTGAAAATTGGTCAATTACTTGTATTTTATTTGCTCCCAATTCCCCCCAACAGAAGCCTGTGGCAGATATTTGGTTGCCAGCTAAAAACTTCTTAAGAAAGTATTGGTATTTATGTAGGTCTTTTAAGATTATCAAATTTTTGTTTAAGTTCTTCACTAATGAACATAAATTTTATTTTCCCAAAATTCATCAGTACACTTATACATAGAAAATCATTTAGGATTGCTATAGAAGCGTGAATACAGTTCATCCGTCTATTATGCAAAGCCAGTTTTTCAGGAATACAGCCTCGGAGGACACAAGTACCGCCTACTGAATCCTGTTCTGCGATCGCCACACGAACACCATAACTAGCTGCCGGTTAGGAAGTGGGAAATCCTCCCGACCCGGCACCAATTACAAAAAGGTTCTAACCGAATTTCAAAACTTAATCGGCTTATTTGTACCAAACGAAGCTAAAGGTTTGTCTCTAACATTCAATCCTCTCTAAGCCCCAATACAAAGTTTCTTGTTAACGGTTCTATATTCTCACTCAAAAGTCGGTTTAGTCCGAGCATAGGAGTAGAGAAACAGGCCGAAGAGAATTGCAAAGATAAGGTCAATCACACCCGGGATTAGATAAAATGGGTGAACATTGCCTACCAAAGTTTGATAAGCTAGCACAACGAACACGGAACATTGCGCGTAAATTCCAAGTTTTACAATTTCGCGATTGCGGGAGATGTCCTGACTGACCCACCAATAGCCAATTCCGATAACAAATACCAACACGACAAACAGTTGTAAATACTCAGGATTGGTGAGGGGTTTCTCACCAAGAAACTCGCGAATCCATCTGTCGGCAAACAGCAAAGCCAGAGATTCGATCCAATTGATCGCAGCCTTGAGTTGAAATATGTACTTCCACGTCATTGGATTGTTCATAATTACACAAAGTACCAAAATGATTTTTGATGAAAACGTTTCAGTTGAGGGTTATAAATGTCAAACTCTAGCTAATTTTTGCTTAGCTATTCACTTCGTCTTTGATTAGTTGGCTATTACGCTAGGGGAATCAGCCATTTGCTCTTGTAGTTGGCTTTTAAAGGTTTTGAACTCGGTCGCCATTTGCTTCTGCTGATCGTGGCTGAAGTTGTCTCGGATTATGGTGAATATATCTTTTTCTTCTTGATTTATGTGATTTCGCGTCGCAGTTCTTAACTGCTCAATTTTTGCTTTGAACTCAGATGAAGCTGGCTCTAAAGGCTTAATTTCATCTAACATCTCCATCACTTCATCGGTTTGCTCGTATATTTCCTGCGTGTGTTCGTAATACGGACGAATTGCCGGGTAGAGAACTTGTTCTTCGGCTGTACCGTGAACTTTTATATCTTTGTAGAGTTGTCCAAAATACTCTGCAATTTTTTGAGGTTCGTCAGCACCTAAAATTTCCGCGAATAAGGTATCGGCTTTAGTATGATCCATGCGGAGGAGGTCGCGGATACTCATCTCATCATCGGTGCGCGTTATGACACTACCCGCCACGCCTGATAAGGCGGCGACAGCATCTTGAACCCGTCCCCACAATCCTTGGTATGGCTCTTGTCCTGTCAATTCGCGAACGCCTAGAACTTCCAGAATTCCTTTGAGTTGCTCTTGATGAGCGCGGTTTTCAAAGTTAACTGCATTTAAAGGAGCGATCGCAGCTTCAATATCAGCACCAACAACTTGAGCAGCTTTGTGAATTAGCAGCCCAGTCATCGTCTGCTTGTGCTTGAGCAATTCTTGCTCAAATACTTTTTCAAACAAAGTTAGCTCAGAGCCTTCCATTAGTTTCTCAACTTCCTCTACGAGCTTCTGGGTTGTTTCCTTAAGCTCGCTCGGGACACCGTACTGAACGATCGCAGTATCGAGAACGCCCAGGTTTTTGCGATCGTCTTCGAGCATATCCTGTAGGCGCTTGCGAATCTCATCATCAGTACAATCCTGAATGAATTTCTCCTCGTTGCTAATCAGCAGATTTTGTAGCGCTTTCATATCTGCCAGTTTTGTGGCGATCGCAAGGCGCTTGGTGTCATCAATAGTCGATACCATTTTCATTGCTCCTTTACTGCTTTCCTGGATATTAAAGACAGACTTTGCCGTAGATTTGAGAGAATTTCCAACATCCGCTCATCTTTCTCGCAGTGGATGTTGCTGCTTTTGGAAAACACGAGCGCAGTTGCGTCCGCTCATCCCGGAAATTGTTTTTTCTGGATGAGTTCTCGCTCGGTTCAGAAATAGGCCATCAATTAAGGTTGTATAGTTGGCTACTTCCGACAAGGGGCGGAAGAATACCATCCGAAAGTGATGTCTTGAGTTCCCGCTCAAACATTGCGGGCTTGCTAAAACCCAACTCCAGCGAGAAACTTACTCAACTCCTCGGTAAAGAGTTCGGGACGCTCGACATGGGGTAGGTGACCGCAGTCGGGTATCAACGCGAGTTGTCCTTGCTTTAGGCGACTGACGGCATCTTGACCGTGGCTTTTTGGCAAAACCAGGTCATCAGTACCCCAAACGACAAGAGTGGGCATCTGCAACTCCGGTAGAGCGTCGAGCAATACCTGGTGCTGTCCAAATACATTAAGCTGGGCACGCAGCGAGGACACGGTGGCTTTAAGAAAACCAGGCATTTGCGACATTCGCTCCTGCTCCTCCAGCCACACATCGGGAACCTTTGAGGGGTGGGCAAAAAGCAGCGAGGTCCGTAACAAAGACCGCTGCTTCGCGCCAAGAGGCGTTTGGCACCAGGCGATCGCAGTCTCCCCGTACAAAGGCACAGTTAACTGGGACAAAGCCGGACTCACCGCGTAACCTAGCCCGGAACTGTCTACCAGTACCAAAGCCGCCACTTGTTCCGGATGGGACAGCGCAAAGCGCAGGGAAACCTGCCCACCTAGCGAGTTGCCAACTAGCACGGCCCGCTCAATTCCAAGCGCGTCCAGAAAATCGCCCAGGAACTGTTTGAAAAACTCTAGTGAATACTCGCGGTTGGGTTTAGCACTCTCGCCAAAACCTGGAAAATCAGGTGCGTACACCTGATGCGTAGCTGCGAGTTTAGGAAGCACCCAAGACCAATCAAGAGCACTGGCACTATCTCCATGTAACAGCACTAACGGTAAGCCATCATTACCCGCCGAAAAGTAGCGGGTGGTTAAACCGTTGACATTGATTCGCCGCTCTTCAATCGCTGTTTTCATGCTTGGCTCCAATTTTATCTAATTTTATTACTGTGAATTTTCAACCCTGTGCCGATCGCCATTGCCCTCAAGTGTGATGAGCGCCGTTGACTCGGAGAACTTCGCCCGTGACATAGCTGCTGGCGATCGGCGAGAGCAGGAACGCAATTGCCCAAGCAACCTCTTCAGGCTTGCCGAAGCGACGCAGCGGAATCTCAGACACAATACGCTCTTTCACTTTGTCTGGAACCGACTTAACCATATCAGTCTCAATAAATCCCGGTGACACAGCGTTGACCCGTACCCCGTACCGAGCTGCTTCTCTAGCTAGGGACTTGGTTAAACCAATTACAGCCGCCTTGGATGCGGCGTAGTTGGTTTGACCGAGGTTTCCCCGCTCACCCGAAATCGAGCTGATGCAGACAACAGAGCCTTCTCCCCGCTCGTACATCTTGGGGATAACGGGCATCAGTGTGTTGTAGACTCCCTTTAAGTTTGTGTCGATTACCGCGTCCCAGTCTTCTATCGCTAGTTTGGGAAAGAAGTTGTCTCGGGTAATCCCAGCATTCGCCACAATCCCGTAAATTGACCCTAGTTTTTGTTCAACCTGTTGTGCCACTGCCTCCATCGCTGCCTTGTCAGTCACATCGGCTTGGATTGCCAAAGCCCGATGCTGATCCTCACTACTGCTGCGGTAGGTGTAAGCTACCTGAGTTCCCAACTCCTGCAACAGACTGACGATCGCCGCTCCTATGCCTCGATTACCGCCCGTTACTAAAACGACTTTATCTTCCAGTCCCAAAGATGTCATAAGCCACTCTTCCACTGTATGGAGGAAAAAGAAAAAGGTGAAAGGAGAAAGGCAAAAGGAACAAGAAAACAATTTTTCCCTATTCCTTTCGCCTTTTTCCTTGTCAAAGCCGCTCAATTGCGATCGCAGTACCGCCGCCAGTGCCATGACACACAGATGCCAGCCCTAGCTGCCCATTTCGCTCCTGCAAGGCGTTGAGCAGCGTGACGATGATTCGCGCCCCAGAAGCCCCGATGGGATGCCCCAAAGCGATCGCTCCCCCATAGACGTTGAGCTTCTCGTAAGGAACGCCCAGCGTCCGGTTGAACAGCACGCTGCTTAAAGCGAACGCCTCATTGTTCTCGAACACATCGAAATCGTAGATTCTCATCTTGAGCTTGTCTAAAAGCTTGTTGACTGCCAGGATGGGAACTTCGGGGAATCGCCAAGCTTCCCCACCTATCGACGCTCCTCCAATTACCCGTGCTATTGGCTTAAGTCCGTAGTGGTCCACCGCCGTTTTGCTTGCTAAGACTAGCGCTGCTGCTCCATCCGATATCTGACTGCTGTTGCCTGCAGTGAATACTCCATTTTCCCCAAAAGCAGGCTTGAGTTTGGCAAGGCTTTCTAACGTGGTTTCGGGGCGAATTCCCTCATCTTTATCGACGATTTGCGAACCTTTCTTCCCTTGGATCTCAATGGGTACGATCTCCCTCTTGAAGAAACCTTGCTCGGTTGCAATCGCTGCCCTAGCTTGTGAATAGAAGGCAACTTCGTCCAACTCAGGGCGCGTGATCTGGTAAGCTGCTGCCAGCCGTTCAGCTTGCTCTCCCATTGTTTCGGAGGTGGTGGCGTCGGTGAGTCCGTCGTGGAGCAAAATATCCGTGAGTTGCTCTGGCGAACCTAGCAGTAATTTGTACCCCCATCTGGCTCGGTGCGATAAGAAAAATCCAGTCTGAGACATAGCTTCCATGCCGCCCGCCAGTACGATTTCGGCTTCTTGAGCGCGGATAGCTGTGACGGCGTTCATCACGCTCATCATTCCCGACGAACACACCATGTCTACGGCATACCCGTTCACTGTATCCGGTATTCCGGCTTTGAAAGCTGCCTGACGGGGCAATAACTGTCCGTGACCTGCCCTAAGTACGTTGCCAAAAATGTACAGGTCTAAAGCGTCACCCGATACTCCGGCTTGCTCCAAGGCGGCTCGCATAGCGTGTGCCCCTAAATCCACAGGGGAAAAGTCCGTAAAGACACCTCCAAACCGACCGAGTGGCGTGCGTAATGCTGAGACAATATAGGCTTCTTGCATACATCCTCACTATCTTTTAATTCTCGCGTTATTAAGCGCTACCAAGTTCAAGCGGGATGCTTGTGGAAGCGGATTCCGTCAGTAGTAGTATCAGGAAGTTGTCGTCATTTCTCAAAGCTCAATCTAAAGCCAAACACTTTGGGATTTGGGATTTTAGATTTTGCATTGTTCCTCTGACTAAAGCTCCGGAGATGAAGCCGGGATCTTGCAGATTTTGGATTAGTGATTTCAGGATTTGGGGATAATCGAAAATCCCCACGCCTGAATCCGGAAGTATCTTCTCCTCCCAATCGAAAATCGGCACAGTCATAAGTAGTTAGACTTTCATGGAACTAACTCAACATTATTGCCCAGGTTGCATAGGCGTTGAAATGTATTTTTTGACAAGCTGTAAGGCTTGTTAGGTATTGATTACAGCTTGCTTATCATACAAATCTTATTTACAACTGCGCTTAAAAAACATGGTTATTATCCATTGCAGACTATACAGGCTATAATTGATTATCAACTTGATTGTTTGCAGACAAGACAATCAGTATTTAATACCCCAATCAAAGGAGAAACATGATGGATTGGAATAGTAACCTCCAACAGTACCTAAGACAGTTAAGCGAATTGCAGACAGGGATTTTCACTAGCTGGACATCCATGATGCCGAATATGCCAAGTTCCAATATGCCCAACCCGCGCGATAGTGTCGCTAACAACCTGAAATTTCAGGAACAGGTGGTGACGAGTTCTCTGGAATTGCAGGGTATGGTAGCTCGTCTGTCAATCGAAACCCAGAAGCAATTTTGGGAAAGCTATTTCAAAATGCTTGGCAGGCCGTAAATAACAAAAGCCGACTGAGGATTAGAGTCGCATGAGTTTACCTAGAGAGTGATTTCTGATCTTTGATCGGGTGTTGCGAAAGTAATTAGGAAACCATCGGCTTTACAAACCTGCTAGAAAAACTAACAGAGCTCTCTAAGATAACCTCTTGGGGAGCTTTTTAAAGATGAAACCGTTTTCCATAAGAAAAAATTTCTTATTCGTTTTCCCCATAAAAAGGTTTAATTCACTAAAAAGCCCTCTATTAAACTTTAATGCTATTACTTGGTCTGAGGGTCTACCTAAAGAAAGGACTTATTAATATTAACCGAGTTCAAGCTTTTGTATACAAGAGCTTGAAATACAGCGCTTTATTTAAAGTACCTCTTAGGTAAGTGGTACGCGTCAAACTGAATCCATAAAATGATTGGAAATCTATACACTCTCAGCGCAGGACGATCGCGTCGTTGAATTGGGTTCCTAGTGCGTATCCTATTCATTTTGATTGAACCGCTTCGTGTATGGCTGATGTGATCGTTAACGCATACGTTATTATTGAGGATTGCGCTTTATGGACCCAAAACAACTGAGTGAGGAGCTGCGTCAAGGACAGAACCCTCACATGACCCGTCGGCGATGGATTATCGGCTTATCTATGCTTGGGGGCTCGATGGGACAAGCCGTCACACTCTACCAGACTGGGATCGTTAATCACCTACCAGATCCGCCGGGACAAAAGCTTTTCGATGCAGACCGCGTTGACGCTTCTAATTACGCTTACAACAAATTCAACTCACCCGACGGGCCAATAATGGTGGCTAATTATGCCCTCACTGCTTGGGTAGCTGCTGCGGGTGGTCTAGACCGCGCTAGACGCAACCCTCTGTTACCAATTGCAATGGGTATCAAGCTCGTGTTGGACGGGGTGACCAATGTCGAGTTAGCTCGTGAGGAGTGGAGCGAGAACAAGGCGTTTTGTGAATACTGCCAAGTTGCGACGGTTTGCTCGATCGCGTCGATCGTACTCGCAGTGCCGGAGGTTCTTACCGCTGTGCGGACCCTGCTGGGACGCCGTGACCAGGATACCGAAGCACAGGGCAACACACGGTAATCGATACAAGGGGGAAAAGTACGGATTTTCTACAGCGGTGTTGGGCGTACAACAAATGTTAAGCCCGATTGAGAATTATTGCATATATTTTGTGCAATTTTTCTCGCTCAATATTCCCTCTAGAATTAGTGGTAGAACGAGTCATGTCTGAGGATAGATCACGTACTTGAGACTGAATGATAGCCTTGTATAGTAAGGTGAAAAAGAGGTGCAAATCATGACATCAAATAATCCTCAAGACAATCGCCAAGATGATGCAAAAGATGAGCCTCAAGATAATCCTGGCACCCAAACAAGTATACCAACCACAGAAGAGGGTAACACTCCACTTGATGAGAGATCTCGCATGACGGGTCAAGAATCCGGCACTGACCTCCGTCCCGGTAGTGAGCCTGAAGCTCCGGGAGGTTCTGGCAACGTGGTTGGCAGTCCAAATCAAGGAACTGACTCTCGTTAAAAAGATTGTTGACAATGGGGCAAATTTTTGATCGGGATGAACCGTTGGTCAATCAACAAATAAGCTTGGTCTAAGTACGACCTTATTTGTAAATAAGGTTGGTCTAAATAGCCTGGCAAAGCGAGGAGCTACAGGTATCAAACAGCTATCAATCAGATTATTCACCATCGAGGAAGATTAAACATGGTTACAACGTTAGACGATACAAAACGGCTTGCGATCGGCGAAAGATTGGCAGACTTGAAAGCCTTTCAAAGTTTAATTATCTCGAACGATCAAAAGCTAATAGATGCCTGCCCTGATGATGATGTTCGCAAGCATCTCCAGAATATGCTTGAGGATGACCAGAAAAACCTGGGCATTATAGAGACCGTGATAGTCCAATACGGCATTCAAGCTGAACCTAGTCCTGCGACAAACATATTTATTCCGCAGTTTGAGAAGATGATGTCAGGCGATGAGTTTACTTATTATCAGAAACTCATTCACCACGAACTGATCAAGCATGGTCAAGCCATGAGTGGAATCATTATTCACAAAGCCGCTCAGAAGGTGGGAGCTGATATTGAAGTGGCAATTGGCCCTTTGAATACCGTCAATTTTGAGGGTCGCGCTCACCAAGAACAACTCAAAGGAATGCTCGAAGTGGTGGGTGTCCGCGAAATGACTGGTAAAGACGCCGACCAGGGACTCTGGGCACGGGTGCAAGATGGAGTTGCTGCATTGTCGGGTGTAGTTGGCAGCATAGCCACCCAAAACACTGACAAACAAGATATGAACATCCAGACCATCATCCGGCTGGATCACAACAAGACGAATACCATTTTCACCGAAATCGGAGCTACTAAAGACCCTCAAAAGCTCCAAGAGTATTTCGGGCAACTCTACAAAGATTTGTTGGTACACGCTCAAGCGGAAGAAGAAGTGGTCTATCCGAAAGTTCGCTCGTTCTACGGTGATGACAACACTCAAGAGCTGTACGATGAGCAAGCGCAAATGAAGGGGATGCTCGATGAAATTAAGGCTATGGACCCCACTAATGCCGACGAGTTTAGATCGAGAATTAAAGACCTGATGGAGGCGGTTGGCGACCACATTCGTCAAGAAGAATCTACGATGTTTGCGGCGATCGACAAGAATTGCAGCGACGATCAAAAAGAGCAAATGGCAACTGAATTCAAAGCTGCCAAGAGCAAGATTCAGCAAGAAATGGCAGCCTAATTGCAATAACAGCCAACCCTCTCATTACAAGACAAAGCATTGCCCGGTAAGTGGCTCGATGGCTCTTTATTGAGGGGGGAGCTGATTGTGCAATAAGAAAATAGCTTTTTAGCTCCCACACTCTAGTAGGTGGCGATCGCCCTAACAGCCGCTTCTAAACAGAAGTTCCTTCTTGAGGGGGAACTTCTGTTTAGAATAAAAAAAGTGTGGGTTACAACTTAAACTGGGACAAGAGGTAGATAGGTAGTGCTAATTTTAAATGGATACAAATAAGTCGCTTAGGGAATTGAAAGGCTAGCGATTTAAAAAGAAAAATTTGTATTTTAAATTACATTTAAATTTAACATTAGCTCTCCTATTAGACACAGCATTAGCTCAAAGATCACAACCCCTTAGTCAGAGCAGAGGATAAGTTTAGGTTTTAGTATGACGTTCAGGTAATAGGGTAGATTGCGCTTCACAATACATCAGCATTTGAGTTTTAACCATGAATTCCTATATAGATAATCAGAATCCTCTTATTCTTTTTGCAGTTGGCGTGGGCGCTTTGCTCGTCGTGCTTTGGGTGGTGCGATCGTGGCGCGAACGTCAATACGATCTCACAGGCAAGACGGTGCTGCTTACGGGTGGTTCTCGCGGACTTGGTTTGGTTATGGCACGCCAGTTGGTGCAGCAAGGAGCGCGTTTGGCAATTTGTGCCCGCGATCGCGCAGAGCTCGAAAGGGCGCGTGTCGAGCTGGAGCAGTGCGGTGGAGAGGTGGTGACTGTTCCCTGTGATGTCACCGATCGCTCCCAGGTTGACCAGATGGTGCAGCAGGTGCGCGATCGCTTCGGTCAGATCGACATCCTCATTAACAATGCAGGCACCGACCTTGTGGGGCCAATGGACGTATTGACGATGGAGGACTACGACGACTTGATGAAGCTGCATTTCTGGGCACCGCTATACACTACTTATGCGGTTTTCCCGGAAATGCGTCAACGACAAGCTGGACGCATCGTTAATATCTCTTCGATCGGCGGCAAGGTAGTTTCCCCGCATATGTTGGCGTATTGCGCCAGCAAATTTGCCTTAACCGGTTTGTCGGAAGGGATGCGGACAGAACTGGCAAAGGACGGGATTGCTGTCACAACGGTATGTCCGGGTTTCATCCGCACAGGCGTGATAGACCACGCTATGTTCAAAGGTCAGCACCGCAAGGAGTTTACCTGGTTCAGCATTGCTGATTCGTTGCCCTTGATTTCGACGAGTGCCGAAAAAGTTGCTCGTGAGACCATTGCTGGATTTCGACGGGGTGATGCAGAGGTAATTGTGCCACTTTGGACTTGGTTTAGTGCCAGACTCTATGCTCTTTTTCCAGGGCTTTCTGCCACTGCGATCGGTTGGTTTAATCGGTTATTACCTGGAACAGGTGGCATTGGTACTGAACGCGCTTTTGGAAAAGACAGCCACTCATCTTTATCGCCTTCGGTGTTAACCTCTTTGAGTGAACGAGCGGCACGTCGAAACAACGAGATTGCAACCGAGAAGGCAGATGGCGCTGGAGCAAATGGGCAGGTCGAAACTCAGCGATCAAATGGACAGGTAGAAGCACAATAAGTCTCCGCAACAGAGGCTGAATCCTCTGGAATTACTGCGCGATCGCCATCGCCGGAACCAGCGATCGCAGAAGACGACCAATCAGCATTCCCGTTGATCGAACCGTCCCAAGCACCCGCTGAAATTCAAGCCGGTTTAAGCGATATTCAAGACACCTAGGGAATTCCCTGGACACCCGAAAACTGGCGTCCTTATGCGATGTATCCATCGGTGATGCAGTTGTTTTGGGAGCGTCTCAAACCGGCGACGCAAACTGAATCTTTTTTGGAAGGCGCGATCGCGATTACCGAGCGGATTTACCGGGATACCAGCGACTGCTATCAACCTGGCTATCAAATTGATATGGACGAAGCACAACGGCATCAGATCCAGAGAGTCCTGAATGCGTTCACCTTTGGTAATCCCCAATTGCTGATTCAGCAAATTGCCTTGAGCCGAACTTTGGCAGGTGAAGTGGTTGGTCAGGAGGGCAATGGCAATGCTCGTCGCGGACTCAATTCATATCAGCACACAGAAATCCAACTGATTGGGGAGCAGTTTGTTCGGGAGATGTCGCCAGAAATGCAACAAGTATATCGAGACATCAAACAAACTTTGGGTGTACCGATTGTTAACTCCGACTACCAGGCATTAGCCCGCTGGTCTCCATTTTTCTTGACAGCATGGCAAGACATCAAGCGTTGGCGGGAGCGACCAGAATATCAGCTTCTCGAGCAAGATATTGTACGCAGAGCAGAGCAAGCTGCCAGTCGTCTCCGTCCGGCTGTTGCGATCGGTGAGCGGGAAGTGCGCGATCGCTTGGACAATCCCGAAGATTTCGCTCGGATTCAGCAGACGGTGCAAATGTTTAAGGATGTATTGCCGGAATTGATTGTACAGGATGCCCTATTTCAAATGGGTCTGGCAAATCTTAAACCGGTCACGACACGTTGATTTAATACACAGCGCGAAAGGAAAACAACATGGTCGCTACACAGTCTCATACAAGCCAGACCTCAGAATCCAAGTTAATGTGCGATCGCGTCGTCCTGATTACGGGTGCGAGTCGCGGCATTGGTGCGGCTACCGCTAAACTCTTAGGACAACACGGTGCTGCCGTTGGGGTTAACTACTATGGCAGCCAAGAGGCTGCTCAACAAGTCGTTGAGGAGATTTCATCAGATGGTGGTCGGGCACTAGCTGTCAAAGCAGACGTGCGCGATCCTCAACAAGTCGATGCAATGGTGCAACAGGTTTCAGAGGCGTTTGGTGTAATTGATACGCTCGTTATTAATGCCAATGCTGGGTTTCCTATGGCTCCCTTTGTAGATTATCGCTGGGAAGACTTTGAAGCAAAATTGCTCGGAGAACTCAAAGGTGCATTTTTCCCTTGCAAGGCAGTCGTTCCATCCATGATTGAACAGAAGCGGGGGTGCATCATTGCGGTGAGCAGTGGTTTATCTCGCAATCCTGGTGAAGGGTTCTCTGCCCACAGTACAGCCAAGTCTGGACTAGATGCCTTTATAAAAAGCCTGGCATTGGAACTCGGTTCTCACGGAATTCGTGCCAATGTTGTAGCACCCGGATTGACACTGACTGATGCAACGGCACGTTTGCCCCAGGAACATAAAGATGCGTCCGCTCAAATGGTTCCAATGAAACGAAATGGACTGCCGGAAGATATTACAAGCGCAATTCTGCTGTTAGCGTCCCAGGAAGCGAGATTTATCACAGGAGCTTATTTACCTGTCAGTGGTGGTATTCAGATGCTGTGACTCTTGATGGCTAGCGTCACCTAGCCTGAGCCAAGAGCCAAATCTGTCACGCAGTCTGGAGTTAATCAAGTTACTGCGCCCAATAGGAGCGCGTCTAGAGCGATCGCAACTTCACTGCTGCGATCGCTCTATGCTGCGACATCCTGCGATCGCGGGTGCCATTGTCGGCGGACGCAGAACTTTGCCTAGATTGACGAACAATAAGACAACTGCTCTTAGCGACCACTTTTTCCTCTGCTAGACAAGGGCAAGTTTCGTTAAACTGGAAGAAGAGAACAAGAGCAGATAAGACCTACTTTTTACTCTTGACAAAGGACTGGGCTTGAGTATCTAGATACGTTCTACTCTCGCTAAAAACCAGTAATTGTGCAAAGCAAGAGCGTTTAGTAAGCGAAGATAAGTGATGAAGCCTGATATCGTTGTCGTTGGAGCATCGGCGGGAGGGATGGAAGCCCTCAAAAAGCTTGTTGCTCAACTCCCCTCCAATTTTCCGGGTGCTATTTTCATTGTTTGGCATATTGCCCCAGCGTATCCAAGTGTGTTGCCCCAAATCCTGGAGCGGGTTTGCCCCTTGCCAGTCGCCCATGCAATTGACAAAGAGGAAATCCAAACGGGACGGATTTATGTTGCTCCCCCAGATCACCACCTGCTTATCGAACCGGGGCATATCCGAGTAACGAAGGGACCTAAGGAAAATCGCTTTCGTCCCTCGATTGACGTATTGTTCCGCTCCGCCGCTCGGTGCTATGGAAATCAAGTGATCGGGGTGGTTCTAACTGGAATGCTGGATGATGGGGCATCTGGGCTGTACGCGGTGAAGGAGCAAGGCGGGAAAGCAATTGTCCAACACCCTTTTGATGCACTTCACTCCTCCATGCCTATACAAGCCATGAAAACGGTAGAGGTCGATCACTGCGTCCCCGTCGCCGAAATGGGCGCTTTATTGGTTCGTATGACAAAGGAAGCCGTCAAGAAGGAAGGAGGACATCTGGTGTCTGAGCAGATGGACATTGAAGTCAAAGTGGCACGCGAAGACAATGCTTTTGAGAGCGGCATCATGAAGCTTGGGAAGCTCTCTCCCTATACCTGTCCAGAGTGCCACGGGATGCTTCTGCAAATGAAAGAAGGCAACCGTATCCGTTTTCGTTGCCATACAGGGCACGCCTATTCCCTGAATTCTCTGCTTGTAGAAGTAACAGAGTCTATTGAAGCCTCACTTTGGAGCACGCTTCGCGGGATCGAGGAGAGCCAATTGTTAATGAGCCACATGGCTAAACATCTGTGTGAAACGAACGATAGTGAGATGGCGGAACGCTTTTTGCAGAAATCCGAAGAAGCAAATAGGCGAGCTAGGCTAGTTAGGCAGGCGGTGATGAGCCACGAAGCCCTAAGTGAGGAGAAAATAACTAACCCGGAGGCGTATGAGTAGCAACCGATTAAAAACTTACGGAAATCAATGGGTCTAAAGCCTCCTCCTGGTTCTAATTTAATTTCTTAGAAATGAGTTACAAGCAATTCTATTTGAGTTGTGAGATATCAGGGGTTCAGATACCCGACTTTTTTGAAAAAGTCGGGTATCTCGCCTTCACGAGCGATCGCATAACGCATCAACTCAACCATGTACCTCACACCTCCTAAATTGCCAATACTCAGTTCTAGTGTGTCTCTAGCAAGATGTTGTAAACGTTTCCTTGCGTTTGAATTGGCTCATAGCTATATGCACTTAACCAATAGCTGCAAAACAAGGAGAACAGATGTCAGAAAGTACGTCAAACTCAGAAATGCTATACCGAACTCTTGGCAGCACAGGAGAGAAAGTTTCTGCGATCGGATTGGGTGGTTGGCACATCGGATTGAAGTATGTTGATGAGCAACTGGGTATCCGGATTGTTCGCACTGCGATCGACCGTGGCATCACCTTCATGGATAACAGTTGGGATTACAACGGTGGAGCCAGCGAGATTCGCATGGGGAAAGCTCTCCGCGATGGCTACCGAGACAAAGTATTCCTGATGACGAAAATTGACGGTCGCTCCAAGAAAGAAGCCACAAGACAGCTAGACGAATCACTGCAACGCCTGCAAGTTGATTGCATCGATCTCGTCCAGCACCACGAAATTCTCCGGTTCGAGGACCCGCATCGAGTTTTCGATCCAGAAGGGGCAAATGCCGCCTTAATTGAGGCGCGTGAAGCTGGCAAACTCCGATATATTGGCTTCACTGGACACAAAGACCCCCAGATTCATCTGCATATGCTGGAAGTTGCAGCCAGTTATGGGTTTAAATTTGATGCAGCTCAGTTGCCACTCAATGTGATGGATGCACACTACCGAAGCTTTGGGAAGCTGGTTGTGCCAGAACTGGTTAAACAGGACATCGGCATTCTTGGCATGAAAAGCATGGCAAACGGGATTTTGTTACAGTCCAATACGGTAACGCCAATTGAGTGTCTGCACTATGCGCTGAATCTACCTACATCAGTTGTGGTTACGGGAATTGACAGCATGGAGATTCTCGATCAAGCGTTTGAGGCGGTGCGGACGTTCCAGCCAATGAATGACGAGCAGGTGCGATCGCTGTTAGCAAAAACGGCAGAAGCAGCATCACGCGGCGAGTTTGAGCCATTCAAAACCTCATCAATTTTCGACAGCACTGCCCAGAATCTAGATTGGCTGGGAGAGGAGCCACAGCGCATTCAGCAACTGATGCCAACATGAACCAGAGAGCTTGTGCCACAGTAAATAAATTTAGATTGTAGGATAATACCCTGCTACGCCGTGAACCAGTCTACTGCAGAGTCTATAATCGCAGGCGGAATAGTGTGGGGACCGTCGAACTCCCGATAAACCACATCGTAGCCAGCACCCCGCACCTGTCGCACTATCTTACGGCTACAAGGATCGATCGGTAAAACAGAGTCTCGCGTACCGTGCGAGATGAACAGACGCGGTTCGCCAACCTGTGAAGCTGGTGCCATAAACCCCGGCGAGAACGCTATGACATGGCTGAACAAGTCGCCGTTGGTGATGCCGACACTTAGCGCATAGGAAGCCCCGTCCGAGAAGCCCTCGATCGCAATGCGGGTAGGGTCTACAGCGTAGCGGCTGAACGTCTGCGCCAGCGCCTGGTCAATCAAGGCGATATCGGGGCCGTACCCACCGACGAGCACATCCCACGTCTGGCGGCGCGAGGCAGGTGCCAGCAGAATGAGTCCAGTGGCATCGGCGAGGTTTTGGAACGGAGTCAGACCGCCGCGTGCGTCGCCGCCTGCGCCGTGCAGCATCACCACCAGTGGTGCGGGTCGGGAAGCTTGGTAATTTTTAGGCACGTAGAGGAGTCCGTCGCGCTTGGTCGAAAGTCCCAATGGTTGCAGACCCGTTGGTGCCGTTCCCGTAGGCTGCGTTGGTCGTGCCAGCAGGCGTCCGTTTATAGATGCCTGATCCTGATTCTGTGGTTTCTCTGTTCTCATTGATGTAATTCTCTCCATAGAGTTAGTGGTACAGGCTGATCCAATCGCCCCAGTGATGCCTACCAAAAACATTCCAAGTAGGTGCCTTCGCGTTAATCGCGAACCGATGTCGGTTTTCTGCTTCAGCATGATGCCCTTGCTTCTCCTGTTGTGAAAAGTGAATTTTTCTCCCGGCACCAATGAGAGCAAATGACATCTTGCACTACATAAGCAAAATGTTCTCGATTAGCCATAGTGAGCCTTCCTTGTAAGGTAAAAAAGGAAGGTGCTTTCGGGGGTATGCCGGAAGGCAAGAAACTGCGATCGCAAGCTGATCTCAAAAGAGGAAAAGAAATAACTGTAGGTTGATAAGCTTTCAGGTAATCGGCTATAACCTAGAGGCGATTTTTTTGATATTCCTAAGTCGCTTGATAGGGTATCCAAATTTGCTTCTTCAGGCGATTAAGAATTTCAAAAAATCTCTATCGCGTGGCCTCAGCAAATCGCCCACATACTGGAAGCCTCGATGCTCCATAAACCAAGCCCGCCTGTGTGGACTCAATTGGCTGTGGGTCGGCAGGCTTTGTTGAATAGAAGCGAAGCAACTTCTGACCCCTCCATGTTGGCGAAGCCTGCGCGTTAGCGATAGCGCATAGGGGTAAGGGGGCTTAGCGTAGCCGCGATTTCCTTTTCTCCTAGTATTTTGCAGTCCAAATAATGAGTCGGAAATGTTATTAAAAGTTAGATAACGATGGCTCTTGCCTCTACCTAATAAGATTAACAGTTCCTACTTTTTACAACGTCCTTCTTAGGTAGGATCGTAAAGCAAAGGCGACTGTAGTCGTTTTTTCAAAGTGACTTCATAATAGGTTGTGTCATCAGTAGGATGAGGTGACAATGGTAATCGAGATAGCGTTAAGAAGAAAAGAATTGCTCAGTAAGAGTTTAAGCTTGAGTACGTTGAATACAGCTTGAAGCAAAAGCCTTGAAAATCTGGCTTTCGATAAGTATTTCACCACAGTTGTGGCTGATGGTGATAGGTTCTGAAGTCAGGGGAAGTGGAAGGCGAGATATTGATACCGCAGTAATTGTTTAACAGATTTACGGAGAAATTAGAAATGAGTAACGTATCCATGCCTAATCAAGCAAGTGAGCCGACTCAAGAAGTTAACGCATCTCAACAGGCTCAACTTTTTGCACCCCCCAATACGGGTGGAAGTGCTGTTTTAAATGCCAACATTGCCACAGGAACCAGCACAAACCCATAGGGAGAAGCAATCGCTCATCCCATCGCCTCCCATTTCTCATCCGCAACCGAACAGGTGAGGCCAAAACTGCTGGCTCTTCAACCATTGCAGGCTCTTATTCGGCAGATGGGGAGCAGACGGAAAAAGGTGTCGTTAATCTTCACAACAATCCACACGTACCCGCTAGCGATGCTCAAGCAATGCTACCCGATACTGACGCAATTAAACTTCCGATCGATTCTGAAGTCAATCATCAAGAGTAAGAGTTCGGGATTGCCTCGCCTATATTGTCTGTAAACAAGGATACTTTTTTATGCCCATTATTAACAGTTGAGCCTTACCAATCCAATCTTTAGATATAGAGAGAATTTAAGTCTAATGGTAGACCATACCAGCAAATATACTCGATACCATGAAATCGAAACAGAATAATTAAAAACTACTCACCACTATGAAGACTTCAACGAAGAATTCAACAATCAATACTGATCCAGTGCCTACGATAACTCCGGCTTATAACGGTGCCGATCGCAATGCCTGGATTTTTGGTTGGAACCCGCAGCAAGAGCTATGGAACGGTCGTCTAGCAATGCTTGGTTTTGTCGCCTATCTTCTTTGGGATATGGCTGGTTATAGCGTTCTTCGGGATGTACTTCACCTCGCTCGCTAGGAGTTGAATCGTCAGTTACAAGCTGTTTGTGTTTCTCTAACAGCAGTAAAACACTTGTTTAGTCCACACCAAAAATTTTTGAAAATCAAAATACTGCCATGCAAACATCAACATCTTCCAATTCCTCAATTCGTTACGGTGCTCTGAGTCTAGGTCTCCTTTTCTTGTTACTTGGCGTAGCTGGATTTGTGCCTGCTTTTTTCACTCCCTCTGAGAACTTTACCTCCGCACCAGGCTTTGGCTATATATTCGGGGTATTCCCCACCAACTATTTTCATAATGCAATTGGCATTTTAGTGGGTGTTTGGGGAATTGCGGCATTTACTAGCTTAAGCGGAGCCATTGTATTCAATCGCATCTTCGCTATCCTTTATGCAGCAGGTGCAATTTTAGGATTGCTGCCATTTGCAAATACCTTGTTCGGGCTTACACCACTTTTTGGAAATAATATCTGGCTCAATGCCCTTACTGCTGCGGTCGCTTTTTACTACGGATTTGTGAAGTCAGGAGAAATCAGTATGCAGAGTCCATCGAGTGCTCAAGCTAGCGTGTAACTAGAAGAGTTTCTCGAAGTATAGAAAGGGTTCTCATGCTTATCGGTGGAAATTATTTCATCTGCGCTCCTTGGCATTTATTATAGGATGCAAAAGTAGTCTTACAAAGACTACTTTTTTTGCGCCTACATACAGCGAATTTTGCTGAGTGTGTTTGTGTCTGATTAGTGCTAGTTGCAACATACCCGATCGCGGTTTACGGTAATGTCCAGACCACTTGGTTTGGGTGTGGTCATACCCCCTGCTGTGCTTCAATTTCGTTGAGCAACATCTCGTCAGAGTAGGACGTTTCCCATTCGCCCTCAAGCTTGAGCCGCACCGACTTTGGGCCACCACTGGGTGTACAGACTACCCAGTAGGTATCCTCCTGCCCTTGGTAGTGATGCACAGTAATGGTTTAATATATTAAATCCACATAAATTTCAGAGGTAAAAGTATGGAATGTCCTAATTGCCAAAGGAATTTTTTTATTAAAAATGGAAAGACTTATTACGGGAAACAGCGATTTAAATGTAAAAATTGTGGTCGTCAATTTATTGAAACTACTAAATATAAGCAGATTTCACTCCTAGACTAAAGCCTTAATTGAGCGGCTGATTTTAGAAAAAATTTCTACAGCCGGAATTGCTAGAGCTACGGGCGTATCCATTCGATGGCTTCAGAATTATGTAAATAAAAAGTATGCCGAAATTTCTGGGGAAATTTCGGTGATGAAAAAACCGAAAGGTCAGTTGACTTTAGAGCTATATGAAATGTGGTCATTTGTCAAAAACAAGCGAAACAAGCCATGGATCTGGATAGCTTTCGATCAAAAGACCCGTGAAAGTGTTGGGCTTTATATTGGAGACCGCTCAAATAAATCTGCGTCCGATCTCTGGCAATCTTTTCCTCCTGTCTATAGACAATGTGCTGTTTGTTATACTAATTTTTGGGAATCTTATTGAGAAGTGCTACCTTTTAAAAGACATCGACCTGTAGGCAAACAATCGGTAAAAACCAGTCATATTGAAACACTTAATAATACTTTACGGCAGCGAATTTCTCGTTTGGTTCGTAAAACCTTGTCTTTCTCAAAAAAAATGCAAAACCCTATTGGGACAATTTTTAACTTTGTACATCACTATAATTATTGCATAAGAAAACGATATCATTACTGTGCATGACTAGCATTATATTTTTAAAACCGCAGATACAGGCAGATAAACACAGATGAACGCAGATGAATTATATGAATTCCGCTTGCACCGTCGGTGATTGTTGACTGTTGACTGGATGTGACGCCAGACGATTCTACCGAATTTGATATCAAAATGAAACTAGAAGGAGATTAAAAACGATTGAAGGAAAAATAATTATAGCTTTTGGAGTTAAAGCAATAGGCGAAGTTAAATAATGAAATTTAAATAACATTGAAAAAAGTCAAAAGTAAGAAAGCCAAAAGTAAAAACTTGTTTTTTTACTTTTGGCTTTTAGCACATCGAGTATTCCACTCAAAACTCAAAACTCAAAACTCTTAAGGCGCTGCTGCCGCCCTGCGGTTGGCAACAATCAGATTAGCCTGATACTCTGCCGCTTTTTGCTGAGCCTTTTGATAGTTCGCGCTGGTTGACGGTACGGCTCTCATGAGCTTAACCGCTTGCTGCCACTCGCTTGCTACTGCGATCCACTCATTTTGAGACTGAGCCTTCTGGGCCGAAATTGCTGCCTTCTGAGCTGTGTTAACGGCTTCCCTCCAAGAGTCAGGCTTAGGGGCGGCGGCTTTTGGTGCAGGAGAAGCTGGAGCTGGGCTTGCTGGCGCAGCAGCAGTGGGAGCGGGTTTTGGTGCAGGGGAGGCTGCCTGTGGGGTGCGTGGAGATGCGGCTGGAGAGGATGCAGCGGCTTTAGAAGGGGGAGATGAGGGTTGGGGGGAGGGGGAAGCTGCTTCCGGGGCGATGGGTTCTGGGTTCGAGTCGCCGAATGGGAAAGTTTTAGTAAAGAAAAGCCCTGCGATCGCCGCCAGAGGTACTAAGAGACCGACAGGTATTACCCATTTGGGAAATTGTTTTTTCGGAGGCGGGGCTTGATCTTCGTCTTCGTCTTCGTCTTCCTCGTCGTCATCTCGATCGAATTCTCCTTCTTGATAATAGTCTTCGCCTTCGGGCTCGACATCATCTAAACCTACAGAGTCGTCAGGCATTCCACTATCCAAGGGGTAAGGCATGGGTTCGGCAGGCATCAGATCAATTTCATCTTCCCACGCAGGCGATCCGTCACCTTTTCGACGCCCGTAAACCTTTACAGTGTGAATTGATTCAAGTCCCAGCTTCGTCATGCCGGTGCGGATGAAATCGACCAATACCATTTGATCCGGTACTTTGTCTGCCTCCAGAATTATGTGGAGGCAGCCGTTGTCCCGCGTCACATCGGCGTTGATGCCTTTGGGTTGGAGTGTACGGTTGATGCTAGATGCGATCGCTTTTGGATCGCCCTGCTTGAGCAGTTCCCGCAGGTTCTGTTGTGTCATGGGTAGCGCTCTTTTTTGGGGGGGGGTGGAGAGCCGGCAAATAATATTAACCGATCGGCATTCGGCGGACAATATTTATTTACCACATTAACTTCTACTTTGGCATTCTGAGAGTATTTCTAGTATCTATTGACCTTTTGGCCTGCGAGCCGGCATCAAGCACATAGCCACTATCGAAATTTGTTGTAAAAATTTACAGTAGGGGGCCGCTCCTGTACCCTGTCGCGCATCAGCGAAACAAGCTAGAAAGTTCTATAACTTTGGTTTGCAGGGTTGAGTTTTCTTCCCGCCCCCGCTTTAAAGAAGCTTCTAACTCTAGCAGCAAAGGCAAACTTTTTTGCAGTTTTTCTAAGCTGGCGTTCTTGACTTCTTGCCGAAAATAGTATACTCGTTTCGGATTGCCGAGATCTAGAGCTTGAGCAATTTTATCATCGCGATCGCCCGCTTGGATCATTGCCTTTACCCACAGCCAAATCCGAAACTTACCAGTCAAGCCAGCCACAATCCTCAAACCAGGCTCGCTGCGGCCAGTTAAGCCTGCCAATAAATCCAAAGCGGCGGAGGTATTGCCCTCGCGAATGGCATCGGCTAGCTGGAAGGTATTTTGGGCGTGACAGTGCACCAGTGCTGCAACTTCTTCCGGGTTCAGAGGTTGGCTGCGGTTGCCCGCAAACAGCAGCAATTTTTCGAGTTCGCTGTATAGCTGGCGGGTATCGCTGCCAATGGATTCGGCCAAAAGTTCGATCGCTGTGGCGGTCAATTTTACGTTCATTTCGCCCGCGACTTGGCGTACCCGCTGGGCTAATTCTTTGTCATTCCAAGGCGGAATCGGTGAAAATTCCCGCACTTGGGCGGACTGGACAAGTAACTTGGTAGACTTGAGCCGGCTGTCGGGTTTTTTGATGGATGTCAGCAGCAGCACGGTGGTAGGGGGAATCACTGGCAGTGTTCGTTCCAATTGGGCCAACAGTTCTTGAGAACACTGCTGCGTTACAGTCGTGTTTGCCAGCCACACAAAACGGCTGCCGGTACCGAAGGGGGGCGTTAAAGCTCGATCGAGCCCTTCGACCACAGCTCCGGCGGAATCGGCAATAATCTTGTCATAGTTAAAACTAGCCCAGTTGGGGTCGAGGACTGTTTGGCGCAAACTTGTCACAGCTTGCGCCATCGCAAAGTCGTCTTCCCCCCAAAACAGGTAAATTTGCATGAAAAACGCTCAGTAGCCAAAAAAATCACAGTTGCACGTGAGGCTTGTCCAACATATCCTGAATAGGGCTGTTGGAAGCCCGCGCCATAATATAAAATTTGGTGTGGGAGTATGTCACCGCGAGGAAATCAAGATTGGATGATACTTATCAAGCTTACGTAAATCGGGTGGCGCGAATGACGCTGCTGGACTCCTACAAGTCCCAGGTGGAACACATTCAGGAATCTCCAAAATTTAAGCCGGACGAAGCAGGCCGGAGAGATCCTGTACCTTTTCCAGGTTATTCGGTGATTACGCCCCCTGCGGGGGAAGATGCAGAAAATGCTGCATTTTATAGTAATTTGCACTCGAGCCAACAACGGCTATTGCAGGAAATAGCGGAGGGTGCGATCGTGGCACTGCCTCCTGATAGCTTCCATTTAACCGTAGCCGATTTGATTTGGAGCAGCGCTTTTCGAGATGCCTCTGATAAAAATCCCGAATTTGAGGAGCAACTGCGCTCGCGCATGGCCGATCGTTTTGCCGCCTGCAAACCCTTGGCGGGCGGCCCTCCCATTCGCTGGATAGTGCTGGGGTTGATGGTGATGACTAGAGCTGTGGGTGTTTGTTTGGCACCGACGGACGAAAACTCTTACAAGCAAATTCTGGAGTTTCGCCGATCTATCTATCAAAATCCCGATTTAATGGCTTTGGGAATTGAACAGCAATATCATTTTACGGCACACATTACTCTGGGTTATTTTGGGGACATCGGGCCGAACCTTGACCGCGCTCGCTTGTGCGCTTTGCTGTCAGAGTTAAACGAGCAATGGCTGGACACGCCGCAAGAACTGTCCGTAAACCGAGTGGAACTGCGGAAGTTTGACGACATGACCACCTACCTCCGGCAACCGGACTGGCCTGTTTTTGAGTTTTAACGAAGGAAGAGGGAAGAAGGAAGAAGGAAGAGGGAAGAGGGAAGAAAGAAGATTTTTTCCATCTCCCACTCTCCCCATCTCCCACTCTCTCGCCCCCTCTCCCCTGTGACAAGAGTCAGGATATTGCCTATTAAATGCTTTAATTATTTTTGTTTGACAGTAAAGTCAAGGAAAAAATTTATGAAAAACCAGGAAAAATCAGTAATTCTGGTTTTTTACTTTTTGCTTAAAAAGTGACAAAAAAAATGGGATACAAGCCTCCCCATTCTAGGGGGACTTTCGGTTGGGAATCTCTCCGAGAGGTTTGTGAATAAACAGCACCGCATTTATTCAGGTTGGCTCTACAATCGTTGTATGTTAAATCTAACCTACGAGTACAAGCTCATTCCTACCGACGCGCAACGCCAAACTTTCGACCTGTGGCTCAATATTTGCCGCAAGGTCTACAACTTTGCATTGCGGGAACGAAAAGATTGGGTTAATTCTCGTAAGTGTGATATAAACTTGTGCAGCATTAAGCAGGAATACATGATCCCTGCTGATGCACCGCGTCCAACCTTTGCCCGCCAATGCAAATCATTGGCATTCGCAAAGAAGTTAATTCCTGAGTTGAAACTACCTCACACCCATGTATTGCAGCAGGCGTTGCGCCAACTAGAGGCAGCGTTTGTGGCGATGTGGGAACGAGGACACGGTTTTCCTAGATTCAAAAAACGGATGCGCTCATTTGTGTTCCCTCAATTGAATCTAGACTCCGTTAAACGGTTTGATGGTGCCGATTGGGTCAACCTACCCAAGATTGGGTTAGTTAAAATGCACCTGTCACGTCCAATCCCTCAAGGGTTTGATGTCAAGCAAATTCGCGTTGTTAAGAGGGCTTCTGGTTACGTAGCCATGCTCACTTTGGAATGTGATGTCGCAGTGCCTCAAGCCTCACCTTCAGGGCATGGATTAGGGATTGATTTAGGGTTAAAACATTTTTTGGCAACTTCTGATGGTGAATTGATTGATAGGCCTCGATTCTTTGTGGATGGACAACGCAAGCTGAAATTGCTGCAACGTCAACTCAAAGGCAAGAAAAAAGGTTCTAGAAAGTTTCGTCAAATTCAACACCAAATAGCCAAGCACCACGAATACATCTCGAACAGTCGCAAAGACTTTCATTTCAAAACCGCACATCATTTATGTAACGCAGCCCAAACAGTATTTGCTGAGGACTTGAACCTCACAGCAATGTCAGCCGGAATGATCAGCAAGCACACGCTTGATGCAGGGTTTGGTCAGTTCCTGAATATCTTGGGTCATGTTTGCTTTAAGCGAGGTGCATACTTCGCCAAGGTAGACCCGAACCGAACAAGTCAAACCTGCCCAAGATGTCAAACTCATACAGGCAAAAAAGAACTATCCGAACGAATACATAGATGTCAAACCTGTGGCTATGAAACGAATCGAGATGTTGCAGCCGCGCAGGTGGTGTTGCAGCGTGGATATACAGCGGTTGGGCAAATCGCAGTGAATTTTGGGGAGGGCAAGCTACGTGAGTAGTCCCAATGAACCAAGAATCCTCGTGCCTTCGGGTCGAAGAGTTGTCAAAGTACACGTTGTTGGTATAGGTTTAGATGGGGCTGCTGGGCTGAGCGAATCGGCGCGGCAGGTTGTAGAAATGGCCGCTCTGCTAATAGGGAGCGAGCGCCATTTGAGCTATTTTCCCCAGCACGACGAAGAGCGCTGGGCGTTGGAAGATTTGACCGAAGCAATTCTGGAAATTCGGCGCTGGTGGGCGACTGAACCCGAATTAGAACCCTCTGGGGGGACGGTGGAACCCCGTGATCAACTCATTGTAATTTTAGTGGCCGGCGACCCGCTGTTCTACGGCTGGGGAAAGTTGTTAATTGCCCAATTACCGACAGAAGAATTGACTTTTCACCCCCACGTCAGTTCTGTGCAGTTGGCTTTTAACCGCTTACATATCCCTTGGCAAGACGCTCATTTTGTTGGCTCTCAAGGACGTTATTTTGAGGAACTGACGGCAAAACTCAAGCTGGGTGTCGAGAAAATTGCGGTCCTCGCCGACGAAACTCATACTCCGGCGGCCCTGGCAAATTGGGTGAAAGCTCTAGATTTGCCTACACGCTACGAGTTTTGGGTTTGCGAGAATTTGGGTGCTGCTGACGAGCGGGTGGGCCTGCGTTCTCTGTCAGCTTTGCTGCGAGAGTCTTTTGCACCGCTGAGCGTGGTTGTGATGCTGCGCGAGTCCCCGCCGAGGGCAGAACCTTTGGATTTGGAAAAGTTGCCTTTGTTGGGCATTCCGGATGCAGCTTTTATCGGTTGTGGCGACAAGCCGGGTTTGACGGTGGAACGGGAATTGCGGGTGTTGGTGTTGGCACAATTGGCTTTGCAACCGCGACAAGTTGTCTGGGATGTGGGTGCTGGTAATGGTTCTGTCTCGATCGAAATTGCTCGTTTATTCCCGCAGTCTGAGGTGTATGCGATCGAACAAACGGTTTCTGGTACTTCTGCGATCGAGTTCAACTATGGCCGTTTTGGGCTGCAAAATGTGTTCTCGATTTACGGAACCGCCCCGGAAATCTTGCACCGCTTGCGTCCTCCGCACCGGATTTTTATTGGCGGTAGTGGCGGAGGGTTAACTAAAATTTTGGGCGTTTGCGCGCTGCGGCTGCTCCCTGGAGGCTCGATCGTGCTGGCTTTGGATGCTTTTGAGGATATTGCTACTGTTTTGAGCTGGATCGGCGATCGGGTGCGCCGGGAACCGCACTGGAGTTACCGAATCGTGCAAATGCAGTTATCGCGTTCTGTGGCTGGGGGGAATTCAACTCGTTTTGATGCGTTGCGGCCTGTTTCGATTGTGACGATCGATCGACACTTGAATTAATGTCTGAATTTTAACCGCCGATTAACGCAGATTAATGCCTGTGTTATCTGTGTTTTTTGTGGTTTTAGTTCTCGCTTGATTGAATCTAATCTTTTTTTACCGCAGAGGGCGCAGAGGGCGCAGAGGAAGAGAGGAAGAGAGGAAGAGAAGAGGTAATTTTAAAGGGGTTTGGGGTATTAGGTTTTAATTTTTAATTAAGAACAGTACGGCTGCTGTTGCTAGCAGTAGCAGAATTCCGGCGGCACCGGCTAGGGGTTTTGCTGCTATTCCTGTAATCCATTCTGGTGCGCGGCCTGTGGGATTAATTGCGCCTTCTGTATCTACGGTAGTTATACCCCAAATCCAAGCTGCGTGAATGCCGATCGCCAATCCCAAACTACCATTGTCGGCGATGCGGGCTAATGTTAAAACCATCCCCATCAGCCACAATCCGGGCAGTTGCGGTAGAGTTTCTTTGGCGGCCCAAATTAGGTGGGCGATCGCGAAAATGAAACTCGCGATCGCTGCTGCGATTAGCACTGAGTAATCTTGCTGGAGGATTGTTTGCAAGCAGCCGCGAAAGATTAACTCTTCTGTGGCACTAATCCACATTCCTAATAACAGAGTCAGCAGACTAGCAGGGTTAAGAATTAAGGCCCAAGGATTAATTTTTTTTTCGCCTGTTTCGGTGGATATTTCCCCGATTTTTAGCTCGATCCAGCCTGCGCTTAATTGCAGACCGAATAAAATTACTAAGCTGATTATTCCTAATCCTAATCCCCGCAGTAATGACATCAAAACTGCGGGTTGCCAATCCCAACCCCAGTTGGCAAAAGGCGTGTTTTCGATCCAACTTGTCGCCCATAAAATGAAGGGGACAATCACGTAGAGGGAAGCTAGTAAAGGTAGTTTTTTGTTTCCCAGAGGTTGGGGCGGATGCCATTTGAGGGCGATCGCCAGCACAATCGCTGCGGGAAGCCACACAACAATCCAAGTTGAGAAAAACAAGATTATTTTGACAATTGCTGGTATTGACGGCGACAGCAGTCGCAGGTTGTTTATGCTATTCCACATTTAAGGGGTTGCAACTATAATACTGTTGACTGTTGGCTGTTAACTGTTGACTGTTGACTGTTAACTAATGACTACTGACTACTGCCAACTGCGAATTGACTACCGATCGAGCTTGCGCTGAATTTGCCTCAAAGACTGGTACATTTCCGGCAAGCGGTTGTAGACGGCTGCGGCTTTGAGAAATAGTTTGTGGGGAATTGCTGGAACTCCCGTCACGATCGCACCTGCGGGCACGTCGCTGTGAATTCCGGCTTTAGCAGTGGCGATTGCCCCATCTCCGATTTTGGCTTGATTAGCAATTCCCACTTGACCTGCCAAAATTACATTGTTGCCAATTTTTACTCCGCCGGCCATGCCAACGTGAGCGGCAAACGCACAATTTTTCCCTACTTGACAGCCGTGACCTACGTGTACTAAATTGTCGATTTTTGTATTCTGGCCGATGCGGGTTTCTCCGACAGCGGGCCGGTCGATCGTGCTGTTGCAGCCAACCTCAACGCCCTCTTCTAATACCGTGCAGCCAGACTGCTCCATTTTCACCCATCCTGTGGCTGTCGGCACGAACCCAAAACCTTCGCTGCCGATCGCCGCACCGCTGTGAATCACGCAATTTGCCCCGATGCGAGTGCGTTCGTGAATGACGCAGTTAGCGTGTAAAACAGTGCCTTCGCCTATTTCCGCATCAGGGTAAATTACGACATTTGGATGAATGCAAACGTTGCTGCCAATTTTGACTTTTGGTTGAATAACGACGTTGGGGCCAATATAGACATTTTCACTAATTTCTGCTGATGGGTGAACCGTGGCTGAGGGATGAATTTCGGATGCTGGGCGAAACGGTTGATAGAAAATGGCGATCGTTTCAGCAAACAGCAATCGCGGATCTGGTGCGGCAATCCAAGCAATATTGCGATCGTCACATTGAGCTTGGAGGCTTTCATCTAAGGGTAAAATTAAAGCCGAAGCATTTGTAGTGGCTGTATGAACGGCAAATTTAGCACCTTCTATGTAACTGATAGTACCGGGTGCAGCTTCATCAACAGGGGCCGCGCCTGTAATATCTGGATCGGTAGCAACCGACGCTGTGAGGGTGCGACTGCTGGCTAAGTTAAGTTTTTGTACTATTTCGCTAAACTTCATCTATAAAAATTTGTTGTTAGCACAGATGGATCATAGTTAAAATTACCAGCTTTGGAGCACGATCTGAGCAGTTGGCATTTAAAAAACAAAAACCCCGATTTCTTGAAGAAGTCAGGGTTGTAGCGCTCGATTATTTTTGGCAATTATTTTACAGAAACTGCATCTACGTCAACGGTGCTGCCTTGGGCTTCAGAATAATGGGCACCGGTGGCTTCGGATGCTGAGGCTGTCTCTGTTTGGCGGGATTTAAAGTAGTCGATCGCCATTTGGGACACTTCGGAAATCAGCAAGACAGCAATTGCCACATCGTCAATTTGTCCGACGACGGGGAGAAAGTCTGGGGCAATGTCGATCGGGCTTACCAAATATGCCAGCGTTCCCAGAATAATCCACCAGCGGTATTTGGGGTTGCGGAGGGTTTCGCGATACCAGTTGTAAACAGATTGTATAGAAAAGTTCATGTGGTTGTCCTCTACTTATATTTTCAATCTTGACAAATT